>JBFXDI010000030.1:0-33971 GCA_050181295.1 Parvibaculaceae bacterium | reverse complement strand
TTCCCCGCCGCGCCCTCCTTTTCGAGATCGGTGAGAAGGATCTGGGCGAGTTCCAGGAACGACCCTTCCGGGAACTTGGCGAGATAGGCGCGGAGCATGGCGGGATTGGCGCTGTCCTTGACCGAATCCCAGTAGGCGAGCTCGACATCGGTGTCCGGCTGCTCCGGGGCTTCGGCGCTGCTCACGAGCCGCGCCTCCGCGAGCGAGGCGAAGGAGCCGGCCGGGTACTGCTCCAGATAGGCGCGGTATTCGTTCGGATCGTCGCTCGCCTGTATCGACTGCCAGAAGGCGATCTCGACCGGATCCGTCACCTCTTCTGAGACTTCGAGCTTGATCGGCTTGGCAGGCGGCATGTCGGCCTCGCGTTTCTCGTAGAGGTTGGTTGAGCCTTCCGGATCGAACAGCACGCGGAAGACGCGCACCGGACGGGCGATGTTCTTGACGCTGTGCTCGCCCAGATCCTCGAACGGGTAGTCCACCCGGTCCCGGACGTGGTCGCGCACGCCGCGCGTCACGCAGATGCCGCCGGGTTCCGCCAGCGCCTCGACCCGCGAGGCGACGTTCACGCCGTCGCCGAAGATGCCGCCGTCCTTGACCATGACGTCACCGACATTGATGCCGATGCGGAACTGCATGCCCGTCTCCGGGTTATCCCGGTTCGCCCTGAAAAGGGCCTGCTGGATCGCCACCGCGCAGCGAACGGCATCGACCACGCTCGCGAACTCCGCCAGCACGCTGTCGCCGGCGGTGCCCGAGATCTCGCCATGGGCGCTCGCGATCAGCTCATCGACGATGCGCCGGTGCGAGGTGAGGATGGCGAGCGCCAACTCCTCGTTCTCGTGCATGAGCCGGCTGTAGCCCTCGATGTCGGCCGCGAGGATGGCCACGAGCTTTCTTTCAAGTGGAGGAGCTTCCATCGCCTCGTCCGGAGGGTTCTTTGCCTAGGCCTTCATAAGCCATCGGGCGGGACTGGGAAAACGCCTTTGCCGACGGCCCGGTTCCGATAAGATCGCCGGCCATTCCGATGGAGAGTATCGATGCGGTGGCGACTAGACGAGACCGCGCAGACATCCGCGGGCGCGGTGGCGGCGGGACATGCGGGGAGCGGGCCGGCGCTCGTGCTGGCCCACGGCTGGCCGTGGTCCTCGTTCTCATGGCATCGGATCATTCCGGCTCTCGCGAGGAGCTATCGCGTCCACTGGTACGACATGCCGGGCTACGGCCGGTCGGGCAAGGATGCGGCACAACGCACCTCCCTCGACGTCCAGGGAAAGGTGTTCGCCGAGATGCTGGCGCATTGGGCGCTCGAGCGGCCGATCGTCGTCGCGCATGATTTCGGCGGCGCGACGACGCTGCGCGCGCACCTGCTGCATGGCTGCGACTTCGACCGGTATGTGCTCATGAACGTCGTCGCGATGAGACCCTGGGGATCGGCCTTCTTCGATCATGTCGGCCGTCACGTCGACGCCTTCCTGGGCCTGCCGCCGCATATCCACCGGGCGCTTGTCGAGGCCTATATCAAGGGAGCGATGGCGAACGATATCGATCCCGGAGATTTCGACGCGCTGGTCGCGCCTTGGCTGTCCGAGGAAGGGCGCGGAAGCTTCTACCGGCAGTTCGCGCAGGCGGATGAGAAATATACCGCCGAGATCGAGCCGGCGTTCGGGAGCATTCGCTGCCCGGTCAAAATTCTCTGGGGCGAGGACGACCCCTGGATCCCGCTTGAGCGCGGCAGGGCGCTTCATGCGCTGATCCCGCAGGCGTCGTTCGAAACGCTTCCCGGTGTCGGCCACCTGCCGCAGCTCGAGGCCCCGGATCTCGTTCTGGAGCGGCTGAACGCATTCCTGTCGCGCTAGGCGAGAACGGAAGGGCGGCGAGGCGAACGAATTGCGGACGCCGCTATTTGATCGTCAGGACGACAGGCCCCGCGGCAGGGTCCGTCACCCCGAGCCCCCCGCCCAGATCCTCGAGCGTGTGCCGAAAGCTGTCGAGCGTGGCGATCATCTGCGGCCGGCCGGCCGCCAGCGCATCCGCGCTCTCCCATTCCCCGATGATGCAGTAGCGTCCCTCGCCGGTCTTGATGATGTTCGCGTGGCGCATGCCCGGCCAGCTCCCGGCGATGTTCCGATGGGCGCCGAGAAAGACATCGTCCATGCCGGGCTTGACCTTGAAACGCACGACGTTGAACGCAGTCATGACTGCCTCCCGCGGAAGTAGGATGATGATTGAAGCGGCAAGCGGCGTGTCCTGAGGGTAGGGCGGCCATCCCTCAAGGTCGGTTTCCCCTTTCCGACCACGGCACGATAGCGCGACCTGAAGGTGCGCAGAAGCGGGAAATATCCGAACGCGCCGGGCAGGGCAAAGCCGGGTTGCGGGGCGTGATGGTGACAGAAACTAGAGTTGATTTGTTAGTCTAAATGACGTACATTGTTGGAGAAAAGTAGACCGATGGCAGGAGTGCCCCAATGTCGCGCAAACAGCCCAAGATCGAACGAGAAACGCCCAACCGCGTCGAGCGCCTCGGATTCCGGCTGGACGAAGAGACGAAGGACCTTATTGAGCGGGCCGCCCATCTATCACGGCGCAAGGTCAGCGACTTCTGCGTGACCGCGCTCACCGACACGGCACGCCGGACGATAGCCGAGCATGAAACGCTGGTGCTGTCCGATCGCGACCGCGCGACCTTCTTCAAAGCGCTGATCGATCCGCCTGAGCCGAGCGAGCGGTTGGTCCGCGCCCTGGCTGAGCACAAGCGCCGGGTCGCTTCCTAAGCCATGGCGCAGGCCCGGCCAGATCTGAAGATCGAGGCGCTCGCGGCGCATCATGACCGGGACGGCTTCTCCTGCGGCGTCGACAGCCTCGACCGTTATCTCCGGACGCAGGCGAGCCAGGATGTGCGACGCAAGGCAAATGCGGTCTTCATTCTGGTGGGGTCAGACAAGCCGGATGTCGTGCTGGGTTATTATACGCTATGCGCGACCGGGGTGGCGCAGGGCGACGTACCGGCTGCCGCCCGCAAGCACATCCCGCGCTATCCACTGGTCAGCGCCACGCTGGTCGGACGGCTGGCGGTCTCGGAAGCGCGGCAGGGCGAACGCCTGGGCGCGATGCTTCTCGCCGACGCCGTACGGCGCACCTATGCGAGCGCGGCCACAGTCGGTTCCTCGATGTTGGTGGTGGACGCCATCAGTGAGCGTGCCGCTGCCTTCTACGAAGGAAACGGTTTCGTGCGGCTGCCGGACTCGCTTCGGTTGGTGCTGCCGATGCGCGCGATCCAGCGGCTAGTGGAACTATGACCGCAGCACCTGCATCACCTGAAGTGACGGCTGGGGCTGCGCTTGCCTGCCTCCCGCGGAGTAGGATGATGATTGAAGCGGCAAGCGGCGTGTCCTGAGGGTAGGGCGGCCATCCCTCAAGGTCGGTTTCCCCTTTCCGACCACGGCACGATAGCGCGACCCGAGAACGCAAAGAAGCGGGAAATGCCCGGAGGAGATTGGCGCCCGCGGGCAGGGATGAAGCCGGGATTCGCTACGGGGCTACGGCCACGATGACATGCGCTTGGATTTTGGCTGCAACCTCGCCGCTGCCGTGTCTCTCTGCAATTGCGGATGCGGCATAATCGGTTGCGGCTTCCAGCTTTCCGCTCTCCCTGGCCTGGATTTCGGTGCGAAGAAGAGTTCCCTGGCAATAGGCGACGGCCGGAAGGCGCGGCGAGGATGCGCGGCTTTGTTCGGCTTTCGTCTCGATCGTCACGCGGGAGAAACCCGCGTCCTCCAGGTCGCGGCGGATCAGCGCCCTATCGTGATAGCCGTGCGGCGTGCGCGCCAGAAAGCGCGGCGGATCGTTCGGAAAGATCCTTGCCAAGGCATTCGTCACATCGTCCGCAAAGACGTTCTCCTCGATGCGATCCCACACGCTGAACAGGAAATGCCCTCCGGGCTTCAGGACCCGCTTTGCCTCGCGGTAAGCGGAGGGGCGGTCGGGGAAGAACATCGCGCCGAACTGACAGCAGACGAGATCGAAGGCCGCATCCTCGAACGGCAGCGCCATGGCATCCGCCTGGCGCCATTTGATGCGATCGTCGAGAGCCTGTCGCGAAGCGGCATAGTCGAGCATCGGCTGGTTGAGGTCGGTCACGATATAGCTGGCGCCGGGAGGCAGTCTTGGCGCCAACGCGCGGGTGACGACGCCCGTGCCCGCGGCGATCTCCAGAACGGCGCTCGGCGACAGGGCCGCGGCCCGTTGTGCGATATCCGCGGCGTACGGCTCGAAGATCAACGGCACCATATGGCGGTCGTAGTTCTCGGGAATCGAGCCGGCGAACACCTTGTCCGCTTCCAGCATTGCTATCATCCGCTGTCCGTTGGGAACTTGCGAGACTAGCATATCCGCTGCTTTGCCGGTTGCCCCCGTTTGGGGACCTTGACAGCAGAGCTTGTTCTTCTCTCAGATGGAACGGGTTTGCTCCTGCGCCGGAGAGGGGCGGCATGCAGTTGACGGCCGAACTCGTCGCTTTGGTCGAACGGACGGAGCCGGACCCCGGCCCGGAACCGGGCACCTCCGACCATACCGACGCCGAGATCGCGCAGATGGCCGATGCCGTGCTGGCGCAGTATGATCCCGAGCGCCTGTGGGTGTTCGCATACGGATCGCTCATCTGGAATCCTGAGTTCCAGAGTGTCGAGCAGCGGCGCGCTGTCGCGCGCGGGTGGCATCGCTCCTTCTGCCTCAAACTGACCAGGTGGCGTGGGACCCGCGAGTTGCCCGCCCTGATGCTGGCGCTGGATCGCGGCGGAACCTGCGTCGGGATCGCGTATCGCCTGCCCGCGGGGGACAACCATGGACAGATCGTCCGGTTGCTCGACCGCGAGATCGATGCAAACCCTCCGACCAACGTTCCGCGATGGATCGAGATTTCGACCGCCGAGGGGCGGTTGAAAGCGCTGGCCTTCATCGCCTTGCCCAAAGGGAGCGCCTATGCCGGGAGGCTTCCGCTGTCTGAAGTCGCTGGCGTGCTGTCGCGAGCGGCAGGGCATTGGGGATCGGCAGCCCAGTATGCGTTCAACACCATTGCCAAGCTCGAGGAGAATGGCATTCGCGATCGCAACCTTTGGCAGATTCAAAAGCTGATGGCGGCCGAGATCAGGGCGAACTTTGGCCGGTGACGACGCTTCGAAAGCCAATGAGCTTACTGCGCCGGCAGCGGCCGGAAGATGAAATTGGTCGTCTGTCCGGATTGGCTGAGATGGATCCGTTCCAGATGTACCGGAGGCTCGCCGGTATCGGCAAAGATCCTGACGCCGGCGCCGATCAGCACAGGCGTCACGTGTAGCACGATCTGGTCCACGAGACCGGCGCGGAGCAGCGCCGAGCCCAGCGTGGGTCCGAGAATGACGACCATCTTGCCGTTCGCTGTTGCCTTGGCCTTGGCCACGGCGGCGGGCAGGTCATTGCCGTCGGCGAAAAGGGTCTTTGGATCGTTCGGAAACGGCCGGCGGGTGACCACATATTCGGGTACCTTGACGTCGCCGCCATAGGCTTCCGGCTCCGTTTCCCACGTCCGGGAAATGTCGTAGCCGCGCCGCCCGCCCAGGGTGCAGCCGATATTGGCCATGACTTCATCGATCACCGGGTTGGGGGATTCATAATCCGTCATGAACCCCAGGCTGTCGTTCACGTCGGCGGCAAAGCCGTCGAGGCTGACCGCGGTGTGCCAGATGACGCCGTCGTGCTTGAGCATGTCTTCCTCCGTTGCTGCCGATGCTTTCAGCCATTCCGAGACGTACGTCGCCGTCGTGCCGTTCATCCCGATTGGTTTGCGGCAAGCTTCGCCAGCCCTGCCAGAACGGCGCCGGAATCGGCCAGCGCGCCAAAAATGCCGTTCTCGACCGTCACCATGTGCAGGGCGGCCTCGTGCGCGTACTGGTCGCCGCTCGCACAGGCATCGGCGATGGTCAGGCACTGGAAGTTGCGGTCGCAGGCTTCGCGAAGCGTGGTGTGGACGCACACATCGGTCGTGCACCCGGTGAGCATGAGATGCGTGATTGCCTGCGCGCGCAGCACATGCTCGAAGTCGGTGTAGGTGAAGGCGGAGTTGCAGGTCTTGTCGACGATGATGTCGCGCGGGGAGACATCGATCTCGGGCACGATCTCGAACCCTGGGCTCGAGCGGAGGAGAACGTCCGTCCCTTCGAGGCCCGATCGCTGCCGGCGCCATTTCTCGTAGGGCGTCATGTCGGCCATGTCAGCGCGATAGCCCTGCCGCGTGTGGACCACCGCGATCCCCGCCGCGCGCGCGGCCGCGATCAGCCTGGCCACGGTCGGCAGGATCTTGCGGAGCGGCGAGGGGTCGTAGCCCATGCGGGCGAAATAGCCGTCGGGAGACAGGAAATCCCGCTGCAGGTCGATCACGACCAGGGCCGTGCTCTTCGGGTTGAGCTTGCCATCATAGGGAAAGTCGAAGGGTCTGGCGGAAATCATGGAAGCCTCCTTTCCTGGAGACCCTAAAGGGCTTTGAACGGTTCTCGAATATTGATTTATCTCGACCGTTATTGTTCGGTTTGGTTCAGCGACTATTCTTCGGTGCATTGGAAGGAGGCTCGACCTGCGCGTCGACGGCGTGACGGAGGTCGTGCTCGGGCGAACACGAGCGCCCGAATGGCTTGATGGTTGCCGCCTATCGCCGTCAGATGAAACTGCTGCGGAGAGGCAAACTTCAATGAGCCTGCGGGACCTATGGTCGCGTGCGAAAAACGCCGCCTCAAGGCTGAACGAGGGGGTTTTCCCCACGAACGCTTTCCCGGAGATCGAGCAAGCTAGGGCGACGCTCAATCCGAATTACCCTTCGAACGTCCGGACGAGAGCCAACCAGCATACGGTCGCTGCAATCCGGCAATTAGGGGTCAAGAGAATCGCCGAATTCGGAGTTCTGAACGGCGACACGGCAATCGAGATCGCCAAATGTCTGCCGGCCGATGGCGAGATCTACCTGTTTGATTTCGATTACAACGTCACCGCCGCCTCCGAGAGACTGGTCGCCAGTGGTTTTACCAATGTTCGCGGCTACGGCAGCAGCACGAAGCTTCTCGACAACTACAATTGGGAACTATCGAAACTGATCGAACGCCATGCAGAGCCTATCTTCGATTACGCATTTATCGATGGCGCCCATACCTGGAATGTTGACGCTCTGACATTCTTTCTTGTCGATCGACTGCTCGAAGTAGGTGGCTATGTCGACTTCGACGACTACAACTGGTCGCTGGCAGTCTCGCCGACATTGGCCCCGCACAAGTTTCCCGGAACGCTCGAAATTTATACCTCCGAGCAGATCGAAGACCGGCAGGTCAAGCGCGTCGTCGATCTCCTGGTCAGGCGAGACCCGCGATATACCGAGATCGTCCCGAACCGGATTTTCAGAAAGCTGGCTTAGGGTGTTTGGTCCAAGCTTTGAATAATCATTGATTGAAGTGGCGCACCGGGGAAGATTCGAACTCCCGTTCCCAGGTTCATAGGTCGGAGCCGGCGCTTGTAACTCAAGGACTTTCCCGCAAAACTACTGCTGTTCTCGCGCGGCGGGCGAAACGCGCCGCTAGCGCCAGGTTCGAAACCGGAGACGGTGAAATAGGAAGACGAGCATCAACGCCGAAACGCTTCAGTCCGCCTTAAAGACGGTTGGAGTGGAATTCCTCGCGGAGAACGGTGGAGACCCTGGGGTCCGGCTCCGGAAGATGTCAGAAGACCACTACTGTCGATGACGCGATGCGTGAGGCGCATGAGGAGGAGGGGGGCATGGCAGGTTATTTCGGGACTGAACTGCAACAGCGACTGCAAGCCTCAGCGGAAGCTCACGTTGCTTTCATCAACACGACCCCTGGCGCCTGCCAAACCGGTCGCATGATGGGATGCGATGATCTGGATCGCCTCGGATGGGACTGCATTGACGAATTCCTGGACCGCGATGGGGCCTGTGGCTTCCGCCTTATCCCCATCGACAGAGTTGAGGAGATCAGTGCCAATCTGCTCAAGAGGAAGTTTCGTTTCGACACCTGGGATGTCTTCCTTGCGGACCGGCAAACTGCGTTGGCGGCATCCCAGCCGCTCGTTTCAAGTGGGCCGCCCGATGGTCTGAAAGACTTGCCATCTCCGACTCAGCCGGAGGACAACTACACTGCTCGCATCCAGCAGCTTATGGGAGTGGTTGGCATGGTGCCATTCTCTGGCTCATTGCTCGTCGGAGAGGCTGGTCAGGCAATAACTGTGGCAGTGGGAGATGGCCGTGGAACGATCATGGCAGCCGCGCATGGCTATCTTCCGCACAATGCGCACAGCCCCTATCACCGGTATGCTTGGGGCGGTCTCGTAGGGGTGGCGGAAGCTCAACGCGGAAAGGGCCTTGGCAACTACATCAACGCCAGAATGATTGTCAGCGTCTGCGAGGAACTCGATGCTACTCATGTCTACGAGCTTGTCTCGGCATCGAATGTCCCATCACGCCGCATGGTGATGGCGTGCGGCCTTCAGCATGAGCCGGGGCTCGTCTGTGGAGTTGCGACGCCTACTGAGAGCAAGCGCTTTACCCGATAGTCGCGGGGGGCGCTATGGTGGCAGGAGTTGCCCTTTGGTCCGCCAACCCGTTTTCTTGAGCCGGCGGTTCCATCAAAGCGTGACTGAGGAGCCTCCGAAGGCGCTCCTGTAATAATTGAGATTGCAGGGATAATGGCGCACCGGGGAAGATTCGAACTCCCGACCCCCAGATTCGTAGTCTGGTGCTCTATCCAGCTGAGCTACCGGTGCCCGTTGGCGGCCTGGCGCCGCTCATAAGAGCCCGTACCTAGTACGCCGCTCCCGGAAAGGCAAGCGCCCCTCAGGCAAAGGGTGCCGCGCGCGTCCTGAAGGCGGGCCAGCCGGCGATCCCTTCCGCCGCGAGCACGCCCTTGGCGATGGCGCGGGCGAGCGCGTCGGCCGCCAGCGTGCCGAGCGCCGCGAGCGTGAGCGCGCGCGCTTTGGGCATGGGCTGCGATCCCGTCGCGAGCGCGAACACCGTGTCGCCGTCGAAGGGCGTGTGGATGGGCCTGAGCGCGCGCGCCATGCCGTCCGCCGCCATGATGGCGAGCCGGCGCGCCTCGCTCCGCGTGAGCGCGGCGTCGGTGGCGACGACGGCGATGGTCGTGTTGGCGCCGGCTTCCGAGCCGCGCGCCGCCTTGGTCCAGCCGAAGAGCGCGTCGGCCTCGGGCGCCGGTGGATGGCGTGGACGGTCTCCCTCGGGCAGGAGCGTCTCGGCCCACAGGGCGCCGGTCGCGGGATCGGCCGGCGAGCCGTAGCTGTTGACCGCGACGAGCGCTCCCACCGTCATGCCGCGCCAAGTCAAGGATGCGCTGCCGAGCCCGCCCTTGAAGATGCCGGCCGTGGCGCCGAGCCCGGCCCCGGCATTGCCGAGGCGGAATGTCCTTCCCGCCGCGGCTGCCGCCTCCTGGCCGAGCCTGCGGTAGGGCGAACTTGTCCATCGCTTGTCGCCGCCGTTCATGAGGTCGAACAGGATGGCGGAGGGCACGACCGGGCAGGGGAGGGGTTGTGTTCCGAAGGTGAAGCCGACGCCCCGTGCCGCGAGCCACTCGATGACGCCGCCCGCGGCGTCGAGGCCGAACACTGATCCGCCGGCGAGCACCACGCCGTGGATCGCCTCGACGAGCGTCGAGGGATCGAGCGCCTCGATGTCGCGCGTGCCGGGCGCGCCGCCCCTGACGTCGACACCCGCCACGACCGGCCGTTCCGGCAGCACCACGGTCACGCCGGTCAGCGCCGCGTGGTCCCCGGCGTTGCCGACCGCCAGGCCTTCGACATCGGTGATGAGATCGTTGGGTCCGGGCGCGGGCTTCTGCATTTAAGAGGGAGTAGGAGGCCCTGAAGCAGGCGTCAATTGCCGCGCAGGGAGCGGAGGGATAGTCTCCTTCGATGGCGCGACTTGCTCCCCTCTTCCTGCTGCTTTTCATGGCGGGTCTGCTTTCGGCCTGCGGCCGGGCGGAGCACGACGCCATGGTGGCGACGGCCGCGCCCGAGGCGACGGAGGCCGCGGCCGAGATCCTGCGCGAGGGCGGCACGGCCGCCGACGCCATGGTCGCCGCGCAGGCGGTTCTGGGCCTGGTCGAGCCGCAGTCGTCGGGCCTCGGCGGCGGCGCCTTCGCCCTCTATTTCGATATGGATAGTGGCTTGGAGGCCTGGGACGGCCGCGAGACGGCGCCCAGGGCGGCCGGTCCAAAGCTTTTCCTCGGAGCCGATGGCGCGCCCATGCCTTTCGAGACGGCCTCGGTCGGAGGCAGGCCCGTCGGAGTGCCGGGCGCCGTGGCGCTCCTCTGGGCGATCCACGAGAAGCACGGACGCCTGCCCTGGAGCCGGCTCTTCAACACCGCCATCCGCCTGGCCGAAGAGGGCTTTACCGTCAGCCCGAGGCTTGCGGCCGCCATCGCCGATGCACCGGAACTCGCCGCGGACGATGCGGCCGCATCGCTTTACCTCAGGGAGGAGGGTGGCAAGCGCGTGCCCCTGCCGGCAGGGCAGGTGATCAGGAACCCCGCCTATGCCGAGACGCTGCGCGCCATCGCCACCGGTGGGCCGAATGCCTTCTACGATGGCGACATCGCACTCGCCATCATCGCGGCGGTCAACGCGCATGCCTCCAATCCGGGAGAAATGACGGCCGCCGATCTCGCCGGCTATCGCGCCATCGAGCGCAAACCCCTTTGCCGCCCCTACCACGCCTACCGGGTCTGCGGCATGCCACCGCCGACATCGGGCGGGCTCACGAGCCTGATGATCCTTGGGATTCTCCAGCACTACCGGATGCCGGACTTGAGGCCGCGCTCACCGACCGCCGTCCATCTCCTCGCGGAAGCAAGCCGGCTCGCCTTCGCCGACCGCGATCTCTACATGGCGGATCCGGACTTCGTGCCCGTTCCGGGCGAGGGGCTTCTGGATCGGGGCTACCTTCTCTCCCGCGCCCGCCTCATCGATCCCGGACGGGATCATGGCAAGGCGGCGCCCGGTGATCCGGCCGGCGTTCAAGGTCTTCCGCGCGCCGCCTCCGCGCCGCAGCCCGAATACGGCACCAGCCACTTCTCGATCGTGGACGGCGACGGCAACGCCGTGTCGCTCACCACCTCCGTCGAGCAGAGTTTCGGCGCCCGCATCATGGCGGCGGGCTTCATCCTCAACAATGAGCTCACGGACTTCTCCTTCCTGCCGGAAAAGGACGGCAAGCCGGTCGCCAACCGTGTGGAGGGTGGAAAGCGCCCCCGCTCCTCCATGTCGCCGACCATCGTCTTCGATCCTTCGGGCGATCTCTTCGCGGTGGTGGGCTCGCCCGGCGGCAGCCGCATCATCGGCTATGTGACGGGGACGCTGCTCGGTCTCCTCGACTGGAAGCTCGACATGCAGTCGGCCATCGACCTGCCGCATGTGCTGAACCGCAACGGCGCGACCGAGCTCGAGCAGGGCACGGCGCTCGAGACCCTTGCGCCGCGCCTCGAGGCCATGGGCCACAAGATCGAGCTCAAGGACATGCCGAGCGGGCTTCAGGGCATAAGGCTCTTAGACGGCGTGCCGGACGGCGGCGCCGACCGGCGGCGGGAAGGCACCGTCATCCGCATTCCGACGGAGAAGTAGCGGGTTTTTGTCTTGGAATGGAGGGTGCGCGCCCTCGCGCACCTCCTATGGGCGGCGAGGCGCCGCCCCTCCGGGAGAAACGCTCCTACCTCCCGCTGCGGAAGCCGCGCCGCCCGGGACGCAGCTCGCTCACCCGGTCCGGGATCTCCACCCAGAAGGTCGCGCCCTCGCCGAGATCCGTGATGAGCCTGAGCTCTCCCCCATGCGCATGCGCGAGCTCCTGCGCGATCGAGAGCCCGAGGCCGATGCCGCCGGAGCGGCCCGAGCCACGGAAGGCCTCGAACAGGTGCTCGCGCACCCTCGCCGGCACGCCCGGCCCGTTGTCGCGCACTTCGACCGTCGTCACCGAGCCTTCCCGGAAGGCGCGGATGCGCACATGGCCTTCGTCCCGGACGAGCCCGTCCTTCAGCGCCTGCTCGATCGCCTCGACGGCGTTGCGGACGAGGTTGGTGAGGACGCGGAAGAGCTGCTCGCGGTCGGCGTCGATGCGGGAGTCCTGCGCCACGTCGTTGTAGATCACGGTCCGGTCGGAGGCCTGCATCAGCATGGGCTCGAGCACTTCCTCGACCAGCGGCCGGAGCGCGAAGCGCTCGCGCAAGGGCGGCGCCTCCTGCACGCGTCCGAACTTCAGCGTCTGGACGCAGAGATTGATGGCGCGGTCGATCGACGACACGAGCTTCGGCGCGAGCTTCTGCACGGTCGGATCGTCCACCTGGCTCAGGCGGTCGGAGAGTAGCTGGGCCGAGGCGAGCATGTTCCTGAGGTCGTGGCTGACCTTGCTCACGGCGAGGCCGAGCGCGGCGAGCCGGCTCTTCTGCTGCAGCATGTCGGCGAGATCGGTCTGCATGCCCGCGAGCTCCGCTTCCGCGACGCCGAGCTCGTCCCTCCGACCGCTGGGTTCGATCACGCGGGCATGGTCCTCCGGGTCCTCCCGGAAGCGGAGGATGTTGCGGATGAGCCTCCGGATGGGCCGGACCAGCACCTGGTTGAGGGTGAGGAAGACGAGCGCCGCCACGATGAGCGAGAGGATGACGGAGAGGGTGAGGATGTTGCCGGAGAAGCGCAGCATCGCCTGCCTGAGCGCCGTCTCGTCGAGCGCGATGTCGATCAGGTCGCCGGACATGTTGGGCGGCAGATCGGTCACCCCGATGATGCGGCCACCGCCCATGGCGAGCACCTTGAGCGCATCGAGGATCGATCCCAGGGGGCGCGTCTCGCGCAGATCGTAGGATTCGCTGAGGAGGATATCCTCGGGCGTCCTGAGCATCAGGTGGCGCGTCGGGCCCCGCTTCAGCGCCACGACCTTGACGCCCGCACCCTTCAGAAGCTCCTGCTCGAGGTCGGGCGCGAGCTGCTGGGCGGGCGCTGCCTCGGCGGCGAGGGCCGCGATCTCCGCCGTGGCGATGCGGCCCTTGAGCCACATGATGCGGTAGTTGGCGATCGAGGGCAGGAAGATCAGCACCTCGCCGATCATGACGAAGAGGATGGTGAGCACCAGCACCTTGGCCGACAGCCCCCGCCAGCGCACGGGCGCCGTCCTCTCGGCGGACGCTTCAACCGCTTTGGTGGTGGTCTGGTCGGTTTCGCTCATTGTTCTTGGTCGTCGGCTTGAGCATTCTACCATATAAGGCGTCCGGCGGGCGTGGCCCGGCGGCACCGGCGCGCGTTGACAAGCCCGGAGCCTTCTCCGTATAAGCCACGCGGCCCAGCAAGCGAATTTTTTGGAAGTCTCGCCGCGTCTGGCTCGTCGCTCCCCGATCCGGGCCGGAGCGATTTCTGAGCCGGAGGCGCGGGAACGCTATTTCCGGAGAGAGACGTTGAAGCGCACTTTTCAGCCGAGCAAGCTTGTTCGCAAGCGCCGTCATGGCTTTCGCGCCCGCATGGCGACCGTTGGCGGCCGCAAGGTGATTGCCCGCCGCCGGGCGCGCGGCCGCAAGCGCCTGTCGGCCTGACGCCGCCGCGCCGCGGGCGGGCGGCCGTGAAGTCTCCCCTTGAGCGTCTGAAGCGCCGGCGCGATTTCTTGGCGGCTTCCAGGGCGCCATCCTGGGCCGCACGCGGCGTCGTCGTGCAGCGGTGCGAGCGTGGCGATGGCGGCCCGGCGCGCGTCGGCTTCACCGCCACCCGCAAGCTCGGAGGCGCCGTCACCCGCAACCGCATCCGCCGCAGGCTCAAGGAGGCGGTGCGCCTTACGGTCGCGGACCGTCTCGGGGCCGGCGCGGATTATGTATTCATCGCCAGAGCGGCGGGGCTCGAGCGCTCTTTCGCAAGCCTAAAGGCGGATGTTCGCGCGGCCGTCGAGAGGCTGGTCCGGCAATCTGAGACAGGAACGGCGCCCAAGGCATGACCGGCGACAACAAGAACTTCATCCTGGCGATCGTGCTCTCGGTGATCATCATCACCGGCTGGCAGTATTTCTACGCCCAGCCGATGCTCGACAAGCAGCGCCATGAGCAGGCCGAGCAGCAGCGAAACGCCGCCCAGCAACCCTCCGCGCAGCAGCCCGGCCAGCAGGCGGAGCGGCCGGCGACCGGCGAGACGCCGCAACTGCCCGGCGCGGCGCAGGCGCCTTCCACACTCCAGCCGCGCGAGACGGTCATCGCCCAGAACCCGCGGCTGCCGATCGACACGCCGAGCCTTTCCGGCTCCATCAACCTCAAGGGCGCGCATCTCGACGACCTGCATCTGAAGAAGTACCGCGTGACCGTCGATCCCGGCAGTCCGACCATCACGCTCCTCAATCCGTCCGGCGGCGAGAACGCCTACTTCACCGAGCAGGGCTGGGTGCCGGCGGCGGGAGCGGTGGTGAAGACCCCGAACGCGCAGACGGTATGGCAGGTCCCGGCAGGCGCCGTGCTGAGGCCCGACGCGCCCGTGACCCTCACTTGGGACAATGGCGAGGGACTCGTGTTCCGGCGCATCGTCTCGGTGGACGCGGACTATCTCTTCACCATCCGCCAGGAGGTGGAAAACCGCTCGGGCAATCCTGTCTCGCTCTACCCTTACGCACGCGTCGTCAGGCAGGGCATCCCGCATGTCGAGGGCATCTATGTCATCCACGAGGGCCTGATCGGTGTGCTTTCAAGCGAGCTGCAGGAGATCACCTACAGCAACCTGAAGGAGGATCAGCCTCCCGCTCCCATCGTCACCACGGGCGGCTGGCTCGGGATCACCGACAAGTACTGGGGCGTCGCCGCCATTCCCGACCAGAAGCAGGCCGTGACGGGCACCTTCCGCCACACGCATGGCGGCGGCCTCGACATCTTCCAGGCCGATTATCTGGGCAAGGACGCGACCGTCGTGCCTACCGGCCAGACAGCCTCCTATGAAAGTCGTCTCTTCGCCGGCGCCAAGGTGGTCGACACCGTCAACCGCTATCGCGACTCGGGCATCGACCGTTTCGACCTGATGATCGACTGGGGATGGTTCTATTTCATCACCAAGCCGATGTTCTGGCTGATCGACCACCTGCAGAAGTGGGTCGGCAATTTCGGCATCGCCATCCTGCTCGCGACCGTCATCGTCAAGCTCATCTTCTTCCCCCTGGCGAACAAATCCTACGCCGCCATGAGCGTCATGAAGAAGCTGCAGCCCGAGATGATGGCCATCAAGGAGCGCTTCGCCGACGACCGCATGAAGCAGCAGCAGGCGATGATGGACCTCTACAAGAAGGAGAAGGTCTCGCCGCTCTCGGGCTGTCTGCCGGTGATCGTGCAGATTCCCGTGTTCTTCGCCCTCTACAAGGTGCTCTACGTCACCATCGAGATGCGGCATGCGCCGTTCTACGGCTGGATCCGCGATCTCTCCGCGCACGATCCGACGAGCCTCTTCAATCTCTTCGGGCTCATCCCGTGGAGTCCTCCGACCTTCCTGATGGTCGGTGTCCTGCCGCTCATCATGGGCATCACCATGTGGATCCAGATGCGGCTGAACCCCACGCCGCCCGATCCGATCCAGGCTCAGATCTTCAACCTGATGCCGATCTTCTTCACCTTCATCCTGGCGCCGTTTCCGGCCGGGCTCGTGCTCTACTGGGCCTGGAACAACCTGCTCTCGATCCTGCAGCAGTCGGTGATCATGAAGAGGCACGGGGTGGACATCAACATCCTGCAGAACATCCGCGACGCGCTTCCTTCCTTCGGGCGAGGCAAGGCGGAATAGGTTAGGACGCGCCAGCGCCCATCTTGTCGTCATTGCCGGGCTTGACGTAATTGGGAACCGACGGGCTCAATCTCCCAATGATCGATGACGCAGAGGAGCGCTTCACGCCCGAGGAGATCGAGGCCGGACGGCGGCTCTTCGCGGGCGAGGCGGAGTTCCTGCGCGGCGTGACGAAGCCCGATGCGCTGCCCGACGCCTTTCCGCTGGAGGTGGCCTTCGCCGGGCGCTCCAATGTCGGAAAGTCCTCGCTCCTCAACGCGCTCCTCGGCCGCCGCCAGCTCGCCCGCACCTCCAACACGCCCGGCCGCACCCGCGAGCTCAACTTCTTCCGCGTCGGCGACAAGGTGGCGATCGTCGACATGCCGGGCTACGGCTACGCGCAGGCGCCGAAGACCAGCGTCAGAACCTGGCAGTCGCTGATCGGCGCCTATCTGCGGGGCCGCCCCACGCTGCGGCGCGCCTTCGTGCTGGTCGATTCCCGGCATGGCCCCGCCAAGGCCGACATCGTCACCTTCGACATGCTGGACGAGGCGGCGGTGAGCTATCAGCTGGTGCTCACCAAGACGGACAAGCTCAAGCCTTCCGAGGTCGATGCGGCGATGCAGAAGGCCGCCGCGGCGATCGCCAGGCGGCCGGCGGCGCACCCCGAGCTGCACGTGACATCGAGCGCCACCGGCGTGGGCCTTCCCGAGCTCCGCGCCGAGATCGTGCGCCTGTTGGCCCGCTAGGCCGCTTCGGCTATAGAGCGCACCCATGGACACGCAGGCATCGGACGGCTCGCACGCTACGCGCGAGGACATCGCCAGGGTTCTCTCCGAGGCGCTGCCCTTCATGCAGCGCTATGACGGGGAGACCGTGGTCGTGAAATATGGCGGCCACGCCATGGGCGAGCCCGAGCTCTCGCGCCAGTTCGCCTCCGACATCGTGCAGCTCAGGCTCTGCGGCATCAACCCGATCGTCGTCCACGGCGGCGGCCCCCAGATCGGCCGCATGCTGGACAAGCTCCAGATCAAGAGCTCCTTCGAGGACGGCCTGCGCGTCACCGACCAGGCGACGGTCGAGGTGGTGGAGATGGTCCTCGCGGGCTCGATCAACAAGGGCGTCGTCTCCGACATCCAGCGGGCGGGCGGCCGCGCCGTCGGCATTTCCGGCAAGGACGGAAATCTCTGCATCGCCCGCAAGCTCACCCGCAAAAAGCGCGATCCGGATTCCAACATCGAGAGGGTCGTGGATCTGGGCTTCGTCGGCGACCCGCACCGCATCAATCCCGAGCTCCTGAACACCATCATCGGGGGCGACGCCATTCCCGTCATCGCGCCCATTGGCGTGTCGGAGGAGGGCGAGACCTACAACATCAACGCCGACACCTTCGCCGGCGCCATCGCGGTCGCCATGAAGGCGAAGCGCCTCTTGCTCCTCACCGACGTCGCGGGGGTGCTGGACAAGGACAAGCAGCTCATCTCGGAACTTCCGCTCGCCGACGTGCCGCGCTTGATCGCCGAAGGCACGATCACCGGCGGCATGATCCCCAAGGTCGAGAGCTCGGGCGCGGTGGTGCGCTCCGGCGTCGAGGGCGTCATCATTTTGGACGGGCGCGTGCCGCACTCGGTGCTCCTCGAGCTCTTCACGCCGCACGGCGTCGGCACCCGGATCAGTTGATGGCTTCCTTCATGGAAACGCCCGGCTTCGATCACGTCGAGACCTGGGTCTTCGACCTCGACAACACGCTCTATCCCGCGAGCTGCCGGCTCTTCGACCAGATCGACGTGAAGATGGGCGAGTTCATCTCAAGCCTCCTCTCGGTCGATCGCGTGGAGGCCAAGCGCATCCAGAAGCAGTTCTTCTACGAGCACGGCACGACGCTCAGGGGGCTGATGACGGTGCACGGCATCGACCCTTCGGCCTTCCTCGACTTCGTGCACGACATCGACCATTCGCCGGTGTGCGAGAATCTGCCGCTGGCGCGTGCGCTCGAGCGCTTGCCGGGCCGCAAGCTCGTCTTCACCAACGGCACCGTCGCCCATGCCGAGCGCGTGATGGAGCGGCTGGGGGTGAGAAGCCACTTCACCGGCATCTTCGACATCATCCACTCCGACTACATCCCGAAGCCCGCGCAGGGACCTTACGAGAAGTTCGTGCGCGAGCACGGGGTGGCGCCGCAGCGTGCGGCTATGTTCGAGGACATCGCGCGCAACCTCGAGATCCCGGCGAGGCTCGGCATGACGACCGTCCTGGTCGAGGACGCAGCGAACGTGGACGGCAATCTCATCAATGCACGCACTGGCGACAGGGGCGCGGCTTACGTGCATCACATGACCAGCGACCTGGCGGGCTTTCTCGCCGGTGTCCTGGAGAGGCTGGAGCCTCAGGCTTCGGCGCGGACGGCATAGAATCGAAGCAGGGGAAGCTTATGGCGACGGACGGATTGCGGAAGACCATCGAGGAGGCCTGGGAGGCGCGCGAGGGCGTCACGGCCGCCACCACCGGCAAGCTGCGGGAGGCCGTGAACGAGGCGCTGGCGATGCTCGATGCCGGCAAGGCGCGCGTGGCGGAGAAGGGTGCGGACGGCTGGACCGTCAACCAGTGGCTCAAGAAAGCCGTGCTCCTCTCCTTCCGCCTCAACGACATGACCGCCATTGCGGGCGGGCCTGACGGTTCGACCTGGTGGGACAAGGTGCCTTCCAAGTTCGACGGCTGGGGCGAGAAGGAGTTCCGCGCCGCGGGCTTCCGCGCCGTGCCGAACTGCATCGTGCGTCGCTCGGCCCATATCGCGTCGGGCGTCGTTCTCATGCCCTCCTTCGTCAACCTCGGCGCCTATGTCGACTCGGGCACCATGATCGATACCTGGGCGACCGTCGGCTCCTGCGCGCAGATCGGCAGGAACTGCCACATCTCGGGCGGTGCCGGCATCGGCGGCGTGCTCGAGCCCCTGCAGGCGGGTCCCGTCATCATCGAGGACAACTGCTTCATCGGCGCCCGTGCCGAGGTCGCGGAGGGCGTGCTGGTCGGCGAGGGCTCGGTGCTCTCCATGGGCGTCTATCTCGGCGCCTCGACCCGGATCGTCGACCGCGCCACGGGCGAGGTGTTCATGGGCAAGGTGCCGCCCTATTCGGTGGTCGTCTCCGGCACCATGCCGGGCAAGCCGCTGCCCGGCGGCGAGCCGGGACCCGGCCTCTACTGCGCCGTCATCGTCAAGCGCGTGGATGAGAGGACGCGCTCGAAAACGTCGATAAACGAGCTGCTCCGGGACTAGGACATCTGGTCAGCGGGGCCGAGAGTGCCTATCTGCGAAAGCGATCGAAGTCTCAGCCGGGAGGTTGAAGTCCATGGCGTCCACCCTGCCCACCGACAGCCGAGCGGCCGTGAGCGGCGACGGCCGGGCCATGATGATGTTCGAGGCCAACAAGAAGTCGGTGGTCCTCGCCTATGTGCTGTGGATCTTCCTCGGCACCTTCGGCGCCCACCGCTTCTACTGCAGCCGCATCTTCACCGGCCTGATCCAGCTCTGCCTGCACGGGCTCGGCTGGCTGCTGGTCTGGGTTTTCGGCCTCGGCTTCCTGTTCCTGGTGCCGCTCTGGATCTGGATCCTGATCGACGCCTTCCTCATCCCCGGCTGGATCAACCGCCACAACAGCCGGCTCGCTGAAGAGCTCTCGCGCCAGTAGGTTGAACGCCATGACGGCGCCCTCCAGCGCGGAGATCTTGAAGAGCCTTGTCCGCTGCCCCTCCGTGACGCCGGCGGAAGCCGGGGCGCTCACGGTGCTGGAGGACCTGCTGCGTCCGGAAGGCTTCGTGTGCCACCGCCTCAGGTTTGCACAGGCAGGCACACCCGACGTCGAGAACCTGTTCGCGCGCCTGGGCCAGGGCGGACCGCATCTCTGCTTTGCCGGTCACACCGACGTCGTGCCGCCGGGCGCCGACGCGCTCTGGTCGCATCCGCCCTTCGCGGCGGAGGTCGAGGACGGCGTCCTCTACGGGCGCGGCGCCTGCGACATGAAGGGCTCGGTCGCGGCCTTCGCCGCCGCCGCAATCGGCTTCGCGCGCCGGCATGGCGGCAAGCTTCCGGGCTCGGTCTCGCTTCTCATCACAGGCGATGAGGAGAGTGTGGCCATCAACGGCACCGTCAAGGTGCTGCAGTGGCTGAAGGAGCAGGGGCAGGTTCCGGACCACTGCCTCGTCGGCGAGCCGACCTGCCCTGAGGTGCTGGGCGATGCCGTCAAGATCGGCCGCCGCGGCTCGATCCACTTCGAGGTGACGGCGACGGGCGTGCAGGGCCATTCGGCCTATCCCCACAAGGCCGACAATCCGATTCCGCGGCTCGCGCGCCTCATCGACCGCGTGGCCGCCGCGAGGCTCGACGAGGGGAGCGCCCATTTCGATCCCTCGACGCTCGCCGTCACCGGCTTCGACGTCGGCAATCCGGCGCACAACGTCATCCCGGCGAAGGCGGTCGCGCGCTTCAACATCCGCTTCAACGACCGCCATGACGCGGAAAGCCTGAAAGCCTGGGTGCGCGGCCAATGCGCGGCCGTCGAGCGCGAGATGGGCGGTACATTCGCCGTCGCCACCGTCGAGGGCGCCGACTGCTTCCTCACCGAGCCGGGTCCGCTGGTCGACGTGGTGGTGGAGGCCGTGCAAGTCGAGACGGGCGTCAGGCCGGCCCTGAGTACCTCCGGCGGTACGTCGGACGCCCGCTTCGTGAAGGACTATTGCCCGGTCGTCGAGTTCGGCCCCGTCAACCAGACCATCCATCAGGCGGACGAGCGCATACCGCTCGCCGAGCTCGAGGCCCTGACCCGTATCTACGGCCGGGTGATCGAGGGCTATTTCACCAAGATCCGCCCGTGACGAACCAAACTCGCAACTTTCTCAAATTGTCATGGCCCGGTTCGTCGGCTGATCAGTAGTCGACCTGCACCAGATAGAGGCCCTCGGGCGGCGCCACGGGCCCGCAGGCCGTGCGGTCGCGGGCCTGAAGCGCTGAGGCGAGATCGTGAGCGCTCCAGCGGCCTTCGCCGACGAGCGCCAGCGAGCCCGCCATGGAGCGCACCTGGTTGTGCAGGAAGGAGCGCGCGCTCGCCTGGATCCGCACCTCTCCCTCCTCGCGCGTGACCTGGAGCCGGTCGAGCGTCTTCACGGGAGAAGCCGCCTGGCACTCGCTTGAGCGGAAGGTGGTGAAGTCGTGATGCCCGACGAGAGTCTGCGCGGCCTCGTGCATGGCGTCCGCGTCGAGTGTCCGCGGCCGCCACCACACGCGGCCGCGCTCGAGCGCCGGGCCGGCCCGCCGGTCGAGGATGCGGTAGAGATAGTGCCGCCCGCGCGCCGAGAAGCGGGCATGAAAATCCGGCTCGGCTTCTCCGGCCTCCAGCACCGCGACCGGGTCCGGCCTCAGATGCGCGTTGAGCGCGTCGCGGAGCTTGTCGCCCGCCCACGCCTTCTCGAGATCGAAATGCGCGACCTGTCCCAGCGCATGCACGCCGGCGTCCGTGCGGCCCGCGCCGGTCGCGGTGACGGGTTCTCCGAGCTTCGCCAGCGCGCTCTCGATCGCGCCTTGAACCGTGGGCCCGTTGTCCTGGCGCTGCCAGCCGACGAAGGGGCCGCCGTCATACTCGATGGTGATGCGGTAGCGGCGCATCGTCGGTCAGGCCCCGGCGATGCACGTGCCCGCCGGCACGGGCGTGCCGCGCTGGAAGTCGCCCGCCGCGAGCGCTGCCTTGCCCGCACGCTGCAGCGTCAATGGCCGCACCGCGCCCTCGCCGCAGGCGATGGTGAGCTTTCCGTCGATGACCGTTCCTGGCTCTCCTCGCCCGGATGTGGCTTCGGCCGTCAGCACCTTGATGCGCGAGGGTTTCTCCGCGATGTCGAGCGCGAACCATGCGCCGGGGGAGGGCGAGAGACCGTGGATGTGTCGCACGACGTCCGCCGCGCTGCGGGTGAAGTCGATGCGGGTCTCCGACTTGGAGAGCTTGGTCGCATAGGTGATGCCGTCCTCTGGCTGCGGCACGCATTCGAGCGCGCCGTCCTCGAGCCGCCTCAGCGCCTGCGACAGGAGATCCGCGCCGAGCATGGCCAGCCGGTCGTGGAGCATGCCGGCTGTCGTTTCCGGCGTGATGGGAAGGGCGCTGGAGAGGCAGACGGCTCCCGTGTCGAGGTCCTTCTCCATCCGCATGATCGAGACCCCGGTCTCGGCATCGCCGGCCATGATGGCGCGATTGATGGGAGCTGCGCCCCGCCAGCGCGGCAGGAGAGAGGCATGCACGTTGAAGGCGCCAAGCCGCGTGCCATGGAGGATGGCTTCGGGCAGGATGAGGCCGTAGGCCGCGACCACTGCCGCGTCCGCCCCAAGCGCCCGGAACGCTTGGACTTCTTCTTCCGGGCGCAGCGAGCCCGGGTGCCGGACTTCGATGCCGCGCGCGGCCGCGAAGGCGTGAACGCGGGAGGGGCGCTCGGACATGCCGCGTCCGGCGACGCGGGGCGGCTGCGTATAGGCGGCGAGGGCCGTATGGCCGTCCTCAAGGAGGCGGGCGAATGTGGGGACCGCGAAGTCCGGCGTGCCCATGAACACGAGCTTCATGACGGACGAGGGGTGTGCTGCCGCGTGCCGAAGCTCACGTCCCGGTCTTCTGGAGCTTCGCGACCTTGGTGAACTTCTTCACCACCCGGTCGCGCTTCAGCCGCGACAGGTAGTCGATGAAGAGCACGCCGTTCAGGTGATCGATCTCGTGCTGGATGCAGGTCGCGAGCAGCCCCTCGCAATGGCGCTCCTGCGGCACGCCGAAGCGGTCGAGATACCGGACCTTCACCTCCGCCGGCCGCGTTACCATGTCGAAGATCTCGGGGATCGAGAGGCAGCCTTCCTCGTGCTCGTTCGTCTCCTCCGACGACCAGACGATTTCCGGGTTGACGAAGAACATGGGATCGCGCGGCCCCTCGTCGCGCGAGAGGTCGATGACCACGATCCGCTTCGGGATTCCGATCTGCACCGCGGCGAGGCCGATCCCCGGCGCCGCGTACATGGTCTGGAGCATGTCGTCCATGAGCGTCCGCACCTCGTCGGTCACGGCCGGCACGGGCTGGGAGACGGTCTTGAGCACCGGTTCCGGGATCTTGACGATGTCGCGAATGGCCATGGGGAACTCCTGCCGTTCAAATAGGCAATCGCCTCCGGACGGTCAATCGCGGGCTCGTGGCGGGACGGGGTTTACGGGGCCGGAAACCTTCTGTTAGGGCTGTTGGACGATGCTGCCGCCCATGTCCAAGATGTCGAAGCGTCTTTCCTGCGCGCTGGCTTTCCTGGCGGCGCTCCTCCTCGCCGTGCCCGCCGGGGCCGCACCCCCCTACCGCGCTTATGCGGAGGGGCTGGTCGGCGGTCTCAAGGGAGCGAAGCTCCGGCCCGACCTCGAGGCCTATCTCGACGCGCTCGCCGCCTCGGCGCGCCGCAAGGAAGGCCGCCCACCGCTCGTCTCGAGCAAGCTCCTGAAGACCGCCGCCCGCGCCCAGGCGATCGAGATGCTGAAAGGCAATTTCGTCGGTCACAGCTCGGCCGGCGGCTATTCCTTCAAGGCCCGCTTCGCGGCGTTCGGCGACCCGGAGGTCAACGGCGGCTACGGCGAGAACGCCGCCCGTGACCGCCAGCCGGGCGACATCGACAAGGCCAAGGCCCAGCGCCTCTTCGGGCAGTGGCTCGACTCGAGCGCCCATCGCCGCAATCTCATGAACCGCAACTACGGGCTCGTCTCGACCGGGGCCGTGGCGGTCGGCAACCATCTCTATGCCGTGCAGATCTTCTGGGAGAAATGCGCGCCCGAGGTTCCGGCTCCGGCGGACGGAAGCTGCGAGAAGCGCTCCGCCGAGGGGCAGCAGCCCCAGATCGGCGGCATGGGCATCATGACCTTCGGCGTCGACAGCATTCAATAGCCGCTCTCAGAGCGCCGCCACGACCGTCTCCACGCCGGCCTGCGACAGCATCGCGGCGAGATCGGCGGGAGGCGCCCGGTCCGTCACCAGCGTGTCGAAATCGCCGAAGTCGCAGACCTTGATCAGCGCGCGCCGGCCGAACTTGGAGTGGTCGGTGACGATCAGCCGCCGCTCGCCGCAGGCGAGCACCGTGCGCGCGAACTCCGCCTCCGCGAGGATATAGTCCGTGGGTCCCGCCTCGGCATCGAGCGCCGCGATGGTGATGATGGCGTGCCGGACCTTGAACTTGGAAACGAAGTCGATCGAGGAGGAGCCGAAGGCGGCGCCATTGTCTCCGTGCAACTGTCCGCCCGCCATGAACACCGTGTTGCCGTTGACGGTCGAAAGCGTGCGGGCGATGTCGGAGGAGTTGGTGACGACCGTGAGGTTGCGCTTCGAGAGGAGCGCCCGCGCCAGCACGCTGGTGGTGGTGCCGGTGTCGAGCATGAGGCTGTCACCGTCCTCGACTGCCTCCGCCACCGCCGTCGCGATGGCGCGCTTCTCCACAGCGTTCTCCCGCATGCGCCGCTCGAAGGGCGCCTCGGAAGCATGCTGTGAGAGGCTGACCGCGCCGTGGTGCTTCACCGCCTCTCCTCGATCCACGAGGGGTGCGATGTCGCGACGGATCGTCTCCAGCGAGACGCTGAAACGCTCCGCCAGCGATGCGATGCTCGCGGTTCCTTCCAGGCTCAGGATGCGCAGAATCTCGCTGTGTCGCTTGGAGGCTCGCATGTGACTTTATGCGCGATCTTGTGGTAATCGGGCAAGCTCGTTGTGGCGGTCCTTGGTTCGAGGACATCAAAGACGCAAGCGAAGCCAAATGATGTCACAAATTTCATCCTACAAATGATTGACTTGCCACTTGCGGCTGCGCCAAACTCCGGGTTCGCCGATGCGCGAATGCGACAATGGCGAAGGGACAAAACGGGGGAGCGAGACCATGTCCAAGGCTCGATGCTGGAAGCGCGTTGCCGTGGCTGCCGGCTTTCTGGGACTTTCGCTGTGCATGCCTCAGGCGGGCTTCGCCGAGCCCGAGTCCAAGGATCCCATCAAGCTCACGCTGCACGACTGGACCGGCCAGCTCATCACCACCAACATCATGGGCGAGGTGCTGAAGAAGGCGGGTTACAACGTCGAGTTCGTGCAGGCCGACTATCTGGCGCAGTTCGCCGGGCTGAAGACGGGCGATCTGCATGTCGCGATGGAGATGTGGGAGACGACCGGCCGCGACGCCATGGACGAGGCCACCAAGACAGGCCAGGTCGAGAATGTCGGCGAGACCGGCATGCAGGCGATCGAGGAGTGGTGGTATCCGGAGTACATGAAGGAGAAGTGCCCGGGGCTGCCGAACTGGGAGGCGCTCAAGGATCCGAAATGCGCCGAGGCCTTCTCGACGGCCGAGACCGCGCCCAAGGGCCGCTATCTCGGCGGCCCCGTGACATGGGGAGGTTTCGACGACGAGCGCGTGGCGGCGCTCGGCCTGCCCTTCGAGGTCGTGCATGCCGGAACCGACGCGGCGCTCTTCGCCGAGCTCGAATCCGCCTACCAGCGCAAGGCGCCGATCATCCTCTGGATCTACGCGCCCCACTGGGCGCCCGTGAAGTACAAGGGCGAGTGGATCGAATTCCCGAAATACGAGAAGGCGTGTTACGAGGACCCGAAGTCGGGTATCAATCCTGACGCCGCCTACGACTGCGGCAAGCCGCGCGGACCGATCTGGAAGGTCGCGTGGGCGGGGGTCAAGGACAAGTGGCCGGGAGCGCACAGGGCAATCAAGGCCTTCACCCTCGCCAACGACGAGATGGGCGCCATGGTCGCCGACGTCGATCTCAACGGCAAGAAGGTCGAGGAGGTCGTCGCCGACTGGATGGCGAAGAACGAGGCCCGCTGGTCCGCCTGGATCAAGTAGGGCTTTGTGGGTTCCGCCGACGGAAATCGCCCCCGGTCCCGTCGGCGGGATTCCCGCATTTCAGCAGGCCTATCCTCGGGTAGGATAGGCCTCGATGCCTGACCTGCCATCGAAGCTCGCCTGCCGCTCGGTATGGAAGGTGTTCGGAGCCGGAGCCGTCGAGGCCCTGCGCCCGGGCTTTTCCCCCGAGGAGATGGCGAAGCGCCGGCTGGTGGCCGCCGTCAGCGACGTCAGTCTCGACATTGCTGAAGGCGAGATCTTCGTCATCATGGGCCTCTCCGGCTCGGGCAAGTCGACGCTCGTGCGCTGCATGTCGCGCCTCGTCGAGCCGACGGGCGGCGAGATCCTCTTCAACGGCGAGAACCTGCTGGCCGCCAGTCCCAGGCGGATGATCGAGATCCGCCGCCACCAGATGGGCATGGTGTTCCAGCATTTTGCGCTGCTGCCGCATCTGACCGTGCTCGGCAACGTCGCCTTTCCGCTCGACATCCAGGGGCTCGCGCGGGGTCCCCGCGAGGAGAAGGCCCGCCGCATGATCGAGCTCGTCGGCCTTTCGGGACGCGAGGACAATTTCCCGCGCGAGCTGTCGGGCGGCCAGCAGCAGCGGGTCGGCATCGCGCGCTCGCTCGCGGTCGAGCCGGAGCTCTGGTTCCTGGATGAGCCCTTCTCGGCCCTCGACCCGCTGATCCGGCGCGAGATGCAGGACGAGTTCCTGAGACTTCAGAGCGTGCTCAGGAAGACCATCGTCTTCATCACCCACGATTTCGACGAGGCCATCCGCCTTGCCGACCGCATCGCCATCATGAAGGACGGCCGTCTAGTGCAGGTGGGGAGCCCCGAGGAGCTGATCCTGAAGCCTGCCGACGCCTATGTCGCCGAGTTCACGCGCAACGTCGCCCACGCCAAGGTGCTGCGGGTCGCATCCCTCATGCGCCCGCTGCCGCAAGGCGGATTGAACGGCGCGCTCGCCGGCGAGATCGCCGCGACCACCCGCATCGCGGAGGCCGCGGCGCGCCTGCCCGAGGGCTCAGGACCGCTCGCGGTGACCGACGCGGCGGGAAGTCGCGTCGGTCTTCTTACGCGCGATGATGTCGTCGCCGTGATGATGCGGGGCTGAGGCAATGGCGAACATCGCGAGCCCTGCGCGGCACGAAGGCCTGTGGCAGCCGGGCTGGCGCGCCCTCGTCTGGACCGCCGCAATCGCGCTCTTCCTGCTCCTTTGGAGTCACGGAGCGGCCTACGTCCCGTGGGCGACGGTTTACCCGGCTTCCTGGCAGGTGCCGTTTGCGCGCACGATCGGCGGCTTCAGCCAGTGGCTCGTCAACGAGGCCGCCATCGGACCGGTGCGCTTCACCCAGATCACGCGCGCCATCGCGGCGGCGGTGGCGCTTCCCTATGACCTGGCGCTCGGCCTCCTCGCGTCCGGCCTTAAGCAGGGGCAGGGCTCCGATGCCGTCCGCATCCTTCCGCCCCTTTCCTGGATCGCGGTGACGGGCATCTTCGCCGCCCTCGGCCACTATGCCGGCGGCTGGCGCCTGGCGCTGCTCCAGGCGGCCTGCTTCCTCTTCATCGCGCTCTTCGGTCACTGGCAGTCCGCCATGGTGACGCTTGCCTCGATCGTCATCGCGGTCCCGATCGGCATCATCTTCGGCCTGTTCCTGGGGCTTGCGGCCTATCGTTGGCCGGCGTTCGAGCGCGCCATCGCGCCGCTGCTCGATCTCATGCAGACGGTGCCGGTCTTCGCCTATCTGGTGCCAATCCTCGTGCTCTTCGGCTTTGGGCCCGTCGCGGCCATTCTGGCGACCGTGATCTATGCCATGCCGCCCATGACGCGGCTCGTAGTGCTGGCGCTGAGGGCCGTGCCCTCCGAGGTCACCGACCTTGGCCGCATGGTCGGTTGCACGCGCCGCCAGATGACATGGCGCGTCATGGTGCCTTCCGCCATGCAGGGGCTCATGGTGGGCGTGAACCAGGTGATCATGCTGTCGCTCAACATGGTCATCATCGCCTCCATGATCGGGGCGGGCGGCCTCGGCTTCGATGTGCTCGCAGCGCTCCGCCGCCTCGACATCGGCGTCGGCCTCGAAGCGGGATTCGCCATCGTGGCGCTCGCCATCGCGCTCGACCGCCTGTCGCAGGCCTGGGCCGTGCGGCCGCAGGAGCGTCCCGTCCCGCCCGGCGCGCCCTTCTGGCACCACCACCCCTATCTCAGTGGCATCCTGGCACTCGTCCTCGCGAGCGGGCTCCTGGGCGCGCTCTGGAGTCCGCTTCAGACCTATCCCGAGGCCTGGCAGATCACCACCGGCGGCTTCTGGGAAGGCGTGGTCCGCTGGATCAATATCAACTTCTTTGATGCCCTGGAGGCCGTGAAGTCGGCGGTCGTGCTCAATGTCCTCGTGCCCTTCAAGCGGTTGCTCGTGGGGCTGCCGTGGCTCGGGGTCACGGGGCTTCTGGCGCTCGCGGGCTTCATGCTGGGCGGTGTCCGCCTCGCCCTGGTCATCGGGACTCTCTGCCTATTCCTCGCCGCGACCGGCCTCTGGGAGAAGGCGATGATCACCGTCTATCTCTGCGGCATCTCGGTTCTCTTCGCAGCAATCCTCGGCATCCCGCTCGGCATTCTGGCGGTGGAATATCCAAAATTCTGGCCGCCGCTCCGCGCCGTCATCGACACGCTGCAGACGCTGCCCTCCTTCGTCTATCTCATGCCGGTCGTGATGCTCTTCCGGGTCGGCGACTTCACGGCCATGGTGGCGGTCGTGGCCTACGCCATCGTGCCCGCCATCCGCTACACGGTGCACGGCCTCCAGCGCATCGAGCCGCAGCTCATCGAGGCGGGGGTCGCCTCCGGCTCGACCGCCTGGCAGCTTCTCACCAAGATCCGCCTGAAGCTCGCGCTCCCCGAGATCCTGCTCGGCGTCAACCAGACGATCATGCTGGCCCTCTCCATGCTCGTCATCACCGCCCTCGTGGGCACCCGCGACCTCGGCCAGGAGGTTTATATCGCGCTCACCAAGGCGGATGTGGGCCGCGGCATCGTTGCCGGCCTCTGCGTCGCGGCCATCGCCATCATCGCCGATCGTCTCGTCTCCGCCGGCGCGGGGCGGCTCCGCGCCCGTCTCGGCCTTTCCCACCGATAGGAGTGCCATGCCTGCCTCGATTGACCGCGTCCGCTCGCTTCCCCTCTGGAAGGAGGCCGTCGAACCGGTTCCGCTAAAGGGCGGCCTCAGCAACGAGAGCTTCACTGTCGAGGACAGCGGCCGCAAATACGTGGTGCGCCTGGGCGAAGATATTCCCGTCCACCATGTCTTCCGCGACCGCGAGCGCATGGTGTCGAAGGCGGCGCACGAAGCGGGCTTCGCGCCCGAGCTCGTGCATGCCGAGCCGGGCGTCATGGTCTTTGCCTTCATAGAGGGCAAGACCTTCGCCGAAGCCGACGTGCAGGCCAATCTCGAGCGCGTCGCCCGGCTGATGCGCGACTTCCACCGCGCGCTGCCCAACCACGTCGGGGGACCCGCGGCGCTCTTCTGGGTCTTCCACGTCATCCGCGACTACGCCCGCTCGCTGACCGAGGGACGCAGCCGCTTCGCCGGCCAGCTTCCGCTCTATCTGGGGCTTGCCGAGGAGTTCGAGAACGCGCAGGTCCCGCTTCCCGTCATCTTCGGCCACAACGATCTGCTGCCCGCCAACTTCATCGACGACGGCAGCCGCCTGTGGCTCATCGACTTCGAATATGCCGCCTATTCCACAGCCATGTTCGACCTCGCGGGCATCGCCTCCAACGCGCTTTTCAGCCCCGAGCAGGACCGTGAGCTGCTGGCGGTCTACTTCGACATCGCGCCGGCGGAGCAGATGGTCCGCAGCCACGCCGCCATGAAATGCGCCTCGCTGCTCCGGGAGGCCATGTGGAGCATGGTCTCCGAGCTCCATCTCGACGCGCCGGGTGTGGACTATGTGGCCTATACCGCCGAGAACCTTTCCCGCTTCGAGGCGAGCCTCGAGAGCTACCGTTCGCGCTTCGGAGGCGAGGCATCATGACGCTACCCCAGGCCGTCGACGTCGTCGTCATCGGCGGCGGCATCATCGGCTGCTCGACGGCCTATCATCTGGCGCGCGACCACAAGCGGAAGGTCCTGCTGGTTGAGCAGAACAAGCTCACTTCCGGATCGACCTGGCACGCCGCCGGCCTCGTGGGCCAGCTCCGCTCCTCCGCCTCGATCACCCAGGTGCTGCGCTACTCGGTCGATCTCTATAAGACGCTCGCCCGCGAGACGGGGCTCGAGACCGGGTGGAAGATGACGGGTGGCTTGCGGCTCGCCTGCAACGAGGAACGCTGGACCGAGTTCCGGCGCCTGGCGACCACCGCCAGAAGCTTTGGGCTCGAGATGCACCTGCTCTCGCCCCCCGAGGTCAAGGCCATGTGGCCGCTCATGCGCACCGACGATCTCGTGGGCGCGACCCTGCTTCCGACCGACGGGCAGGCCAACCCTTCCGACATCGCCCAGTCGCTCGCCAAGGGCGCCCGGCAGCTCGGCGTCGCGATGGTCGAGGGTGCGCGGGTCATAGGCTTCGAGACGGACGGGCGGCGGATCGTGAAGGTCAGGACCACGCTAGGCGACGTCGCCTGCGAGAAGGTCGTGAACTGCGCCGGCCTCTGGGCAAGGCAGGTGGGCGCGCTCGCAGGGGTGAGCGTGCCGCTCCAGGCGGTCAAGCACCAGTATGTCGTGACCGAAAGGGTGGAGGGCGTGACGCCGGGGCTCGCGACCGTGCGCGATCCCGACCGGCGCACCTATTTCAAGGAGGAGGTGGGCGGCCTCGTCATGGGCGGCTACGAGACCAATCCCATCGCCTGGACGACGGGCGACGCGCCGCACGACTTCGAGTTCCAGCTCTTCGAGGACGACTGGGATCATTTCGAGCAGCACATGCGCCAGGCGCTCGAGCGCGTGCCGGCCCTGGAAAAGGCCGGCATCAAGCAGATGATCAACGGGCCGGAGAGTTTTACGCCCGACGGCAACTTCATCCTCGGCCGCGCGCCGGAGCGCGACAATTTCTTCGTGGGCGCGGGCTTCAACGCCTTCGGCATCGCGTCCGGAGGCGGCGCCGGCTGGGTGCTGGCCCAGTGGATGGAGGACGGCGAGGCGCCTCTCGATCTCTGGGTTGTCGATATCCGCCGCTTCGCCGGGATGCACAAGGACCGCGACTGGACCTGCGCCCGCACGCTCGAGGCCTATGGCAAGCACTACTCCATCGGATTCCCGCACGAGGAGTATGAAAGTGGCCGGCCGCTCATCGTCTCGCCGCTCTATGCGCGGCTGAAGGCCCGCCGCGCCGTTTTCGGCTCGAAGCTCGGCTGGGAGCGGCCCAACTGGTTCGCGCCCGACGGCATGGCGGCCGAGGATATCTATTCCATGGGGCGGCAGAACTGGTTCGGCCCTGTGGGCGAGGAGCACCGGCTCGTGCGCGAGGCCGTCGGCGTCTTCGACCAGTCGTCCTTCGCCAAGTTCGAGCTCGAAGGGAAGGGGGCGCTGGCGGCGCTCTCCTGGATCTGCGCCAACGACGTCGAGAAATCCGTTGGACGCGTGACCTATACCCAGCTTCTCAACAGTAGGGGCGGCATCGAAAGCGATCTGACTGTCGCGCGCCTTGCCGAGGACCGCTTCTACATCGTCACCGGCACGGGGTTCCGCACCCACGATTTTGCGTGGATCCGCGAGCACATCTCGCCCGATGCCGACACCCGGCTCACCGACGTCACGGAAAATTTCGGCACCCTGTCGCTCATGGGGCCGAAGGCGCGCGATGTGCTCGCCGCCGTGACCAATGCCGATGTCGGCAATGCGGCTTTTCCTTTCGGCCATGTCCGCGAGGTGGCGATCGCCGGCCATGCAGTGCGGGCGCTTCGGATCACCTATGTCGGCGAGCTCGGCTGGGAGCTGCATGCGCCGCTCGGGGCGATCGCCGATGTGTTCGATGCCTTGATGGAGGGAGGCCGGCCCTTCGGCATCCGGCCGGTCGGCTACCGGGCGCTCGAGTCGCTGAGGCTCGAGAAGGGTTATCGCGCCTGGGGAGCCGACGTCACGCCCAACGATTCGCCCTTCGAGGCAGGCCTCGGCTGGGCCGTGAAGCTGAAGGATGGCAAGCCGTTCCTTGGCCGCGAGGCTGCCGAAAGAGTGGCCGGCCAGCCTTTGAGGAAGCGGCTCATGTGCTTCACCGCCGAGGATGCGAAGGCGGTGCTGGTCGGCCGCGAGACGATCCTCAGGGACGGCGTCGCCGTCGGCTATCTGACGAGCGCCGGCTACGGCTACACGGTGGGGCTGCCCATCGGCTACGGCTATGTGCGCCGCGCGGAGGGCGTGGAGCAGGACTGGCTTTCCTCCGGTCGCTACGAGCTCGTGGTGGCCGAGGAGCGGGTGCCGGCCCGCCTGCATGCCGAGGCGCTCTACGACCCTGCGAATGCGCGGGTGAAGGGGTAGCGTTCCAATCGTCATTGCCGCCCCGGACTTGATCCGGGGTTGACCCGGCAATCCTTTGGTCAAAGGGACACGCACAAAAGGATGGCCGGCTTGGGGGCCGGCCATGACGCGATATCGGCTGCGGTTGCCTTCGGCTACTCCGCCGCCTCCGCGGCAGGCGCATCGAGGACAGGCGCAGGGCGGAAGTCGTCCAGGCGCCCGAAGGCCTTGGCGTAGAAATCCTGAAGCGGAACGATGCCTTCGCCCGTCTCGCGGCAGCGGGCGGCAAGACGCTCGGCTTCCGGATCATCGCCGCGCCCGAGCGCTTCAATGAAGGAAAGATGGAGCGCCGCCAGCCCTGCGAACGTCTCGCTCTGGCGCATGTCCGGCCCTCCGGCGAGCAGATAGAGCGGCTGGCGCTGCGACTTGCCCTTGAGCGGCACGGAGCCCGCATAGAGAAGCGCGAAATCGGAGGCTGCATCCGCCGTCGCGCCGGCGATCACCAGATCGAAGCCCACCTCCTTGCAGGCGCTCTCGACCCGAGCCGAAAGGTTCACCGCATCCCCGACGCAGGAATAGTTGAAGCGCTCCTCCGATCCCATGTTGCCGACGCAGGCCGGCCCCGTATTGAGGCCGACGCCGATTCCCACCGTCTCGAAGGCAAAGGCGCGCCCGGCGAATCCGAAGGCATTCTCGCCGTTCAGCCGCCGCGTCGCCTCGCGCATCCGAAGCGCCGCCACGCAGGCGCGGCGCGGATGGTCCGGCACCGCGACGGGCGCGTTCCAGAAGGCCATGACGGAATCGCCGATATATTTGTCGATCGTTCCGTCTTCCTCCACGATACAGCGGCTCACCTCGCCGAGCAGCCGGTTGAGGAAGGCGATCAGCTCTTCAGGCGAGAGGCTCTCGCTGATCGGCGTGAAATTCCGGATGTCGAGGAACATGATCGTGAGGTCGCGCACCTCGCCGCCGAGCTTCAGATCGTCCGGCTGCTTCTGGATCTGCGCCAGCACCGGCGGCGACACGTAGTGCGCGAAGGCGCGGCTGACGGCGCGCGCCGTCCGGTCGGTGATGAGGAAGCGGTAGGCGGTCATGCAGAGATGCACGACAAGGCCGGAGAAGAGCACGAAGCTCGGGTCGAGAAGCAGCCCGAAATTGCGGAAGAGCGCCCAGGCGCCCATGGCGACGAAAATTGCCGCAATCGCGCCGACGGCAAAGGAGCTTAAAGGCCCGAGCAGCAGCGTCGCGGCGATGATGAGAAGTCCCATGAGCACGATCGCCAGCACCTCCGCGCCGTAGCTCCAGTCCGGCCGCCACAGGAAGGTGCCGGCGAGGATCTGCTCCAGCGCCTGGGCGTGCATGGCGACGCCGGGCACCGTTTCGCCAAGCGCCGTTGAGCGAAGGTCGAAGAGCCCCGTGGCCGAGGTGCCGACAAGCACGATGTGCCCTTCAAGCCGGTCTCTCAGCCGGGCATCGTCCGTCTCCTCGAGGATGTCCTTGACCGAGATATAGAGGTCGCGGGATTCCGGCCGATAATAGAGCCAGAGCTCGCCGCTCTCCGTCGTCGGCACCACGTAGTCGCCGATCCGGATATCCTCGATCGTGGCGGCGCGGTCCGGCGCGCCGCGGATGATGAACGTCGAAGCGTCCTGCGCCACCCGGAGCGCCTCGAGCGTGAGGCTGGGGAACGCCTGCTTGCCGTCGGTGAGGAGGAGCGGCAGCTGCCTTATGGCGCCCGAGGACTCGCCGGGGCTGAGGCTCATGGTGCCGATGCCCTTGGCCGCGGCCTCGAGCTCCGGCACGATCGGGGTGACGACGCGGAAGCGTGGAAGCGC
>JBFXDI010000029.1:20019-34157 GCA_050181295.1 Parvibaculaceae bacterium | reverse complement strand
GCCTTCCCCCCACGCCATCTCGCCCAGGCCTTCCGCCTGGAGCGCCGCCTCAGGCGGAAGCTTAGTCTGCTCCGCGGTAGGTGGGGGCACGGAGCCCGGTTCAGCCATGTGCGCGGCCGATCCGCTCAGAGAACGCCTTTCTCCTTGTAGTAGCGCTCCGCGCCCGGATGCAGCGGCACGGGCGCATCCTTGGCGGCATCCTCGAGCTTGATGCGCTTGGCGGCAGCATGCGCGGCCTCCATGGCGGGCAGGTTCTCGAACAGCTGCTTCGTCATCTCGTAGGCGAGATCGTCGGAGACGTCCGAGTGGGTGACGAGGAAGTTGCCGACCGCCGCTGTGGCCACGTCCTCGCTCTGGCCGTCATAGGTGCCGGCCGGAATGGTCGCGGCGACATAGGGCAGCCCGATCTTCTCGATGATGTCGGCGGGTATCGCCACGACGGTGATCGGGAGCGAGGTGGCGAGGTCGCGGATCGAGGCGACGCCGAGCCCCGCCGATTGCAGCGTCGCGTCGAGCTGCCGGTTCTTGATGAGCTCCACCGACTCCGCGAAGGGTAGGTACTCGGTCTTGCCGAGATCGGAATAGCTCATGCCGGCCGCCTCGAAGATGGCCCGCGCGTTGATCTCGGTGCCGGACTTGGGCGCTCCGACGGAGAGGCTCTTGCCCTTGAGGTCGGCAAGGGTCTTCACCCCAGACTGCTGCGAGGCGACGACCTGGATATAGTTCGGGTAGATGGCGGCGATGACGCGCAGCTTGTCGAGCTTGCCCGGGAAGCCGGCATCCTTGTCGCCCTCCCACCCGAGCTTGAGCGAGTCGCCCAGCGAGAACGCGATCTCGCCGCGGCCCTGCTGCAGCAGATTCAGGTTCTCGACCGATGCCTTGGTGGCCTGCACCTGCGTGCGCGTGCCGGGGATATTGTCGCCGTAGATCTTGGTGAGTGCTACGCCCAGGGGATAATAGACGCCGCTCGTTCCGCCGGTGAGCACGTTGATGAACTGTTCGGCCTGGGCGGCCATCGGCGAGGCGATCAGCGCCGCCGCGAAAACGCTGGCGGCCATCCGCCGCCGCAGTCCCTGAAACATCGTTTCCTCCTGCCTGTCTCTCGCTGTCGGGCGCATTAGACCAGCGCCTCTGCGCGATGGCAACCTTGGGATGCCGCCGGTGCGCCGTCAGCCCTGCAGCGCGGTCTCGATGTAGAGCGCGCGCAGCCTCTGCGCGACGGGACCGGGTGCACCTTTCCCGATGCTGCGGCCGTCGATCCTGACCACCGGCATGACGAGGCTTCCGGCGCTGGTCATGATCGCCTCGTCGGCGGCATAGGCCTCCTCCATGGTGAAGGGGCGCTCCTCGACGCGGATCTTCTCGAGCTCCGAGAGCTTGAGCAGCGCCCTGCGCGTGACACCGGGCAGGATGGCGTTGGAAAGGGGGCGGGTGATGATGTGCCCGTCCTTCACGATATAGGCGGACGACGACGTTCCTTCCGTTACGTAGCCATCCTCCACCATCCAGGCCTCATAGACCCCTGCCTGGGTGGCTTGCTCCTTGCCCACGCACTGGGCGAGAAGGGCTATCGACTTGATGTCGCGCCGCTTCCAGCGGATGTCGGGAATGGAGATCACCTCGACGCCAGTCCTGGCCTTCGGATGCTCGACCAGCGGCGCGACCTGCGTGAAGGCGAAGAGCGTCGTCGGCGTGTCCCTGGGATAGCTGAAATCCCGGTCCGCCACGCCACGCGTCACCTGCATGTAGACGCGGCCCTCGGTGAGGTTGTTGCGCTTCAAGAGCTCCTCGTGCACCGCGCGCAGTTCGTCCTTGGTGCAGGGCCAGGCCATGGCCAACTCCTTGAGCGAGCGCTCGAGGCGGGCCATGTGCGGCGCGTAGTCGATGAGCTTCCCATCGATAACGGCGGTGACCTCGTAGACGCCGTCCCCGAAGAGGTAGCCGCGGTCGAAGGGAGAGACCTTCGCCTGCTGCTCGGGCAGGTACTGGCCGTTGAGGTGGACGATGCGGTGCATGCGAATCTCCGGAAAAAGCGGGCTGACTCGCCCGCAGAAAGCACGAGCCCCGGTTAACCGTCCATAGGTCCCGGAAGCCGGGGGAGCTTGAAGGGCCCCCCGGCGTGCGTGGTAAGGGAAGGGCCTTAAAGGGCGGGGCAGGGCGAGAAAAATGGTTGCCGACCGGGCCGTGGAGGCCATGCTGGAGCGCGAGCGGGCGCTTTTCGTGCAGCGCAACCCGCGCTCGCAGGCGCTCGCCGCCGAAAGCGGACGGTACTGGCTGCACGGCGTGCCCATGCAGTGGATGGTGGATTGGCCGACGCCCTTTCCGCTCACCCTGGCCGAGGCCAAGGGGATTTCGCTCACCGACGCGGACGGCAATACCTACCTGGACTTCTGCCTCGGCGACACCGGCGCCATGTTCGGTCACAGCCCCGGTCCGGTGACGGAGACCCTAGCCCGGCAGGGGGCAAAGGGGCTCACGACCATGCTTCCCTCCGAGGACGCCGCGGCCGTGGGCGAACTGCTCGCCGATCGCTTCGGCCTGCCCTTCTGGCAGGTGACGGCGACCGCCTCGGACGCCAACCGCTCGATCCTGCGCTGGTGCCGCGCCGTGACGGGGCGCCCGAAGATCCTTGTCTTCAACGGCTGCTACCATGGCGCGGTCGACGACACCTTTCTGACCATCCGCGACGGACGGGCGGTGGCGGATCCGGGCCTCATAGGGTCGGGCTTCGACCCGGCCAATGTGGCAAAGGTCATCGAGTTCAACGACGTCGCCGCGCTGGAGGAGGCCCTCGCCCCTGGCGATGTCGCCTGCGTGCTCGCCGAGCCGGTGATGACCAATTGCGGCATGGTGCTGCCGGAGCCGGGCTACCATGCCGCACTGCGGCGGCTGACGCGGGAAACGGGCACGCTGCTCGTGATCGACGAGACGCACTGCATGAGCTCAGGGCCTGGCGGCTATACGCGCGAATACGGGCTCGATCCGGACGCGATCGTGCTCGGCAAGCCGATCGCGGGCGGTGTTCCGGCGGCGGTCTACGGCGTGAGCGACGAACTGGCGGGACGCATCGCCGCCTTCCTTCAAACGCGCCAACCCGGCCATTCCGGCATCGGCACCACCCTTTCCGGAAGCGCCATCCAGATCGCGCTCATGCGCCGTGTGCTGGAGACGTATTTCACCGTGCAGGCCTTCGTGCCGATGGTCGAGTTGGCGAAGCGGCTCGAAGCCGGCATCGCGGCGCTGATCGCAAGCCACGGCGCGCCGTGGCATGTGGTGCGGGTCGGCGCCCGCGTCGAGTTCATGTGCGTGCCTAAACGCCCGCGCAATGGCGGTGAGGCGAAACGCGCCATCCACCGCCCCGTCGACAGTGCGGTACACCTCTACCTTCTCAACCGGGGCCTGCTCGTCACGCCCTTCCACAACATGCTGCTCATCGCGCCCGCCACCACCGCGGCGGACGTGGACGCGCTGCTCGCGGGCCTCGACAAGTGCCTCGGCGAGCTGACGAGCAGCCAGAACGGAGCCTGAGATGCCGTCTCCCTATCCGCAGTCGCTGGCCGAGGCGGAGGCATTCCTCGCCGCCCACCCCACGATCCAGAGCTTCAACCTCATCTGGACCGGCGTGTCGGGCGTGCAGCGGGGCAAGCTCCTGAGGCGCGAGGAGCTTCTGGGCGCCTACAAGAACGGCCGCTTCCTGCCGGGCTCGATCATGGGCATCGACGTCAACGGCGAGGATGTGGTCGAGACGGGGCTCGTGTGGGCTGACGGCGACGCCGACCGCATCGCCTGGCCGCTGCCCGGAACGCTTGTGCCCGTTCCCTGGATCGAGGATACGGCCCAGTTCCTGACCGCGCTGCACGAGCTGGACGGCTCGCCCTGCCTGATCGAGCCGCGCAATGCGCTCGCCCGCGTGGTGGAGCGCTTCAAGGCGCGGGGGCTGACGCCCGTCGCGGCGGTCGAGGTGGAATTCTATCTCATGGATAGAGCGGCGGCGCTTGCCGGCAAGCCGCGCCCGCCCACGGCGCTCGTCAACGAGTCGCGGCCGGAGCATTTCCAGTGCTACCTCATGCAGGAGCTTGACGACTTCCAGCCCTTCTTTCGCGACCTCTATGCGGGCGCGGAGGCGCAGGGGCTTCCGGCCCTCACCGTCATCTCCGAATACGCGCCGGCGCAGATGGAAATCGTGCTGCATCACCGGCCTGACGTGCTGAAGGCCGCGGACGAGGCGATCATGTTCAAGCGGCTCGTGCGCGCCACCGCCGACAAGCATGGTCTGCTCGCAAGCTTCATGGCGAAGCCCTACAGCCAGTTCACAGGCTCCGGCATGCATATCCATGTGAGCCTCATGGACGAGAGCGGCCGCAACGTCTTCGCGGCCGAGGCGGCGGAGAAGAGCCCGCTGATGCTCAACGCCATCGCCGGGCTCAAGGAGACAATGGCGGAGGCGATGCTGATCTTCGCGCCCAACGCCAATTCCTACCGCCGCTTCCGCCTCAACTCCTACGCGCCGGTGGCGCCCAACTGGGGCGTCAACAACCGCACGGTCTCGATCCGCGTGCCGGCCTCGACAGGCGAGGCCATGCATATCGAGCACCGCCCCGCGGGCGCCGACGCCAATCCCTATCTGGTGCTTGCGGCCGTGCTCGCCGGCATGCACCACGGCATCGAAAGAGCGCTCGACCCCGGCCCGGCGGTGGTCGGCAACGGCTATGCGCAGCCGGCGCCGAAAATGCCCACCAACTGGTACGCGGCGACCGATGCCTTCCGTGACGGCAAGATCATGCGCGACTATCTCGGCGAGAAGTTCGTCGACGTTTTCTCGACCATCAAGGAGGTCGAAGCGGACCGTTTCCATGCCGAGCCGAGCAGCCAGGATTTCTCCTGGTACTTGCGCACCGTCTGAATCCACACGACATTCAGTCGCATGCCCGAGCGAAATCCCTACTACCAGGGGCCACCATCGGATCATTTCGACGGTGTCCGCTTCTTCGTGCCCCGCCACGACATACGCGCCACCGCGCAGGACCTGCGGCGCTGGCGCCAGGAGCGCGACCGCAGGCCGTGGCCAAAAATGGTTCGGAACGGCAGCTTCCCGCCGCCATCGGAACGTCTCGCGGACGGCTTGTCGGTCACTTTCATCGGCCACGCGACGGCGCTGATCCAGACCGCCGGCCTCAACATCCTGACCGATCCTTTCTTCTCGCGCCGCGCGAGCCCAACCCAGCTGGCTGGCCCCACGCGCGCCCGCCCGCCAGGCGTGGCGCTCGCGGACTTGCCGCCGATCGATGTGGTGCTCGTGAGCCACAACCACTACGACCACATGGACCTGCCGGCGATCAGGCGGCTGCACGACGCCCACGGCCCTCGCATTCTCACCCCGCTTGGCAACGCCGCCATCCTCCGGCGTGCGCGAAGGCGATTGAACGTCACGGAGGGTGACTGGGAGCAGTCCTTCGCCGTCGGCAACAACGTGACCGTCACGCTGACGCCGGCGGTGCACTGGTCGAAGCGCGGCCTCCATGACGACAACATGGCGCTGTGGTGCGCTTTCCGCATCGAGGGTCCGTCCGGAAGCGTCTATTTCGCCGCCGACACGGGCTATGGCACGGGCGAGCATTTCCGCGCCATCCGCCGCCGGTTCGGTCCTCCGGATCTCGCGCTCCTGCCGATCGGAGCCTACGAGCCTCGCTGGTTCATGCGCCCGCGCCACATGTGCCCGGACGACGCGGTCAAGGCGCATCTGGATCTCGGAGCCGGGAGCAGCGTCGCCATCCATCACGGCACGCTCCAGCTCACCGACGAGGGGATGGACGAGCCGGCGGCGGTCCTCGACACGGCGCTCAAGGCCTATGGGGTGGAGGAGGGCGCGTTCCGCGTGCTGGAGGCCGGGGAAAGCTGGCGGCCGTTTGAGAAGGTGCGCATTGAGGAGGCGCCCCGTCAGCGCAGGAAGGCATAGGAGAAGAGCATGGCAGCGATCATCGGCTGGGCTCACACGAAGTTCGGCAAGCTCGACGACCTCGATCTCGAAAGCCTCATCGCCAGGGTTGCGCGCGAGGCTGTGAACGACGCGGGCATCGGCTTCGACGAGATCGACTCGATCTATGTCGGCAATTTCGGCGGCTTCGAGAAGCAGAGCTTTCCGGCGGCCTTCGCGCTCGTGGACGATGGGTTGCGCTTCAAGCCTGCCACGCGGGTGGAGAACGCCTGCGCCACGGGCTCGGCGGCGATCCACCAGGGCGTCAACGATATCGCGGCAGGAAAAAGCCGCTTCGTGCTGGTCGTCGGCGCCGAGAAGATGACGATCGCGCCCGGAGACCAGATCGGGGACGTGCTGCTCAACGCCTCCTACCGGAAGGAGGAGGGCGATACGCCGGGCGGCTTCGCGGGCGTCTTCGGGCGCATCGCGGACCTCTATTTCCAGCGCTACGGCGACAAGTCCGACGCCATGGCGCGGATCGCCGCCAAGAACCACCGGAACGGCGTCGAGAATCCGTTCGCGCAGCTTCGCAAGGATCTGGGCTACGAGTTCTGCCGCACCATTTCCGACAAGAACCCCTATGTCGCCGGCCCTATCCGCCGCACCGACTGCTCGCTCGTCTCCGACGGCGCCGCGGCCGTGGTGCTGACCGATACGGACACGGCGATGCGCTTTCCGAAGGCCGTGCATTTCCGCGGCCTCGGCCATGCGCAGGACTTCCTGCCCATGTCGAAGCGCGACATCGTGGCCTTCGAGGGTTGCGAGCGGGCCTGGGCCAAGGCGCATGGCGCGGCCGGCACGACGCTCGACGACCTGTCGCTCGTGGAAACGCACGACTGCTTCACCGTTGCCGAGCTGATCGAGTACGAGGCCATGGGTCTCGCTCCCAAGGGTCAGGGCGCACGCGCCATCGAGGAAGGCTGGACGGAGAAAGGGGGCCGGCTGCCCGTAAATCCGTCGGGCGGCCTCAAGTCCAAGGGTCACCCGATCGGCGCCACCGGCGTTTCGATGCATGTCATGGCGTCGCTGCAGCTCATGGGCGAGGCGGACGGCATGCAGGTCGAGAACGCGAGGCTCGCAGGCATCTTCAACATGGGCGGTGCCGCGGTCGCCAATTACGTGTCGATCCTGGAGCGCCTGCGCTGATCGACGGTTGACCGAAAGGGTCTTTTGCGGCCCTCTTCCTACCGAGAAGCTGGCAGCGAATCTCGGGGGGACATTTCATGGGGCGGATCGCGGCGCGCCTTACGGGGTTTTCCGCCATTCTGCTGACGGCTAGTCCCGCCGCGGCGCAAGCACCGGCGCCGATCGATCTCACCACCCATCCGGCCGGCTATCTGGCGCTCCTCATCTTCGTCGGCGCTTACGCGCTCGTGGTCTGCGAAGAGCTGACCAAGATGCGCAAGTCGAAGCCGGTGATGCTGGCCGCGGGGCTCATCTGGGCGCTCATCGGGCTCGTCTATACGGCCAACGGGCAGGGCGAGGCGGCCGAGGCCGCCGCCAAGCATGTGCTCCTCGACTACGGCGAGCTGCTGCTCTTCCTGCTCGTCGCCATCACCTATGTGAACACGCTGGAAGAGCGCCGAGTCTTCCTGGCGCTCCGCGCCAGGCTCGTGAACATGGGCCTAGGCTACCGGCAGCTCTTCTGGCTGACCGGCATTCTCTCCTTCTTCCTCTCCTCGGTCCTCGACAACCTGACGACATCCCTCATCATGGGTTCGGTCGTTCTGGCGGTCGGCGCCGGCAGCCCGACCTTCATACTGATCGGCTGCATCAATGTGGTGGTGGCTGCCAACGCGGGCGGCGCGTTCTCCCCCTTCGGCGACATCACCACGCTGATGGTCTGGCAGAAGGGCAAGCTCCATTTCTGGGAGTTCTTCCGCCTCTTCGTGCCTTCCGTCATCAACTATCTCGTGCCCGCCGTCATCATGCAGTACGGGCTGCCGAAGACGCGGCCCGAACGGGTGCAGGAGTCCGTCCGGCTCAAGCCGGGCGCGAAAGGCGTGATCCTGGCTTTCGCGGCCACCATCGCGACGGCCGTCTCCTTCAAGAACTTCCTGCATCTGCCGCCCGCGCTCGGCATGATGCTGGGGCTCGGCTACCTCCAGGCCTACAGCTACTTCCTCAAGCGGGCGGGCAATCGCCGCAAGGACGAGGACATGGTCCTCGATTCCTTCAAGGAGGTGGCGCGGATCGAATGGGACACACTGCTCTTCTTCTTCGGCATCATCTTCGCCGTGGGGGGCCTTGGCGTCATGGGCTATCTGGCCCTCGCTTCAGGCTATCTCTACACCGACATGGGGCCGACCTTCGCCAACGTCGCCATCGGTGTGCTTTCGGCCATCATCGACAACATCCCGCTGATGTTCGCCGTGCTGACCATGGACCCCGCCATGTCGGACGGGCAATGGCTTCTCATCACCCTGACGGCGGGCGTGGGCGGCAGCCTGCTTTCGATAGGTTCCGCGGCCGGAGTGGCCCTCATGGGCCTCGCCCAGGGCCGCTACACCTTCTTCGGCCATCTGCGCTGGACCTGGGCAATCGCGCTTGGTTACGCCGCAAGCATCCTTGCGCATTTCTGGATCAATGCCGCTTTAATCTAGCGCAGCGGAAGAAATGCGGCCTCCGGTCAACCGGATATTAAGGCTCTAGTGCTGTCCTTGCCGAATCGGCCCTGCTGCCCTGCACGGCCGGATTCGGGGGGACAGGGTGATGTTGAGCAAGCTTTGGCCGGAGCGCCACGAGGCGAAGTTCTTCGCCTCGCTTCTGGCGCTGGGTATGGGCGGGCTTCTGGTCCTTCTGGCCTCCTGGTTTGCGGCCCACAGTTTCGCGAGCCGCATGGCTGACCTCGAAGCCGAACGGCGCGCCACCAAGTGGAGCGAGCGGGCGCTGACCTCGCTCCAGTCGGGAAAGCCGACCTTCGACCAGGCCGAGCTCACGCCCGCCGACAAGGCGCGCCTCTACGACCTGCTGCTGGCCTCCGATATCTACCGCTACGTCCTCTATCGCGCCGACGGAGAGGTTTTCTGGTCCTCCAAGCTCTCCAAGGTGGGAAGCAGGGTGGAAGGAGGCACCTTCGCGCCTGGGATCGCCGAAGGCCAGGTGCACATCAAGCCCGAGATCAAGAAGGCCGACGAGATCGACGGCCTGCTCTGGCGGAAGGGCAGCCTCGGCCTCAATCCCAATTCGTCCCGCAACGTGATCTCGGTCTACGTGCCCGTGATGCTGTCCGACCGCTTCGTCGGTGTGATCGAGACTTATGTCGATGCGACCGACATCATCGCCTTCTATGCCCGTCAGGCGCAGATCGCAGCCGTGGCGCTCGGCGGGGCGTTCAGCTTCATCTTCCTGGCCGTGGCCGCCATGATGGTGTTCTACGCCCGCGAACGCCGCTCCAATATCCGTGCCCTGACGAAAGCCAGGGACGACGCTGTGCTGGCCGAGCGCTCCTCCCGCGAGCTCGCGGGCGAGCTGCAGTTGGTGAACGACGATATCGTGACGCTCAATCAGGAGCTTGCGACCAACATGCGCAAGCTCTCCGAGGCTCAGGACGAGATCGTGCGCAAGGGCAAGCTCGCCCAGCTTGGACAGCTCACCGCGACCGTGGCGCACGAGATCCGCAATCCGCTGGGCACCGTTCGCACCGCCGCGTTTCTGATCGAGCGCAAGATCAGGGGGCGCGAGACCGGCCTCGAAACGTCCCTGCAGCGCATCAACAACGGCGTGCTCCGCTGCGACGGCATCATCACGGAGCTTCTGGATTTCGCCCGTTCCAAGGCGTTACAGCTTTCGAGCTGCACGTTTGACGAATGGGCGGGCGAGATCGTGCGCGAGGAGCAGCAGAAACTTCCCTCCGAGATCGCCATCGAATGCCGCCTCGGTCTCGGCCCGCAGCAGGTGGCGTTCGATCCGGACCGCATGCAGCGGGTGCTCATCAACCTTCTGAGCAATGCCTCCGAAGCGCTTCTCGGCCGCAAGGAAGGCCCCCGCAGGCTGTCCACGAGCGATCCCCGGATCGTCGTCTCCACGTCGATGGGTCCGCGCGGGGTCGAGATCTCGGTCTCCGACAACGGTCCCGGAATCGCGCCCGACGACATGGAGCGCATTCTCGAGCCTCTCTTCACCACCAAGAACTTCGGCGTCGGACTTGGCCTGCCTGCCGTGCTGAAGATCATCGAGCAGCACCAGGGCGGGCTTGACGTGCATTCGCGGCCGGGCGAAGGGGCGACATTCACCGCCTGGTTCCCCGCGGAAGGCCTTAAAGAGGAAGCAGCCTGATGGCGTTGCCTTTGAAGATTCTGGTCGTCGACGACGACACTGACGCCGCGGACTCGCTTGCCGAGCTGTTCGAGATCGAAGGCCATACCGTGGCGGTCGCCTATAGCGGCGAGGAGGCGATCGAGGCCTACCGGAAGTCGGATTTCGACCTGGCGTTCATGGACATCATGATGCCCGGCAAGAACGGCGTGGAGAGCTTCTTCGAGATCCGCAAGGTGAAGCCCGGCGCGCGCGTCTACATGATGACCGGCTACAGCGTCGAGCAGCTCGTGCAGCAGGCGATCGAGAGTGGCGCCATGGGCGTGCTGAGCAAGCCCATCGACCTCGACAAGGTGCTGGCGGCGCTCGACGACGTGAAGCCAGCGGGGGTCGTGCTGGTGGCGGAGGACGATCCGGATTTCGGCCCGCAGTTGCGTGACCTGATCGATTCCGCGGGATATCAATGCGTGCTGGTCGAGAACGGCCAGGACGCGCTGGAGCGCGTGAGCGCCGGCGGAGTGGGGGTGCTCATCCTCGATCTGAAGCTCCCTATCATAGATGGGATCGAGGTCTATGCCCGCCTGCGGGAGGAGCACCGCCAGGTGCCGACCATCATCATCACCGGCCATGGCGCCGAGCACAAGGACGTGCTGGAAGCCATGCAGGACGTCACCGTGAGCGGAGTGCTCAACAAGCCCTTCGACCCGGCGGCGCTGCTCCAGCGGCTGCACGACCTCGCCGCCTAGCCAGCACCAGGTTCACGGGCTGTCAGGTCCCTTGTTCGCCCTGCCGAGACCCTGGATGCGATCGAGCAAGCCGAGGAACAGCGCCGAGAACACGAACGCCATGTGCATGAGCGTCAGCCACATGAGCTTGGCGTTGTCATACTGCTGGGCGTTGAGGAAGATCTGCAGCAGGTGGATCGACGAGATGGCGACGATCGTGGACGCCACCTTGATCTTGAGCGAGCCCGAGTCGATCTTGCCGAGCCAGGTAAGCTGGGTGTTCTCCTGCTCGTCGAAGCGGCTGACGAAATTCTCGTAGCCCGAGATCATCACCATCACGATGAGGCTCGCCACCAGCGCGGCGTCGATGAGGCCGAGCATGGCGAGGACCGCATCCCCTTCATCGAGCGTGAAGACGCCCAGGCTGACAGCCCCGAGCTTCTTCAGGAAGGCCAGCGAGTAGACCGCGAGCCCCGCCGCCAGGCCGAGGTAGAAGATGACCAGTATCCAGCGGCTGGCGAGGATCAGCGATTCGACGAGCAGTTCGAGTTTCTTCAAGGGAGCATCCGGCGGCTGTTCCGAGGAACGTTATATCTGGCGCAGGCGCGGACGCTTTGCAATGAGGCGCCAGGCCCGGCAAGTCCGGCGCTTCACAGGTCGAGCACGATGTCGAAACGCGCGGCCTGGGAGCCGGGCTCGATCGGATCCGCCGCCTCGAAGGGAACCACCACGCTCTGCCGCTGCGAGCTGTCGCGGATGCCGCGCAGCACTCCGTCGCGTTCGTTCAGCGGCTCGCCCTTGACATAGAGCTGCGTGACCAGGCGGCCGGCGCCAGGCGCGTGCACAGCGAAGTGGATGTGCGGGGTGCGGCCGGGATAGGGCACGGGCCGGATGGTCCGGAACTCATAGGAGCCGGCGTCGTCCACGGCGGTCCTGCCATAGCCCTGAAAGCCCGGATCGAAGCGTCGGGTGTCTGGCGCGTGGGGGTGCCGGTAGTGCCCGTTCGCGTCGCACTGCCAGATCTCGACGGCGGCGCCCTTTACGGGCCGGCCCCTCGACCTTCACGAGGTCGCTGTCCATGTCGGCGGGAAACTCCACCGGATAGAAGGGACCTTCGGTTTGCCCCGGTGTCAGGACGAGACCGTCGGCTGATGCCGGGGGCGCCAGCGTGGCGACCGCGGCAAGCGTAGCCGCGCCGGACACGAGGCGACGACGGGACAGGAGGACGGGCATCTGGGGATCGGGTGCCGTTGCGGGAAGCCAAGGCTCGCTCGGGCACATGGCGCCAGCATGGCGGATTTGAGGCTCAGGCCTGGTCGGGATAGCGCAGCATGCGCCTGACACTCATCGAGATGTGGCTGCGCCGGATATGGCCCACGGTTTCAAGATCGCCCACCTCCATGGCGGCCAGGATGTCGGCCATTTCCCGGCGGAATACCGAGATCTCGTCCCTGAGGTTGAGGAAGGGGATGGATTTGAGCCACACCCGGTTCGTCAGATAATAGAGCCGCTCTGAGACCTCCTTGAGCGGCTGGTTGCCGGTCATCGCGCTGAGCTCGTGGAAGAATTCCATGTTGAGCCGGTGATAGGCCTTGGGCTCCGGGCTCTCCATCATCTCGTCGCAGCGCGCAACAAGCGCCCGCACCCTTTCGACGTCTGAAGGCTCTCGTGGTATGGGCGTCAGCCGGCCGATGAGCTCGGCGAGCTCCATGCGCAGCTCATAGATCGGGAGCAGGGCGTGGATGTCGACGTCGATGACGAAGGTGCCGACTCCGTGCCGGCTTTCGAGCAGGCCGTCGGATTCGAGCCGCGTGAGCACGCGTCGGATCGGCGTGCGCGAGACGCCGAATTCGCGCGCCAGATCCTCCTCGGCGAGCCTCGCGCCGGGTTCGTATTCGAGCAGGCAGATGCGGTCGCGGATGGTCCTGTAGATGCGCTCGAAGCGTTCGCGCGACAGGCTGAGCGGCTTTTCGGCGCGCCCGACGTCGTTCATCCGGCCTCCAGCACCGCGCTCAGGAACTGCTGCGTGCGGGGGTTCTGCGGTGCGCCGAAAAGGTCCTTTGGATGGCCCTGCTCGCAGATCTTGCCCTGGTAGAAGAAGCAGACCCGGTCGGCGAACTCCTTGGCGAAACCCATCTGATGCGTGACCATGAGCATGGTGAGGTCGTGTTCGCTCCCGAGCCTGCGGATGACATTCAGAACCTCGCCGACGAGCTCGGGATCGAGGGCGGAGGTCACCTCATCGAAAAGCATGATCTTGGGCCGCATGGCAAGGGCCCTGGCGATGGCCACGCGCTGCTGCTGGCCGCCCGAAAGCTGGGCCGGATAATGGTCCTTCTTGTCCTTGAGGCCGACCATGCCCAGAAGCTCGACCGCCCGTTCCGACGCCTCGGCCTTGGAAAGCCCGAGCACCGTCACCGGCGCCTCCATGCAGTTGGCGAGCGCGGTCATGTGCGGGAAGAGGTTGAAGTGCTGGAAGACCATGCCGATCTTCGCCCGCACGCGCCTCAAGTGCGCCTGGCTCGCCGGCACGAGGCCGCCGTTCCCCGGCATGTGCGTCAGGGGCTCGCCTTCGACATAGATGACGCCGTCGTCGATTGTCTCGAGCGTCATCAGCATCCGGAGCACCGTCGTCTTGCCCGAGCCCGAGGGGCCGATCACCGCCACCTTCTCGCCGCGCGCCACGTCGAGATCGAGGCCGTCGAGCACGGTCAGCGGCCCGTAGCGCTTGGTCACCGTCTCGAAACGCACCATCGGGGACTGCGTCATCGGAAGGCCCTCCTGTTGAGACGCCGCTCAACCATGCGGATGAGGGCAGCGGAGACGAGGCTCATGACGAGGAAGAATATGCCGACCAGCGTGATCGGCTCAGTGTAGCGGAAGGTCTCGGAGCCCAGGATCTTCGCGGTCTGCATGAGCTCCAGGACGGCGATGGCCGAGAGCAGCGGCGTTTCCTTGAAGAGCGCCACCAGATAGTTGCCGAGCGCCGGCACGACCGGCGGGATGGCCTGCGGGATGATGATGTCCTTGAAGGTCGTCCAGGAGCTGAGATTGAGCGCGGTGGAGGCTTCCCATTGGCCCCGCGCCACCCCTTCGAGGCCCGCCCGGTAGACCTCGGAGCAGTAGGCCCCGTAGTGGAGCCCGAGCGCCAAGACGCCGGCGGTGAACGCATCGAGCAC
>JBFXDI010000029.1:8490-19919 GCA_050181295.1 Parvibaculaceae bacterium | reverse complement strand
ATGCGCTTAAGCGCCTGCATGCGCGTCATGTTGAGGGCGACGGTCGCCTCCCACTGGCCGCGCGGCACGGCCTGGATGGCGCCGCGAACGACCTCCGCGCCGTAGGCGCCGACATTGAGCCCGAGCCCCAGGACGCCGACGGTGAAGGGCTCGAGCGATAGCCCGAATTGGGGCAGCACGAAGAACAGCCAGAAGAGCTGCACCAGGGCCGAGGTGCCCCGGAAGACCTCGATATAGGACACAGCCAGCCAGCGCACCGGCAGTGGGCCATAGAGCTTGGCCACGGCCGCGACGATGGCGAGCGACACTGCGAGGAGGCAACCGAGCACCGTGAGGCGCACCGTGAGCCAGGCGCCCTCGAGAAGGCCCGGCAGGAAAACCGCGTATTTCGGCTGCAGCGACAGGAGAGCCACGGCCGCGACGGTCAGGATGAGCAGCACGACAAGCGAACGGATGCCCATGGGCGGTGCTCCTCGATGAGACGGGACGCTCGCACCATCTCCCTTCCCGAGGTAGCCAGGACGGGAGTGTAGGGTGGGTTAGCCGAAGGCGTAACCCACCGGAGGCACAGGTCGGCGGATTACGCCCATGCAGGACATGGGCTAATCCAGCCTACGATGCCGCTCACTCGCCCTTGCAGAGCTGTTCCGTCGTCTTGTTCGGGAGGTAATCCTTTCCGAAGCCGAGCGGCGTCACGAGCGCGAGATGCTCGTCCGAGCCGAGGAACTTCTTGAGCTCCGCATTGAAGGCCTCGAGCAGATCAGCGTCTTCCTTGCGGAAGCCGAAGCCGCCATGACCCTTCACGGACTTGCCCGCGACCTCGCCGAACGGCGTTGTCGATTCGACGCCCTCGCCCTTCTTGGCCATGTCGGCGATCGAGAGCGCGGTGAGCGCCGCGGCGTCGGCACGATCCGCCTGCACGGCGGCGACGAGGCTCGACTGGTCGGGAAGAACCACAAGCTGCTCCTGTCCCACGCCTGCGTCCTTGGCGTAGCCGCCCTCGACGGCGCCGGCCATCACGGCGAGCTTCAGATCCTTGTTTTCCGCGAAGGTCGAATAGTCCTTGATGCTTTTCGGATTGCCGGTCTTTACGAGCATGGCCTGGCCGATGCCGTAGGACGGCTCGGAGAAGTTGATCTCCGCGCAGCGCTTCGGATTGATGAACATGCCGGCGGCGATGACGTCGAAGCGGCCGGCCTTAAGGCCCGGGATCAGCGAGCCGAACTCGGTGAGGACACCGTCGACTTCCTTGATGCCCATCTTGGCGAGGACGGCCTTCGCCACCTCCGGCGCCTCGCCCGTGAGCTTGCCATCCGGCGTGGCAAAGCCGAAGGGCGCCTCGTTGGCGAAGCCGACGCGGATATACCCTTGCGCCTTGGCCTTCTCGAGCGTGGTCTCGGCACTGGCCGGGGTCGATGAAGCAAGAAGCGAAGTGGAAAGCGCGACGCCGGCGAGAAGCGCCAGGAGATGACGGCGCGAAATGCGGAATGCGTGAGACATGGATGAACCTCCCTGGTTCTTGAGCGATTGCCGCCAGCCCCTCCGACGCGCGGGCGAGGCCCTCCCTGCAACAATCCCAAGAGTTGTGTACATCTTTGATGGACGCCGCGCAAGAGAGGTTGTACACAACGTGGGCGATGTGCCTGTCGAAAGGCAGGCGGCAGGCTGGTGACGGGAAGCGGGCCGATGTTCGTAAAACTGTTCGGAAGGCAGGAATTCTCGGCACGCGTGGCGGACGTCAAGCGCCGCATGGAGAAGGGTGGCTTCGACCTGATCGTCGTCCAGGACCCCGCCAACATGAACTGGCTGACGGGCTTCGATGGCTGGTCCTTCTATGTGCCGCAAGCCGTTCTTGTGCACATCACCGAAGAACACCCCCTCTGGTTCGGCCGCGCGCAGGACGCCAAGAGCGCACGCTTCACCACGGACCTGCCGGATGGAAACATCATCTCCTTCTCCGAACCGCTGGTGCAGCACCCGGTGAACCATCCCTTCGACGAGCTCGCCGCCCTGATCGTCGGGAAGGGGTGGGGCAACGCGCGGCTCGGGGTCGAGATGGACGCCCACTACTACACCGCGCGCTGCCATGCGCATCTGGTGAAGGGGCTCCCCGATGCGCGCATCTCGAACAACGGCGACCTCGTGAACTGGGCGCGGCTCGTGAAATCCGAAGCCGAGATCGGCCTCATGCGCGAGGCGGGAAGGATCTGCTCGGAGGCCATGCGCCGCGGGGTCGCGAAGGTGCGGCCGGGCGTGCCGCAGAACCACGTGGTGGCCGAGATCTACCACGCGCAGACAATGGGAATCGACGGGGCCGGAGGCGATTATACGGCTCTCTGTCCGCTGATGCCGGTGGGCGAGGGAACGAGCACCCCGCATCTCACCTTCACCGATGCGCCGCTGCCGGACACCGGCCTGGCGATGCTGGAGATCGCGGGGGCGCGGCGCCGCTACCATGCGCCACTCACCCGCACCATGCATATCGGCAAGCCGCCGCAGAAGATCGCCGATGCGGCGAAGGCGGTGGTGGAGGGCGTGGATGCGGCGCTCGCTATCGCGCGTCCCGGCACCACGGCGGAGGCCGTCGAGGCGACGTGGCAGAAGACGATCCGCCGCCACGGATTGAAGAAGGAAAGCCGCGTCGGCTATTCGATCGGCGTCGCCTATCCGCCCGACTGGGGCGAGAGGACCGTGAGCCTGAGACCCGGTGACACCACGGAATTGCAGGCGGGCATGTGCTTCCATATCCAGACGGGCATCTGGCAGGACGACTGGGGCATCGCGATATCCGAGCCGTTCGTGGTGACCGGGCAGGGCGGCGAGAGACTCTGCGACGTCGTCCGCGATCTGATCGTCATCGACTGATGCATGACAACCCGTTCACCGACGCCGAAATCGGCCGCAGGCTCGAAAGGGTGCGCAAGGAACTGGAGCGCCGGAAGCTCGATGCCGCGGTCCTCGCCTCGCCGGAGAATGTCTTCTACCTGACGGGCCTCGACCACTGGGGCTATTTCGCGCCGCATCTGCTGCTCGTTCCCTTGGACGGCCGGCCGGTGCTCGTCACGCGCGCCATGGAGCGCGTCTCGGTCGAGAAGCAGGTGCGCGCGGCAGAGTTTCAGGGGCACACCGACAGCGAGACCGCCGCCGATCTCATGGCGCGGGTGCTCCGCGACCGGCGACTTGCCGGACGGCATCTGGGGCTCGAATTCTGGACCGCGGGCCTGAGCCATGGTCTCGCGCAATCGTTGACGGCGCAGGCGGATGCGCGCTGGACGGACATCACGGGACTGGCCGACGGGCTGCGGCTGGTCAAGAGCGGGGAGGAGCAGGCGCTGATGCGCCGCGCCGCGGCCGTGAGCGATGCAGGCGCCGCGGCGGCGATTGAGGCGATCGCGGACGGGGCGCTCGAATCCGAAGCGGCGGCCGAGTGCCAGGCCGCGATGACGCGGGCCGGCGGAGAGCCGCCGGGCTTCGGACCCTTTATCCGGCCGGGCTCACGGCTGGGCGAGGAGCATGCGACCTGGGGACAGGGGCGCTACCGGGCGGGCGAGCCGGTCTTCCTCGAACTCACGGGATGCGTGGCGCGCTATCACGCGCCCCTCGGACGCCTCGTGCATCTGGGCGGCATCGCGGACAACGATCGGGCGATGGCGGCGACGACCTTCGCGGCCTTCGATGCCGTGCTCGGCGCGCTCAAGCCCGGCGCGCTGGCGCGCGACGTCTATGCCGCCTGGCAGCGCATCGTCGACGATGCCGGCTTATCGCATTACCGCCGGCATCACTGCGGGTATTGCGTGGGGATCGGCCTGCCGCCCTCCTGGACCGGCGGCAACACGGTCACCGGCTTGCGGCACGATTCCGAGCTCGAGATCCGCGAGGGCATGAGTTTCCACATTCTTTCCTGGCTCATGGGGACGGGACGCGGCGACTACTTTGTTTCGAACGCCGTGCTGCTCAGGGCCTCGGGCGCCGAGGTGCTGACCAGGACGCCCATGGGACCGCTGGTGAAGTAGCGGCCGGGAAAGGTATCTCAGGCGCTTCGGCAACGGCAGGGAAAGCTGCATGGGTCCTCAATGGAAGTCGCGGCTCTTCAGCAGCGGCGGCTCGCTCGAGGGCAGGCCGGGCAGCTTCGGTGCGAAGAGATCATCGCCCCGCAGCCGGCGGAGATCGTCGGTCAGGTCCATGAAGGACTGCGCGATCACATGCACCACAAGGCCTGCGCGCTGCAGGCGTCCGCGAACTGCAAGGAAGCGCGATGTCATGACGGTGCGCCGGTTCGCCTCAAACACCTTCCGCCAGACGACGATATTGGCGATACCGGTCTCGTCCTCGAGCGTCATGAAGATCACGCCCTTCGAGGTTCCGGGCTGCTGGCGGATGAGGACAAGTCCTGACACCGTTACGAGGCTGTCGTGCGCGGGTCCGCCTTCGCGCAGTAGCTTGTTCGGCAGGACCCCGCGCGCGGCAAGTTCCGGGCGGAAGAAGGTGACGGGATGCTCTTTCAGCGACAGCCCCGTCACCAGATAATCTTCTGCCACGTGCTCCGGCAGCGGCATTTCCGGTAGAAGGATCTCGGGTTCCGGGAAAAGCTCGTCGCTCATGTGGGGCGCGAACAGGGGAAGCGGCGGCTCCTTGTCTTCTTCCCTCTTCGTCTTTTCCTTCTCCGATGACGGCTTCCGCCCCGTGCGCCGGATGCCCAGGGTGTCGAGCCGCCGCGCCGCCCAGAGCGCATTGCGCCGGTCGAGATCCATGGAGCGGAAGGCGTCCGCTTCGGCCAGCCGCTCGATCGTGAAGCGCGTGACGCCGGAGACGGCCGCCAGGCGCTCGATACTGGCATAGGCATTGCCGCGCGCCGCCACGAGGTGCTCGATCTCCTCCTTCCCTAAACCCTGGACCAGGCGGAAGCCGAGCCGCACGGCTTGAGGATATTTCGAGCCCTCGGAGGCCGGCTCCAGCGTGCAGTCCCAATCGCTATAGTTGATATCGACTTGCCGCACCTCGACCTTATGCTCGCGCGCGTCGCGCACGAGCTGCGCCGGCTGGTAGAAGCCCATGGGCTGGCTGTTGAGGATGGCGGCGCAGAAGACTTCCGGGTGGTGGCACTTCATCCAGGCGGAAACATAGACGAGGAGCGCGAAGCTCGCCGCGTGGCTCTCGGGAAAGCCGTATTCGCCGAAACCCTCGATCTGGCGGAAGCAGCCCTCGGCGAAATCGCGTTCGTAGCCGCGCCGCACCATGCCTTCGATGAACTTGTCGCGGAAGAGATGCACGGTGCCGTTGTGCCGGAAGGTCGCCATGGCGCGCCGGAGCCCGTCCGCCTCGTCGGGCGTGAACTTCGCCGCCGTGATGGCGATCTGCATCGCCTGTTCCTGGAAGAGCGGCACGCCGAGCGTCCTTATCAGGACCTCCTTCAGCTCATCCTTGTGTCCGTGGGCGGGATCGGGTCCAGGATAGTGAACCTCGTCGGGCTTTTCGCGCCGCCGCAGATAGGGGTGCACCATGTCGCCCTGGATCGGACCGGGCCGCACGATCGCCACCTCGATCACGAGGTCGTAGAATTTTTCGGGCCTGAGCCGCGGCAGCATGGACATCTGCGCCCGGCTCTCCACCTGGAACACGCCGACGGAGTCGGCCTTCGACAGCATGCCGTAGACTTCCTCCTGGCCCTTTTTCTCCTGCAGGACGCTCGCCAGTGTATGGTGCTCGCCATAGTGATGCTTGAGGAGGTCGAGTCCCCGTCTGAGACAGCTCAGCATGCCGAGCGCCAGCACATCGACCTTCATGAGCCCCAGCGTGTCGATGTCGTCCTTGTCCCATTCGACGAAGGTGCGATCCTCCATGGCGCCGTTGCCGATCGGCACCGTCTCGTCCAGCCGCTCGCGCGTCAGGATGAAGCCGCCGACATGCTGCGAGAGGTGACGGGGAAAGCCTATGAGCGCGAAGGCGAGTTCCGTCGCCTGCCGGATCGCGGGGTTGGCGGGGTCGAGGCCGACCTGCCGGATGTGGTCCTCGGCGATCCCCTCGCCGCTGATGCCCCACACCGTCTTGGCGAGCGCCGCCGTGACGTCCGGCGTCAGGCCGAGAACCTTGCCGACCTCGCGGATGGCGCGCCTCGAGCGGTAGTGGATGACGGTGGCGCAGATGGCGGCCCTGTCGCGCCCGTACCGCTTGTAGACGTGCTGGATCACCTCCTCACGCCGTTCGTGCTCGAAGTCCACGTCGATGTCGGGCGGCTCGCCGCGGTTCTCGGAAATGAAGCGGGCGAAGAGAAGCTTTGTCGTCGTCGGGTTCACCTCGGTGATCCCGAGGCAGTAGCAGACGGCGCTATTGGCGGCCGAGCCGCGTCCCTGGCAGAGAATGTCCTGCGAGCGCGCGAAGGCGACCACATCGTGCACGGTGAGGAAGTAGCGCGCATAGCCGAGCTTCGCGATGAGTCCGAGTTCCTTCCGGATCGTCTGCTCCACGTCCTCGGGAATGCCAGCTGGATGGAGGTGCTTGGGATAGCGCCGTCTCGCTCCCTCCCAGGTCAGGTCTTCCAGATGTGCCTGAGCCGTCTTGCCCTTGGGGACGGGCTCGTCCGGATACTCGTTCTTCAGATCCTCGAGGGAGAACCGGCAGGCCTCCACGATCTCGATCGTGCGCGCCAACGCTTCCGGGAAGTCCTTGAACAGCTCCGCCATCTCCTCCGGCGGCTTGAGGTGCCGCTCGGCGTTCACGGAGAGCCGGAAGCCCGCTTCCGCAATGGTGCATTTCTCGCGGATGCAGGTGACGATGTCGGCGAGCAGCCGCCGCTCCGGCACATGATGGTGGACGTCGTTGATCGCGACGAGCGGCGCGCCGAGGCGCTCCCCGAGCTCGGCAAGGAGGCCCAGCCGCCTCGGCTCGTCGCCCCGCATCCGATGCACGCCCGCAAGATATGTGCGGCCGGGCGCCGCCTTCGCCAGGAGGCCGAGTCGTTCCGTGAAGGGGGAAGTGAGATCGTCGGGCGGCAGGATGATCAGCATCTGGCCTTCCGACGCCGCCAGCACTTCCTCGAAGGTGATATGGCATTCGCCTTTCTTCGCTCGGATATTGCCCTCCGTGAGGAGCCGGCAGAGACGCCCATAGGCTTGGCGCTCGGTCGGATAGGCGATCGTCTCGAACCCGTCTTTCGTCACGAGCCGCGCGCCGACGAGGAGCCGGATCCTCTTCTCTTGTTTCCAGGCGTCGTAGGCCCTGACCACGCCGGCGAGGCTGTTGCGGTCGGCGATGCCGATGCCCGAGAGCCCAAGGGCCTCGGCGGTCGCGACCATCTCCCGCGGGTGCGAGGCCCCGCGCAGGAAGGAGAAGTTCGTGGTGACGGCGAGTTCGGCATAGGCTGCCATGGCATCACCCGAAGAGCCCGTGCACGAACCAGCGGGAGGACTCCGTCTCGCGGCCGGGGATGCCCTCGCGGCAGAGCCAGAAACGGCGACCACCCTCGTCTTCCACCATGTAGTAGTCCCGCGTCAGGGGAGGGCGGCGGGAGGCGGGGTTGCGCCACCATTCGGCGCCGATGCGCTCGGGGCCTTGCGCGCGCGCGACGTTGCGCATGACGCCGCGCCAGCGGAAGCGCCTGGGCGGCCCTTCCGGCACGGACGCCGTGACGTCCGCCGGCTCCGCGCGCGGCAGGAGAAGGAGCGGACGCAGCCGTGCCGGATCGGCTGCGGGCCAGGCCGGCAGAAGGTTTTCGGGAGAGGAAGGGGTTACCGCCCGTTCCGGCAGATGGCTTTCGACGGGTTTGAGCCGCCGCACGCTTTGAGGTCCGAGCTTTTGCCGCAGCGCATCGACGAGCGCGGCGAGACGTTCCGATTTTTCTGCGCGGCTTCGGGCGGCGGATGGGAATTCGCCCTGCCGCGCATCGAGGGGCTCGGCGCGCGTGACCTCGAGCGCCAACGTCTCAAAGCCGAAGCCCGCGTCGATCCCGGAAGCGATGCGCTCGAGCCGGAGATCGATGAGGCGCGCCACATGGGCGGGATCGCGCGTGGCCTGCGCCATCTCGATGTCGAGCGCCGAGGTCTCGCCATCCACGCGGTAGAGCGTGAGGCTTAAAGCACGTGCGCCCATGCCGTCGCGCGCAAGGGCCGAAGCGAGCTTCCGCATGAGTCGCGATGCGACCGCCACCACGGCTTCCTGGGAGAAGACAGGCTCCAGAAGGTGCCGGAAGCTTCGGTAGGCGGGGGGAGGTGTGAGGAAGGCCAGGGGCTCGCGCGTTTTCCCGAGCGCCTGGTCGAGGCGCTTGAGCAGCGCCGTCTCGAAGCGCGCCGCGAAGGGATCGCGCGGCTTGCCGATGAGGTCTCCGACGCGCTTGAGGCCGAGCCGCCGGAGCGTCTGCCGGGTGGCCACATCGAGACGAAGGGCCTCGATGGGAAGGGGCTTCAACGCCGCCTCCTCCTCACCCGGCGGCAGGGCCAGCTTTCCCGAGGCATGGAAGCGGGAAAGCCCCCAGGCCGCGCCCGCCGTGCCGGCCACGGCGAACCGCGCCGGCAGGCCGAAGGCTTCGAGCCTGCGCCCGAGATCGGCAATGAGCGCCTCCTCGCCGCCGAGGAGATGCGAGGCGCCCGTGACGTCGAGAGTGAGGCCGTCTGCGCCCTCGTCTTCACCCCAGGGCGAGACAGAGGGCGTGTAGCGCGTGGCCCAGAGCGCCAGCCGCCGGAGCGCCGCGGCATCCGCCTGCAGGTCGATAGGGCGGGCCTGCAGATATCCGGCGCGCGCCCGGGCGTCGGCCAGCCGGTCGTGGACGGCGAGGCCCTCCGCCTCCGCTGCTGCATTGAGCGCCGCGATGCGGGGGCCACCAGCAACCTCAGCCGCGAGCACGAAGGGTCGGGTCGGATCGACCGGCTCAGGCGATGGACTTTTTGCCTGCTGCGCCAGAAAGCGCAGGATCGGCCAGCGGGGCAGCCAGACTGAAACGATGCGCGGCATGATCATACTCCACCAACCACTCGCCCGATCTTCCATTGCGGCTGCGCATGAGGCTCACCCGCCAGCGCCAGCCGGCGAGGAGGCCGAAACGGTCGCGCGCCGATGGGGCGGCGCGGACGATCCAGCGCGTCGCCGCCGCGTTCGCGGCCCAGGCGCCGGGCGGGCGCAGCAGCATGAGGAAGGCGCCCGAGGCTTCCGCCGCGAGCTGCAGCCGCTGGCTCGCCTTGAGGGTAAGCCCCTTGCCCGTGAGGCCCGCGACGGCAAGGGGCAGCCCCGAGCGCAGGGCCTCCTCGATCGCCCAGAGCGTCTGCTTCTCCTGGCCCGTCTCGACCAGGAGAAGACGGGCGGGATCGATCCCGAAACCGTTGAGGCCGTGTCCGTGCGGCACGCCCCCGAGTCCCTCGTCGCGTGCAGGAAGGACGAGGATGAGCGGCCCTTCCGACGGAAGGCGGGAAAGGACCGCCAGGAGGAAACCGAAGGCGGCGGGCATGTCGTCGGGCTTGTCCGGCGCCACCTCGTGCAGGACCCCGAAGGCAAGCCCTTCCTGCGGGAGGAAACGATCGAGCGCCGGCAGGCCGAGCGGGAGAGCCTGCGTCCCGGGCCGGAATCCCTCCATCCTCGCCAGGAAACGGCGGAGATCGGCGAGGGCTTCGGTCCGGCCCCCTTGCAGAAGGGTCAGGGCGGGTTTCATGGGCAATGTTCTGTTCGATCGGCAGTTTAGAACAAAACAGGAACATTGCAAGCGTGACGATTTTGGGTTTGAGCAATGCAGAGGGTCGATCAGCCCTGCCAAGGGTCGATCACGACGACCCCAGTTCCCTCAAAATCCCGGACATTGCGCGTCACTATGGTCAAACCGTGAACCAGCGCCGTGGCGGCGATCAGCGCATCGACTTCATTGCGTCGGTCAGGGATATGCAGATGCGCGCAGCGCGTTGCAATGGCGTCATCGATGGGCAGGATGCGCCCGGAGAACTCCGGCCGGATGTGATTGTCGAGCCAAGTGCGTAGACGCGCACCCTGCACGGCATCGCGGCGCTGGACGCCGAGAACTCCGCGTTCTAGTTCGAGGATGGCGATCGCAGAGATGAAGAAATTTGCCGTGTCCTCCGCGCCGATCCAGGTCACGACATTGGCGTCGGCCTTGCCGTCGCCGATCTTGCGCAGTTCGGAGATGACGTTGGTGTCGAGCAGATAGCTCACAACAGGTCGATCCGGCGCGGCGTGATCTCGGCGCGCGGCGGATCGAAGTCGATGTCAGAAAGACCGGACATGGCCAAGGCTTCCACGAGACTGCGGCGCTTGCCGGTCAGGCGTTGGAACTCGTCATAGGTCATCAGCACATGGGAGGGTTTGCCCCGGTCGGTGATGACGACAGGACCGCTCTGCGCCGCCTTCTTGGCGCGGCTGACATCATGGTTCAACTCGCGGCTGGAAAGAGTGGTGATGGTCACGGCGCACCTCCGATGTAGGCAAGTACCTACATATGATGAGCAGGCACGGAGCGCAAGCCTTGATCTTGGGCAAGCCCTTAGCTCTGGAGCAGGCTGGAAATCGGCCTCAACCAGGCCCCCGCATGGAACACGCTCATCAGCGCGTACATGAGCGTCATCCCGTCTAGCGGCGAGGCATTTGGCATCCCTGTGCAGATATCCGTCGGGCTGCCGAACAGCCCCGACCAAAGCGCCATCGCCGCGAAGGTCGGCGCCGCTGCCAGACCGAGCCACCCGGCGGCGCCGGGAGCGGCATGGCCGCCCCGGCAGGTCCGCTGATCGGAACTAACTGGTGTCAGAGTGGTCATGGCCGGTATCTCTAACCGCGCCCGCTGCAGCATGAATCGGCCTTCGACGCTGTCTTCGCAGGCGTTTCCGGCTTGTAACGATCGTGGTGACGCACCCAATCCATCGTGTCGTCCAAGCCCTGCTCGTTGCGGCCCTTCGGCGTAAGGTCAAGAAGGCGGTACGTTCCCATCATCACCTCCACGCCACGCCCATAGGTCGAGTAGGTGTGAAAGATGTCGCCGGCGTCGTCCTTGTAGAACGCGCTGATGCCGGGCCATTCCTCGCCCACGAGCGACCATTGGCCGTAGTTGTAGTTGATCTTCCCCTTCGCCACTTCCTCCGGCCTGAAGGTGACGCCGAAATCGTAGTTGAAGTCGGTGCCGTACGAGGACACCCACGGGAACCGCCAGCCCATGCGACGACGGAAGGGCTCGATTTCGGCAAGCGGCGCCCGCGAGATCGCGACCATCGTCACATCGCGGTTTGCGAGGTGAACGGTCATGCCGTCGGTATGGTCGGCCATGTAGGAGCAGCTTGGACAGCCTTGATCCCAACCCGGACCGAACATGAAATGCTGCACCAGGAGCTGAGGGCGGCCGTCGAACAGATCGGCCAGTGAAACCCGGCCTCCGGGTGCTTCGAAGGTATAGGCCTTGTCGACGCGGACCCAGGGCAGCTGCCGGCGCAGCCGTGCGACCTGGTCGC
>JBFXDI010000029.1:0-8390 GCA_050181295.1 Parvibaculaceae bacterium | reverse complement strand
CGCATCGGCGAGGCGATGGGCTACGACGAGATCAACCTCAACTGCGGCTGCCCATCCGACCGCGTGCAGTCCGGCTGCTTCGGCGCGGCTCTCATGGCGGAGCCCAGGCAGGTCGCGGCTTGCGTTCAGGCCATGCGCGAGGCGGTCGCCATCCCCGTCACGGTGAAGTGCCGCATCGGCATCGACGAGCAGGACCCGGAGGTGGCGCTCAACGTCTTCGTCCGGACGGTCGCCGAGGCCGGCTGCACGACCTTCGTGGTGCATGCGCGCAAGGCCTGGCTGAAGGGCCTGTCGCCCAAGGAGAACCGCGAGATCCCCCCGCTCGACCACGGCCTCGTGCATCGGCTGAAGGCGGCGCATCCCGAGCTCGCCATCGTCATCAACGGCGGCATCGGCTCGCTCGATGAAGCGGCTAGGCACCTCGAGCACGTGGACGGCGTGATGCTCGGCCGCGCGGCCTATCAGAACCCCGGCATGCTCATGGAAGTGGACCGCCGCTTCTTCGACCCGGCCTCGGCCGTCATGACGCCGGAGGAGGCGGTGCGCGCCTACATGCCCTTCGTGGAGCGCGAGCTCGCCCGCGGCGCCCGGCTCCAGAGCTTGGTGCGGCCGCTCATCGGCCTCTTCCAGGGTAGGCCCGGAGCCCGCGCCTTCCGGCGCACGCTGGCCGAGGGCAGCCTCAGGGCTGGCGCGGGGCCGGAGCTCCTCGAGGCGGCGCTCCGTCCCGTGGAGCGGCGTCCGCTGCCGGAGGCGGCATGAGCGGGGTGACCGTCGTCTTCGACCTCGACGGCACGCTGGTCGACAGCGCGCCCGACCTCATGCATGCGACCAACCACATCCTGACGCGCGAGGGGCGGCGCAAGGTCTCCATGGACGAGATCCGCTCCATGGTAGGGCAGGGGGCGAAGAAGCTCATCGAGCGGGGCTTCGCGGCGACCGGCGAGCCCGTGGCCGAGCACCGCCTGAAGCGCCTCTATCACGATTTCATCGACTATTACGCCGCGCATGTCGCGGAAGACAGCCGGCCCTTTCCGGGCGTCGTGCCGCTGCTCGAGCGCTGCGGCAAGGCAGGAATGGGCCTCGCCGTCTGCACCAACAAGCTCGAAGGCCTGTCGGTGTCGCTGATCGAGGCGCTGGACATGAAGCGGCATTTCCGCGCCGTCGTGGGCCCCGACACGCTCCGGATCGCCAAGCCCGACGCCGCGCCCTATCGCGAGGCGGTCAGGCGCTCGGGCGGGAGCGTCGGGCGCTCGCTCATGGTGGGCGACAGCGAGACCGACATCCTGACCGCGCGCGCGGCGGGCGTGCCCGTGATCGCCGTGAGCTTCGGCTACAGCGAGCGCGCCGTGGCCGAGTTCGCGCCCGACCATCTGGTCGACCGCTTTGAGGACATGTGGCCGATCATCGAGCGCTTCGCGAGGGATGCCGCCAAGGAGCCGATTTGAGACGATCGGGCGACGGAGGCTCGGGCGCTTGACTTGTCGCGGACCCGCCCCTTATATCCGGCCACCCTCAGATCACGATCCAGCTGGGTTGAATCAAGCCGGCTGGATGAAACGTGATCGGTTCCAAGAGTTGAGCATGATCTTGTCGGAAAAGTGCTTCACACTTTTCCGGATCATGCTCTGGGCGGGCGGTTAGCTCAGTTGGTAGAGCACTGTGTTCACATCGCAGGGGTCACTGGTTCGAGTCCAGTACCGCCCACCATAAGACTCGAAATCTAACCAGCGAAAGCCTTGATGAGTTCTGAGATAGCGGACTGACCTTGATGGCAGTCCTATAAATCGAACGCATCCTTTGTGGCTGCATGGATGCCTTCGACGATCTCATCGAAAAGGAGTTTGCCCTTTTCCGACGAGGCGGTTTTGGCGGTCGCGAGGATTCCACTCTGCGTGCCCTGTGACGGATCGACCGGAAAGAGATCGTAGGGCGGATAGATGATCGGCTTCTGGTCGGGCACCCGGTCCATGTGAATGAGATCGGGCCTGAGATGGAGCAGCACCGACGTGGTCATGACGCCGGCATGCTCGAGTGGCCATCCGGGGAAGCCGTCGGGAAACACCTTGGTGAGTGTCGCTTCCGAGATGAACTCGAAATAGCGCACCTTCATCACCCTGAGATCGTGGATGCCCCGGGATCCGAGGTCCTTCAAGGCGAGATCGATCCCCTCGATAAGGAACATCTCGTTCTCATAGTGCGAATCGAGAATGAGGAGGCGGCGCGCACCATGACGGGCGAATTCACAAATGATGTCATGCGTAAGCCTGACCAGCGTGTCGCCGTCGAGGCTGGTGGTGCCCGGAAAGTGATTCCCTCCGCCGGTACGCGGCATGGATTTATAGCCATAGACAATGGCAGGCGCGACCAGGCCGCCGATCCTAGCTGCGAGCGCTTTTCCGATCTCGCTGGGGATGATCGTGTCGGTCGCCAGGGGCGAATGAGGCCCGTGCTGTTCCAGAGAGCCGACCGGCAGGATGATCACTGGATCGTCGCGCTTGAGCTTCTCGTCGTAGCGCATCCATGTGAGCTCGGACATGAGGACGCTGTCGCTCACAGCGCGAACTCTTTCTTCAGGGCTGCTGCGATCGTCTCGACATACTCATCGAACATGTACTTGCCCTTCTCCGCCGTCGCCGTCTGGCCCGAGGAGAGCGCACCGGAGGCCGGGATGCGGTGCGGCTCCACGGGATGGATGTCATAGGGTGGAAAATCGGCCGGGCCGTGCTTCGGCACTTGGTCGAAGTTGACGAGATTCTTGCGCAGATGGAGCATGACTGAGGTTTCCATGACGCCCGCATGTTCGAGATCCCAGCTGGGAAAGCCGTCGGGGAAGACCTTGCGCATTGTCGCTTCGGTCATGAAAACCCAATAGCCCATGTGGAGGATCTTCATGTCCGTCACGCCCTGCGCCTTGAGATCGCGCAAGGCGAGGTCGCACGCTTCCGTCGTGAACATGAGATTTTCGGTATGACCGACAACGATGGCGATCTTACGCACGCCGTGACGAGCGAACTCTCGGATGATATCGCGCAACATCAGCACCAGTGTGTGGCCGTCGAGACTGGTCGTGCCTGGAAAGTGATTGCCGCCGCCCGAGCGCGGTTGCGACTTGTAGCCATACTCGATGGGCGGGGCCACCAGCGCATCGATCCGCTTGGCGACCTCCTCGCATACCGCCGCCGGAATCACCGTGTCGCAATTGAGAGGCAGATGGGGCCCGTGCTGCTCGAGCGCGCCGACCGGGATCAGGATCGGAGTCCGGCCTCCGGTGAGACGCTTTTCATACTCCGTCCAAGGCAGTTCGGAGATCAATACGCTGCTGGTCATCAAGGCTCCCATCATCACTTGTCTTTGAGAAGGACGGTATGCTCGGGCTTCCAGCGCAAGTTGAGGGCCTTGCCGCGCACCGCCCCTAAAGGCTCGAGCGCATGCTGCTGCAACTGGGCTCGGAAGGTGCTGCTGTCGCCGAGATCGAGATACAACGTCACGAAGGCACCGACGAATTGTTCGCCGATCACCGTGCCGGCGAGCCTGTTCTCGCCATCAGCCGCATTGTCGCTGACCATGACGCGATCGGCGCTGACGACGACCGTGACGGGATCGCCGGTCTTCAGCGCCAGCGCCGAGTTCTCTCGCGCCAACATAGTTCCGGTCGACGTTTCGACCGCCACCATGCCTTGCATGATCGACTTGACCTTGCCGCTCAGCAGATTGTTGGCGCCGACAAATTCGGCAACGAATCGGTTGGAGGGCGCGCGATAGACCTCGCGAGGCAGCCCGACCTGCTGCAGCTGGCCCTCGGCCATGATCGCGACGCGGTCGGCCATGGCGAAGGCTTCCGACTGGCTGTGCGTCACATAACAGAAGGTGATGCCGAGCTGCTGCTGCAGTTGCTTGATCTCGGCCTGCATGCGGATGACGAGATGGGCGTCGAGCGCCGATAGCGGCTCGTCGAGCAGCAGGATCTCGGGCTCCGTCACCAGAGCGCGGGCCAGCGCCACGCGCTGACGCTCACCGCCCGACAGCTGATCGACCTTGCGATCACGAAATTTGGCAATGCCGACCCGTTCAAGCCATGGCATGGCCCTTTTGGTGCGCTCGGCGGGTGGAATGTTGCGCATCTTGAGGCCGAATTCGACATTCTTGAGCACGCTCATGAAGGGAAAGAGCGCCAGACTCTGCCAGACCAGCGGCGTGTCGCGCTCCCAGGGCGCCACTTCGTTCATGCGCCGGCCGCGCAGGCGAATCTCGCCTTCGCTGGGCGCCTCGAGCCCAGCAATCATGCGCAAGGTGGTGGTCTTGCCACAGCCCGAGGGGCCCATCAGGGCGATGAACTCGCCCGCAGCGATATCGAGAGTGATGCGGTGGACAGCCGTATGGTCGTCGTAGCGCTTGCTGACACCATCGAGCACGAGGAGCGGCTCAGCCACGTTAGATACTCTTTCCTTTGCCCGTTCCGGGCTCGCGCATCAGGAAGACGATCTGGGCGAGCATCACGAGCGTCATGGAGACGACAAAGACGAGACTCCCGATGGCGTTGACCTTAGGGCTCACTTCGCGCTGCAGCAGGATCAGGATGCGCACCGGCAGCGTCTCGTTGAAGCCGGAGACGAACCAGGCGATGGCATACTCATCGAAAGAGACCGCCATGGTGAGGAACATGGCCGAGAAGATCGCCGGCAGACAGAAAGGGATGATCACTTCCCTGAGAGCCTGCCATTGGCTGGCGCCGAGATTCCATGCCGCCGCCTCGAGATCCTTGTTCATCTGCGACAGGCGCAGGCGGATCAGAGCCATCGCGAAGGGCAGCGAATAGACGACATGGGCGATGATGACGGAATGAAGCTCGCCCGAGAGCCCGATGCGGCCGAGATAGACCAGCATGGCGACGCCGAGGATGATCACCGGGATGGTCGGCGGGATGAAGGCGAGCGCTAGATAGGCCTTCTTGCCGAAGAAATCGTAGCGGTAATCGGTATAGGCGGCGGTGAAGCCGATGGCGGTGGCGATGAGCGAGCTCACCAGCGCCACGATCGCCGTGTTGCGGAATCCCTTGGCGACATCGGGATCGGCGAAGGCCTCTGCATACCACCTGGTGCTGAAGCCGCCCCAGGGAATGGAGGCGAACTTGTTGGCGTCAAAGGAGAAGACGAAGCTCGTCAGGATCGGCGCGAAGACGATGAGCAGCACCAGCCAGATATAGGCCTTGAGCGTGAAGGCGATGATCCGGTCGGCCTTCATGGACGCTTCCTCCGCTCGCCATAGGCGAAGCTCATTGCGAGGAAGGCGACGAGAAGCAGCGTCACCACCATCGTGAGCGCTACCACCGCTGCACGCGGCCATTGCGAGCCGGACTTCACCGCATCGACCATCAACACGCTCAGGGTGGGTGGCTTGTTGTTGCCGAGGAAGCTCGGGCTGACGAAGTCGCCGAAAGACAAGATGAAGGCGAAAGTGGCGGCGAGGATGAGGCCGGTCCGAGCGCTCGGAACGATGATCAGGAAGACAGTGGCGAGACGCCCGCAGCGCAGATTGTGTGCGGCCTCGATGAGCCGGCGGTCGACATTGGCAAGGCTGAAGTACTGCAGGAGCACGACGATCGGCAGGATCAGCGTCATATAACCGACCATCACCGCGAAGAGATTGGTGGTCATCGGTAGCGGACCAAGGCCGAAAGATCCGAGAAAGCTGTTGATGACACCCTGGTCGGTGAGCAAAATTTTCCAGGAATTGGCCCGCACCAGATAGCTGGTGAAATAGGGCATGATGAGGCTCGCCACCACGATACGGCGCATCATCTGCGAGGCCTTGAAGGCCAGCCCATAGGCGCAGGGGAAGGCGATCAGGCTGGAGAGAGCGGCGGCGAGCAGCGCATAGAAAAAAGTGCGCAGATAGATGTCGCGGAAATAGCCGGCCGAATAGATCTTGACCCAGTTGTCGAAGGTGAAGTCCGGGGTGACGCGGAAATTCTGCACCGACCAGAAGCTCATCACCACAAGGAACAGCAAGGCAGCGACGAAGAACAGCGTCTGCCAGACAGGCATCGGCAGGGCGAGCAGCCAGACGAACAGGGAGCTACGTTGCCGGCCGGCGGAATTTCGCAATGAGGCTTCCGTCGTCATATCAGATTGATGAAGCAGCCGCCCGCGGAGACACTGCGGCGGGCGGCACGCTCCCCCGCCGCATCACATGTTCTTGAATTCGGTCCAGGCCTCGTTCCAGGCCTCGATCGGCTGCTGCTTCGGTACGTCGCGCACAAAGATTCTGCCTTCCTTGAGCTCATCCATGACATTGCGCGTGTCGAGCTTGTGCTCCAGCTTCTCGGCAGCTTCCGGGTTCTTCTCGTTGAGCAGCTTCCAGCCGGCCTTGTTGGGGATCGAGGCCCAATAGGCGGACTTCGTTGCTTCCTTCACCTGGCCTTCTGCCGAGGTCAAATACTGGATGAACTTCTTGGCGAGGTCCTTCTTGCCCGAGTTGGCCGAGACGGAGAGCATTTCGGTCCACTGCAGGCCGCCTTCTTTCGGCACCACCGCCTTGATTGGTACGCCGCCCTTCTCGAGGAGGAGAGCGGCCCAGGCGCCGACCCCTGGCATGACCCAGGACTCCTCATTGGTCAGCTGCGAGAAGACCGACGACCACACGCCGATGCCCGACATTTGCGGAGCGAGGGCGAAGAGATCCTTCTTCAGCTTCTCGAACTTCTCATTGTCGATGTCATGCGGGGGCCGGTTGCCTGCAGAAAGGCTGAGGCACATCATATTGGGCAAGTACCAGTCATACATCCCGACCTTGCCCTTCACCTTCTCATTCGAGAGGATGGCGTAAGAGTCGACCTCTTCGCGCGTGAGCCTCTTGGTGTTGTAGACGAGGCCGAGGAAGCCATAGTCGACGACGATGGCATAGAGCTTGCCATCGACGAACTGCGCCGGGAACTTCTGGAATTCCGGCCAGAAATCATTGAGGGGATAGTCGGCCGGATTCATTTCGTCGATGAGCCGCGCCTGCTGGAGTTGGTGCGTATATTCCGCATCGCTGAGGATCACGTCGAAGGTGCCGGGCGGTGATGATTGCAGGAGCGCCATCATCTCTTCGCCGCCGGTGTATTCCTTGGCCTGAACCTTGACGCCATTGGTCTTCTCGAAATCACCGACCACATCCTGCGCGCCGTGGCCCGGCCAGCTCAGAAGGCTGACGACCTTGTCGTCCGATTGGGCTCGCGCCAGGGAAAAGCCGCTTGCGGTGCCGGCAAGAACCGCGCCTGCCTTGAGGAGGCCCCTGCGGGAGATCAGTCCCCTGTCTTTAATTGTGTGGATCATTCCTCGTCTCCTTTGTTCCCACCCGGTTCCGGACGCCGTTTTTTGATGTTGGCGCAGGGGCACCCTTTCATATCTGGCAGCCCGGACAAATATCGACGTGGCGTAGAAAAGTTTGATAACCCAAGGGGGTGAGTGCGATATCCTCGCACCTCACGAAAACAAAAAAATAATCATTTCAGCAGCTTAATGAGGGATCCGCATGATTTTTGAGTTTCACTATGGTTGTGATATGCTTTGAAATTCCAACAAATGAAGCTGCTCACCTTGACGAGCTGACATGTTTGATTTTGCTGAGAAGGACCTTCGCCTGCTAAAGGTCTTCGCCGCTGTCGTGGAGAATGGCGGCTTCACGGCCGCTCAGGCTGAGATGAACATCGGCGCCTCCACCATCAGCAATCATATGACCGAGCTTGAGCAGCGTCTGGGCGCCAAGCTTTGCCAGCGTGGTCGCGTTGGCTTCCAGCTCACGGACAAGGGAGCGGTCGTCTATGAGGCCGCCAAGCGCATCTTCGCCGTCATCGGCGATTTCACCGGCGAGGTGGCGGGGCTGCGAGGACAACTGACCGGCTCGCTCAATCTCGGTCTTCTCGATTCCGCCATCACCAACCCCAAGTCGCCAGTCCACGACGCGATCTGGCGCTTCAATCAGCGCGACAATGACGCACGGGTGACGGTGAGGGTCGAGGAGCTGCATGTCATGGAGAAATTGCTACTCGACGGCCAGCTCAATGTCGTCGTCGGCTGCTTCCCGCGCAAGATCAGCGGCATCTCCTATGAATATATCTATTCCGAGAAGCAGGAGCTCTATTGCGGCCGCCGCCATCCGCTCTATGAGCAGGACCCGCGCTCGATCAATGTGCAGGACCTTTCGCACTACCGGGTTGTCTCGCGCAGCATGTGGATGCAGACGGAATTGCCGCGCCTTATGGTGGAGACCGCCCCCGCCACGGTGAATGACGTGCTAGCCAAATCCTTCCTGATCCGCACCGGCTCCTACACCGGCTTCCTTCCGAAGCATTTTGGAGATGGCTGGGTCATGACGGGCGACCTCAAATCGGTCCTGCCGCAGGTGCT
>JBFXDI010000028.1:0-34158 GCA_050181295.1 Parvibaculaceae bacterium | reverse complement strand
CGCTCGATCTCGTGTCGGAAATCCGCAAGCTCCAGGACGAGATTGCCGCCCGGGGGCTACGCGACGGCGACTACGACGTGCCCTACACGACGCTGCATGTCGGGCGCTTTGCGGGCGGCGAGACGCTCAACATCGTGCCGAACCACGCCGTCCTCGACTTCGAGATCCGCCATCTCCCGGGCGACGATGCGGCGGCGATGATCGCCCGGCTCGAGCAGAAGGCGAAGGAGATCGCCAGCGCGGCCAGGGAGAAATTCGCAGGTGCCTGTCTCGCCTTCACGCCACTCACCGGTTACCCGGCGCTCGACACGCCGCCCGACGCCGAGGTCGTGAGCTTCATGAAGTCGCTCAACGGCGCCAACGCCACGGGCAAGATCAGCTTCGGGACGGAGGGCGGCCTCTTCCAGGAGCGGCTCGGCATCCCGGCGGTCGTGTGCGGGCCGGGTTCGATCGCGGTCGCGCACAAGCCGGACGAATATGTCGAGGAGACGCAGCTTGCCGCCTGCGACCGGCTGCTGGAGAAGCTCCTCGACCGGCTGGCGGGATAGCCCAGGGCTGCACCCCTCCCCTCGAGGGGGAGGGGCAGGGGTGGGGTGATAAACGCTTTCACGAGCGCCACTCCCCACCCGGCCGTCGCTTCGCGCGGCCGACCTCCCCCCAAGGGGGAGGTGTGCAAGGGTGAACTCGGAGTCAGCTATGGATCGCCGATGACGCCGTAGCTCGGGGCCTTGGTCGGATCGAGCGCGCGCGTGAGGTAGGCCTCCATCTGCGGCTCGTAGTCGGTCCAGAGCTTCCGCAGCACGCCCACCGGATCGGCATCGTCCCAATCGCAGCGCAGGTCGACCAGCGGGAACGGCTGCTCGTGCACCACCAGCAGTCCGGAGGAATGCACCGTGTCCTTCTCGCCGCCCGCCGCGAGCCCCGCCTCCAGCGCGCGCAGGAGCCGCTCGGCCAGGTGCTCGTGCGGGTTCGCCACGAAGGCGTCGGTCATGGCCGGCGGCACCTCGATGGTCTTCAGGAGATTGCCCGCCCCCACGCAGTCCTTGTCGACCGCCACCGCGTTCACGCCCAGGATGCGTTCGCCCGTGTAGCTCGCCGTCATGCCGTTGCGGTCGACGACCGTGATCTGGCGGTAGTCGAGATGCTTGCGCCCCTGCGTCGCCCGCGCCAGCGCGTCGTCGGCATCGTGCCCCTTGGCGATGAGGTCGAGGATGCGCGGCCCGAAGGTCGGATCGGTCACGTTCTGGGTCGCGACCGCGCCAGTGCCGGCTCGCGCATGCGGACAGCGGGCGCCGACGCAGATCGAGGAGGTGGTGATCGCCACGCCGAACATGCCGGTCCGTTCGCAGCGGCCGATGATGGAGAATGTCATGGGCCGGGGTCTAGCCCCTCGCGCGCCCAAGATCAACCGGCCCGCCGCAGGCGCCTTCGGGGCCGAACTAATGCCTCATTCGGCTGAGACTAAACCTTCCCGCAAGGCCCCATCCTGAGCGAGCACTTTCCATGCGCACCGAGACCCCACAGTCCATCCGCCTCGAGGACTACCGTCCGCCAGCCTGGTCGGTGACCCACATCTCGCTCACCGTGCGGCTGGAGCCCGCCGAAACGGAGGTCGAGGCGGTTCTCGACGTGGTGCCCGGTGCGGACACGGTCGCCAGCCAGCCGCTCGAGCTCGACGGGGAGAATCTGGAACTCCTCGCCGTGACGCTCGACGGAACGCCGCTCGCCGACGCGGACTACGAGCTCCGCGACGACCGGCTCATCATCAGGAACCCGCCGGGCCGCGCCTTCCGGCTCGAGACACGGGTGCGCTGCAACCCCGAAGCCAACACCGCCCTTTCGGGGCTCTACCGCTCGAACGGGATCTACTGCACGCAATGCGAGGCGGAGGGCTTCCGCCGCATCACCTACTTCCTCGACCGGCCGGATGTCCTGGCGCGCTACCAGGTGCGGATCGAGGCCGACGCCAAGGCCTGCCCCGTGCTGCTCTCCAACGGCAATTTCGCCGACCGGGGGTCGCTTCCCGACGGACGGCACTATGTCCTCTGGATCGACCCCTTCCCCAAGCCCTCCTACCTCTTCGCGCTGGTCGCGGGCGACCTCGCCTGGGTCGAGGACGACTTCGTCACCATGTCGGGCCGCAAGGTGGCGCTCAGGATCTTCGTCGAGCACGGCAAGGAGGACCGCTGCGACTGGGCAATGGCCTCGCTCAAGAAGGCGATGAAGTGGGACGAGCAGGCCTTCGGGCGCGAATACGACCTCGACATCTTCATGATCGTCGCCGTCTCCGACTTCAACATGGGGGCGATGGAGAACAAGGGCCTCAACGTCTTCAACGACAAGTACATCCTCGCCCGGCCCGATACCGCCACCGACGTCGACTACGCCAATATCGAGGCGATCATCGCGCACGAGTATTTCCACAACTGGTCGGGCAACCGGATCACCTGCCGCGACTGGTTCCAGCTCTGCCTCAAGGAGGGACTCACCGTCTTCCGCGACCAGGAGTTCACCTCCGACATCCGCTCGCGCGCGGTGAAGCGCATCATCGACGTGAAGACGCTGCGCGCCCAGCAGTTCCCGGAGGACGCGGGGCCGCTCGCCCATCCTGTCCGCCCCTCCTCCTATATCGAGATCAACAACTTCTACACGGCGACCGTCTACGAGAAGGGCGCCGAGCTCGTGCGCATGCTGAAGACGCTGATCGGCGAGGAAGCCTTCCGCCGCGCCATGGACCTCTATTTCGCGTTCAACGACGGGCGCGCGGCGACGGTCGAGGATTTTGTCGACGCCATGCGCGAGGCCTCGGGCCGCGATCTCACCCAGTTCTTCCGCTGGTACGAGCAGGCCGGCACGCCCTGGGTGACGGCGGAAAGCACCTGGGACAGGACCGGCCGCACCTTCGACCTCACGCTGACGCAGCTCACGAAGCCGACGCCCGGCCAGTCCGATAAGCCGCCGCTCCAGGTACCGCTCACGCTCGGGCTCATCGGCCCCGACGGCGCCGACATGCCGCTCGATCTCGAAGGGGTGGGCTTCCTCAACGCGCCCCTCATCGAGCTCACCGAGCGCACCCAGCGCTTCCGCTTCAACAATGTCGCCGAGCGCCCCGTGCTGTCGCTCAACCGCGGCTTTTCCGCGCCCATCCGGCTCACGACGAATGCGAGCGCCGAGGACCGCCTTTTCGTCGCGGCGCGCGACAGCGACCCCTTCAACCGCTGGGAGGCCAGCCAGACCATCGCGCGGGACCTCATCCTCGCCGCCATGACGGCCATCGGCGAGGGCGCGCAACCGGCGGAGCCCGAGGCCTATGCCCGCTCGCTCGCCGCCACGCTCGCCGAGGAGGCCGACGATCCGGCCTTCCTGGCGCTCATGCTGACGCTGCCGCCCGAGACCGAGATCGCGACCGATATCGGCAAGGACGTGGATCCGGGCCGCGTGCATGCGGCGCGCGAGCATGTGCGCGCCGGCGTCGGCCGCCTGCTCGCCGCCGAGCTCGAGCGCCTCTGGCTCGGCTCCAATCCCGCCGGCAGCTACTCGCCGGACGCGGAAAGCGCCGGGCTGCGCGCGCTCAGGCATGCCGCCCTCGAGTATCTGGTGGCGGCAAACCCCTCACAGGGCGCGCGCATCGCCTCCGCCTATTTTCGCGCCGCCTCGACCATGACCGAAACCATGGGCGCGCTCATGGTCCTGACGCGGCTCGACGCGCCCGAGCGCGAGGAGGCGCTGGAAACCTTCTACGAGGCCCACAGGGACGACTCGCTCATCGTCGACAAGTGGCTCTCGCTGCACGCGCTTGCCCCCTTCGCGTCGACCCCTCAACGCCTGCGCGGCCTGCTCGAGCACGAGTCCTTCAGCCTGACGCGGCCGAACCGCGTGCGCGCCCTCATCGGCACCCTCGCGCTCTCCAACCCGGTAGCCTTCCACGCCGCCGACGGCGAGGGCTACCGGCTGGTGGCGGACGTGGTGCTGGCGCTCGATCCGCTCAACCCGCAGGTCGCGGCGCGCATCGCCACGAGCTTCCGGAGCTGGCGCATGCTGGAGGCGGGCCGGCAGGCGCATGCAAGGGGCGAGCTCGAGCGCATGAAGGGCCAGGCGGGGCTTTCGCGCGACGTCTACGAGATCGCCGCCCGCTGCCTCGGCGAGGCGTGAGGGCGGGCACAGGCGGGAGCTAGCGCAGTTCCCGATCCGTCTGAGTCAGGTGATCCACCGCTCGTCCCCGCGAAGGCGGGGACCCAGAGCCACACGTCGCTGGATTTCCGCTTGCGCGCGAATGAGCGGAATTTTCAACCAGGTCGGATAGCGCTCTAGCGCAGCCAGAAACCGGAGAATCGCTGCGCCCAGGCGCGCGCCTTCGTTCTCTGATCGTCGGAAATGTCCGTCCCCGGCCCCGGGTCGTTCATGACGTTGTTGGGCAGGCTGCTGTGTCCCTGCGATCCCGACATCAGATGCCCGATCTCGTGAGCGATGGTCGCGAACTTGTCCCCGGCGCTCGCAGACATGCCGATGCAGTCCTTCCCAATGAGCGCCTGACCGATCTGCGGCGCTTCCGGCGGCGCGATCCGGAACATGAAGATCACCTTCAGCACGGGCTTGTCCGAGATGTGCTGGGGATGGTCGTCGAGCGCGTCGCTGTTCTCCCGCAGGCGCCGGTCGTCGGCGCCCTCCCCGGCGCGCGGATTGACGTGGTCGTTGTCGGTCTTGATGTCGATATAGTTGACGAGGCGGAACCTCACGCCCGCCTTGCCCCAGATGCTGTCGGGCGACACCCAGCCTCCATGCGTGTAGAGCCCTTCCGCGTCCTTGGTGGCCCAGAAGTCCCACGCACGCTCGGCCGTCCTGAGCTCTCCCGTCCCGCCATCGGTGCTGCGGAAGTTCGTTGTGGGGCTCACGATCGGGACCTGATCCCAGAGCGCCATCTGGCCCATCATCGAGATGTTGGAGACCGGGGTCTGGTCGGAGAAGAAGCGCGCCACCTCGACCGGCACGAGCAGGATATTGGGATCCAGAGCGATCCGGGCCTGCTCGGCGGTGTTGGACGCGAAGCCCCTCGGCCCCTTGACCAGCAGCTTGACGTCGACCGGCTTGTAGCCGACCCGGATGCGGCTGACCAATTTCACCTCGGCGCCCGCATCGCCGCTGAAGGTTCCCTCGACAGTAGGCCATGAATAGGCGCCCTCGCTGAGCGAGCCGGCGCGGATGGGCCTGACGGCGGCTTCCGCCTCTCCGTTGGCAACCGAAAGCTCGAGGTCGCCGTTGGTGAACCGCCAGCCGTTGCCCTGCCGGAAGAGCTCCTGCGGCACCATGCCGTTGGCCCAGTCGGCCTGGACCTTGATCAGCTTGGTGGTGACCTCGACCTGCGGATTGTCGGTATCGACGAGCGTGACGCCATCCTGTTCGCTCGAGGCGCCCTCGACGACCAGCGCCAGCGTTTGCAGGCTAGGTGGCGCAGGCTTCGTTATGGTTTGGAAATCCGTGTTCTGCTCCCCGTAGCGGTTGTTGAAGCCTTCCAGGATCGCGGCTTCCAGTAGCCGGAGATCGACGTCCTCGACGCGCCGGGGGGAAGGGCTGCCCGGCGAATGCTCGTAGTTGAAGACGATGACATCCATGAACACGGGGTTCCGGAGAACCCGGCCATTCAACAGCTTGAATATCGCCTGGGCGATCGCCGGGTATGGCGTGAACTCGGGATTGCCCAGCCAGTCAAGGAGGTCTGATCGATCGACGCTGAAATCGACGCCTACCTTGTCGAGCGCGGTGATTACGGCTGCGGGATCTGAACCGGTTGGCATGGGCACCGTCCTTCAAACCAGGCTACGGCGCGCGCTCCGAACCGAAGCGCGGCCGACGAGCGATTGCGGGAAAAATCAAAGCGGCACTTTCAAGCCGGCATTCGATCGGGGTGGCCTCCGGCTACCATCAATCTGCGATGCTTTCAAACACGCGGCAAGGTCGATGGATGGACACGGTTTCCGGAGAAGCAAAAACTCCCGCATTGGGACGTACCGGTCCGAGCGGCGGCTTGTGGACAAATACCCTGCAGGAATGACTCCGATCCTTGCTCGTTCCGCCTCCGAATCGAAGGTTTCCGGAACCTCTCCGACGCCGCGCTGGACAAATCATTTCACTTTCGAATCAATAGGCTCCCGTGATTCGTGCGCGCGGGTGGTGAGCGCACGAGCGTGAGGCTCCGAAGCCGGGGCAGCACGGGCGGGGGAAGGCGTTGGCCAAGGCGCAACTCGAAGGGCTGTTCTTCAAAGAGCGTTCGCTCCGGCTGGCGCTCGGCGCGCCCGGCTGGCCGGGGATCGTTCTCTCCGAGCGCACGCTGCGCAACCTCATCACCACGCTCATCGCGCTCTTTCTCCTGAGCCTCGGCACGGCGCTGGTGCTGCAGCTCATGCTCAGCCGCGAGACGCATATCGCCACCCACGAGCGTCTGTCGAACCTCTATCTCAAGTCGGCCGCGCCACAGCTTTCCCGCATGCTCGGCGGAGGCGAAAACGCGGTGCCGCGCGCGCCGCTGGCGGAGGACCTCGCGGCCGTGCTGCCAAAGGATGCGGCCGAAGCCGGACGCCGCTTCGCGGTGGTCGACGCCTCGGGCATCATCCGCGCCGCCTGGCCGGAGGAAGTGGATCTCAAGGGCCTGGCGCTCGCCGAGATCCTCACCCCCGACTTCCGTTCCGACGACGACGAGAGGCCGCAGCGCATGCGGCGCACCGCGCTCGCATCGGGCGAACCCGCCTTCATCTCGAGTGAGAGCCTTGCGCCCTATCCGGGCATGCTGCTCCTCATCCAGCCGCGCGCCGAGCTCCTCTCCGCCTGGCGCGACAACGTCGCCCAGATCAGCACGCTCTTCGTCGTCACCTTCGCGGTGCTGGTGCTGTTAGGCTCCGCCTTCCACTGGCAGTCGGCGCGCGCCTCGGAAGCCGACCAGACCCTCAGGGTCGCCACCGAGCGGCTCGACAAGGCGCTCGACCGCGGCCGCTGCGGCCTCTGGGACTGGGACATCGCGCGCGCGCGCATCTTCTGGTCGAAGTCCATGTTCGAGATGCTGGGCATGGACCCGCGCGACGAGCTCATGTCCTATGGCGAGGTGTCCTCGCGGCTGCATCCGGACGACGAGCCGCTCGACAGCCAGGTCGACTCGATGCTCAAGGGCGTGCGCACCGCCATCGAGCACGAGTTCCGCATGCGCCACCGCGAGGGCCGCTGGGTGTGGCTCAGGGCGCGCTGCGAGCTCGCCGAGGCGCCGGGCGAGCCCGGCCCGCATCTCGTCGGCATCGTTATCGACGTGACCGAGCAGAAGGTGCTCGACCGGCTGAACAAGGAAGCCGAGTCGCGGCTCAAGGACGCCATCGACAATATCTCCGAATCCTTCGTGCTGTGGGACTCGGACGACCGGCTGGTCATGTGCAACGCCAAGTACCAGCAGCTTTACAATCTCCCCGCCAGCGTCTGCGTGCCCAAGACCCGGCATGAGGACGTGGCGCGGGCGGCCAAGGAGCCGATGGTGCGCCAGCGCCTGACGGTTGCCGGCGATCCCTCCGACGGCAGCACCTTCGAGGTGCTGATCGACGACGGACGCTGGCTGCAGATCAACGAAAGGCGCACCAAGGACAGCGGCTTCGTCTCGGTCGGCACCGACATCACGGCGCTCAAGAAGCACGAGGAGCGGCTGCTCGAATCCGAACGCGAGCTCATGAACTCGGTGCGCGATCTCCAGAAGTCGCGCATCGCGCTCGAGCAGCAGTCGCAGCGCATGGCGGAGCTCGCAGAGAAGTACGGGCGCGAGAAGACCCGCGCCGAGGCCGCCAACCGCTCGAAATCGGAGTTCCTGGCCAACATGAGCCACGAGCTCAGGACCCCGCTCAACGCCATCATCGGCTTCAGCGAGGTGATGGAGCAGCAGTTCTTCGGCCCGCTAGGCCGGCCGAAATATCTCGACTATGCCCGCGACATCCACAGGAGCGGCCAGTATCTCCTCGACGTCATCAGCGACATTCTCGACATGTCGAAGATCGAGGCCGGCAAGCTGACGCTCGAGACCACGGAGATCAACATCGTCTCGGTGGTGGAGGAGGCGCTCAGGATCGTCTCGCCGCGCGCCCAGGAGGGCTCGGTCACGATCCATCTCGAGGTGCCGGCGGATCTCCGGGTCGCCGCCGACAAGCGGGCGCTGAAGCAGGTGCTGATCAACGTGCTCGCCAACGCGGTCAAGTTCACGCCCGACCAGGGGCGGGTGACGATCGGGGCGGCCATCGCAGGCAAGGACGTGCGCATCCGCATCGCCGACACCGGGATCGGCATTCCCCCCGCCGACATCGGCAAGCTCGGACGGCCCTTCGAGCAGGTCGAGAACCAGTTCACCAAGACCAAGAGCGGGTCGGGCCTCGGGCTCGCCATCTCTCGCTCGCTGGTCGAGATGCATGGCGGCAAGCTCGTGATCGAGAGCACTGTCGGCGTCGGCACGCAGGTCACCATCAACCTGCCGCGGTCGACGGCGACGCCGGAGCCCGAGGCGGACATCGCAACGCGCGCGTGAGGGGTCATGCTCCCCTTAATCCGGCAATGACATGGTTTGCCGAAGCAGCGGCCCATAGCGGACGGAAGCGGTCAGAGGTGCCGGTCCGGATCCATTCTCTGATGCAGGACGCGGATCACGTCTATCCCGGCACGCGAGCGGCGGTAGTAGATCAGATGCGAGCCTACAGCGTACTTGAAGTAGCCCTCCCGCGCGTCGACTGAGCGACCCTTCCTTGCTTCCGAGCCGAGGTCTTCGAAGGCTGCCACGAACCGGGAGACATAGGCGTCCGCCTGCTCTAGCGACCAGTTTCTGAATGTGTAGAGCCAGATTTCCTCGAGGTCGGTTTCCGCCCGAGGAGAAAGACGATAGCGGCCGCTACGGGCCATGACGATCCCGCATCCGCCTGAGGAACGCCTCCTCGTCGAACGGCGCGGGCGTGCCCGACTCCTCTCCAGCAATCAGCGCGTCCTGCAAGGCCCTTACCCTCGCCTCACGCTCCTCGAGCAGGCGGAGACCCGCGCGCACGACTTCGCTGGCGGAGCCGTACCGTCCGGCGCCCACCTGCGCGTCGATGAAGTCGATGAAATGGTCGCCCAGAAGGATCGAGGTGTTGCGTGGCATGGGTCGTGAATATACCAATAATTGGTATACCGCAAGATATTACACCTTCCGAGCTACTCCCCGCCGGAGTCCTTCTTCTCGCGCTTCGAGCGGCGCGCTTCGGCCCGCTTGCGGATATGCTCCGCGAGCTTCAGTCGCTCCTCGGGCGTCAGCCCCGCCACGATTTCGTTGGCGACCGTCATGCCGAGATCGATGAGCTCGCGGCTGCGGTTTCCATAGGCGTCGATGGCGGCGCGCGTGGCGGCATCGTCGAAGGGCTGCGCGGAAAGCCTGTCGGCGACCGCGAGCGCGGAATCCCTCAAGGCCTGCCGGTCCTCGCGGAAGGCCGGGCGGTTCTTCCGGAAGACGCTCCGGAACTCGGCACGGCGCTCGTCCGGAAGCTCGCGGAAGAAGCTGCGCGGCAGGATCTCGCTGAAGCTCGGCGTGCCTCCGCGCCCGCGCGGCTCCGGACGCATGTAGTCGGCCACGAACATGCCCGCCACGAGGAGGTTGAGCGCCAGCGACACGACCAGCGCCGGCATGAGCCAGCGCGCGCGGCCGGCGGCCGGTTTCGATCCGACGGCGGCGTCCGCGTTGTCGCTCATGTATCCCCCTGCTCGGCGAGGAATCCAACCGTCCCGTCGAGCACGTCGAGCTCATAGATCTGTGCCACCTCGGTGTTGCCGGCCGACTGCTCCGGCAACAGCCGCTCCGTCATGCCGGAGGCGCCGAGATAGAGGCCGAGCAGCAGCGAAGCCGCGAGCGCCGAGACCGCCGGCAGCGAAAAGGCAGGCGGCCCGGAAACTCCGCGCCGCCTCGCGCGGCCGGCAAGATCGGTGACGTTGCCGGCGCGCGCGTCGGGCGTCGCCAGAGCGATGAGGCGCGCCACGGCGCCTTGGGGCGCGACCGGTCTGGAGGCCGCAGCCAGCAGGCGGTCGAGGACGCGCGCGTCGCGGACATGCTCTTCGAGTTCCGTCTCGGCCAAGGCCAGCGCATGGCCGGCGCGCTCTTCCTCGGGCCAGCGGCGGACGTCCGCGCCATAGGCATCGAGCAGGGCGGCGAGGCGCTCCTTACCATCCATGTTGTCAGGCCCGGTCATGGCAGTCCTTTCTACAGCGATTCCAGGTCCCCGAGCAGATCCCTCCAGCGGCCGGCCAGCGACGCCCTGAGCGCGCGGCGGGCGCGGCCGAGAAGCGATTCCACGGCCTCGACCGTGAGGTCCATGGCTTCGGCGATCTCCTTGTTGCCGAGGCCTTCGAAATGGCACAGCACGAGCGCCATGCGCTGGCGCTCCGGGAGCGCTGTGACGGCTGCGTCGATCTCGGCCGAGACCTGCCTCCGCCGCACATCGGCATCGGCGCCGGGCGAGTCATCGGCGACGTCCGGCAGCTCGGTCGCGACGATAGGTCCGCGCCGGCGATGGCGGTCGATGGCGAGATTGCTGGCGACGCGCATGAGCCAGGCCCTGACGGCCGCGCCCGAGCGCAACTGCTGCGGATTGCGCCACAGCCTGAGAAACGCTTCCTGCGCCACATCCTCGGCCCCATCGCTCCCCCCGAGCGTACGCCACGCCACACGGTAGACGGCATCGAAATGGACGCCGACCAGCTCGGCGAAGGCGCGCTGGTCGCCGTCCCTGATACGCCCGAGCAGCGTCTCGTCGAGCGCTCCTCTTTCGTCCAGATCAACGGGCCGCCCCGACCCGTCTGCACCACTCCCCGGCAAGCCCTGCTCCAGCATTCCCGCCGGAAGAGGGCGATGCTAGTCCGCGCTGCGGGACAGCCTCTGCCGGGCGAAATATTCCTTACGCTTTTCCGCATAATAGGCTCTTGCTTCGGCAAGTGTCACCCCGCCGTCCTTGTCCGTATCGGCCGCTCCGGCCAGGCTCTCCAGGGAGGCCTTGAGCTCGGCGGCCGTGATCCGCCCGTCGCCGTCGGCGTCCAGACCCTCCATGATCCGGTCGCGGCGGCGTTCCATGATGGCCGCCAGCCAGGTCTCGACTTCCGCCCTGGTCACGACACCGTCCTTGTCGGCGTCGAGCCGCATGAAACGCTTCTCGGCTCGCGGCGCGAGCTCAGCCGCGGTGACCTTGCCGTCGCCGTCCTTGTCGGCCCGGCTGAATGTCTTCTCGCCTCCCGGCAATCTCGGCTCCTGGGCGAATGCCGGCTCCGCCGCCAGCAGGGCCATGGTCGAAAACGTCAGAAAGCATACCCCCGTAAGCTTCATTTTCCGTCCTCCCGTCCCGGCGCAGGATCGCGCCTTTGCGATGGAAAGACGCGGAGGCCACGGGGATTCCGTCGCGGGTCCGGATTCTGGATATCAACGTCATGCCAGCGGAAGCTGGATCCCCTGAAGCGGTTGCAACTCACCAGGGGATCCCAGCTTTCGCTGGGATGACCAAGGAAAACGAAGTCAGATCAAACCGTCTACAGCGGCCCGATGAGGTCGGCGAAGAGGCCCGCCACCTCGGCCTCGGTGTCGGCCAGGAGACTTTCGGCCGCCGCCATGTCGGGCGTGCCGGCCGCCCGCGCGATCAGCCGTCCTAGGTCGCGCGGCGCGCTCTCGGCATAAAACTCCTTGCCGACGCAGAGGCGGATGATCTGGATGAGGCGCAGGTAGAGATCGCCCGCCGCCTTGAGCCTCTCAGCGCGGGGGTGCGAAAGGCAGCCGGCATCGGCGAGCTTCTCGAGGCTTAAGAGCGTGTTCTGATCGAGGACTTCGGGACGCTGCGCGGCGTTCAGGATCTGCAGTCCCTGCGCCACGAACTCGACGTCCACCAGGCCACCCGAGACATGCTTGATGTTCCAGGGACCGCCGCGTCCGAACTCGGCGAGAAGCCGGCGGCGCATATCCACGATGTCGGCGCGCACCCGAGCTTTCTCGCTTGGCGCCGAGAGCGCCTGCCTCACTGTCCGTTCGACCTCGTCCTGGAAAGGCTGAGGTCCCGCCACAGCCCGCGCCCGCGTGAGCGCCAGCTTCTCCCACGTCCAGGCGGAACCGGAATGATAGCTGCGGAAGGTCTCGATATGGGTCGCCACCGGGCCCTGGTTGCCCGAGGGACGGAGCCGCATGTCGACCTCGTAGAGAACGCCTTCGGATGTGGGCGCGCTCAAGGCCGCGATCAGCCGCTGGGTCAAGCGCGTATAGTAGCGCGACACGGGAAGCGGACGCCTGCCGTCCGACTGCTCTACGCCCGGCGCATGGTCGTAGATGAGGACGAGGTCGAGATCGGACGCCGCCGTCATCTCGCGCCCGCCGAGCTTGCCCATGGCGAGCACCGCGGCGCGCCCTCCCCCGATCCTTCCATACTTCTCCGCCATTTCGCGTTCGACGAAGGTCAGGAGCCGCGCGATGAGGCGGGCGGCAAGGCGGGAATAGGCGATGCCCGCCTCGGTGGCGTTCAGCGCCTCGTCCATCACCTGGACGCCGATGCGGAACATCTGCTCCTTGCCGAAGACGCGCGCCTGGTCGAGCGCCTCCTCGTAGGCGAGATCGTCCGGCATCGCCGATGCAACGGCGTCCGCCATCTCGAGCCTGCTCGGCACGGTCACCCGCGCGTCCGGCTCGATCATGGCGGCAAGCACCTTGGGACGGTCGCTCAGCCCCTCGGCGAGACGGGGCGCTGTGCCGAGGATGGTTGCGATGCGCGACAGGAGGCCGGGGTTGGCCCGCAGCAGCGAGAAGAGCTGGATGCCCGCCGGCAGCCCGGCGAGGAAGCGGTCGAAGGCGACGAAGGCCTCGTCCGGATCGCCCGAGCGGCCAAGCGCCTTCAGGAGCGCCGGCATGAGCTCGGTCAGGAGCTCCTTCGACTTGGCGCTCCGCGTCGCGGCATAGCGGCCGAAATGCCAGCCCCGGATGGTGGCCGAGACATCGCTCGGCCGCGCGAAGCCCATGCCGCGAAGGGTCTCGATGGTCTCCGGGTCGTCCTCGCCACCCGTGAAGACGAGGCTCCCCTGATCGGCCGCAAGCTCGGCCGATCCCTCGAACAGCGCTTCGGAATGCCGGCGCACGGTCTCGAGCGTGGCGCGGATCTCGGTCGCGAAGGCATCCGCGGAGGCAAAGCCTGAAAAATGCGCCAGGCGATCGAAGGCCTCGCCCTCCTCGGGCAGCGTATGCGTCTGCTCGTCGGAAACCATCTGGATGCGATGCTCGACCATGCGCAGGAAGCGGTAGGCCGCCTGCATCTCGTCGGCGACCTCGCGCGTGATCCAGGTCGCTTCCGCGAGCGCGTCCAGCATGTCGAGCGTGCGCCGGCCGCGAAGCTTCGGATTGCGGCCGCCGGCGATGAGCTGCTGGGTCTGGACGAAGAACTCGATGGCCCGGATGCCGCCCGAGCCGAGCTTGATGTTGTGGCCGTGGACGGCGACGGCGCCGTGACCCTTCACCTGGCGGATCTGGCGGGTGAGGGACTGGATGTCGGCGATGGCGGCATAGTCGAGATACTTCCGCCAGACATAGGGCTTCAGCCGCTCGATGAATTCTTCGCCGAGCGCGAGGTCGCCGGCGGCGGGCCGCGCCTTGATCATGGCGGCGCGCTCCCAGTTCTGGCCCATGTTCTCGTAGTAGATGGCCGCGGCCTCAAGCGCGATGGCGACCTGGGTGGCGCGCGGGTCGGGACGGAGCCGCAAGTCCACGCGAAAGGCGTAGCCGTCCTCCGTCACGTCCTGCAGCAGGCCGGCAAGCCGCTTGGTCAGCCGCACGTAGAAAGTCGCGGGCTCGACACCGGAGGAGAGCACGTCCGCATCGGCATCGAAAAACACGATAAGGTCGATGTCGCTCGAATAGTTGAGCTCGAAGGCGCCGTGCTTGCCCATGGCGAGCACGACATAGCCGGAGCCCCTCGAGGGATTGGCCGGATCGGGCAGCTTCGTGCGGCCGGCGCGATGGGCCTCGGCCAGGAGCCAGTCGAGGGCCAAGTCGAGGCTCGCGTCGGCGAAGCGCGTGAGCGCCGCCGTCACCTGCTCCAGCGACCAGGCGCCGCCGATATCGGCGATGGCGATGAGGAGCGCGGCCTTCGCCCGCTCCTGCCGCAGCGCCGCCCTCACATCGGCCTCGGCCGCCTCGGGAGCGGTGCGGGCCTTCAGCCCGTCGATAAGTTCCTTGAGCAGTTCGTCGGGATGGCCCTCGATGCATTGGACCGCGAAGGCGGGCTCGCGCAGCACCAGTTCGGCAAGGAAGGGCGAGCCTGCGAAAAGGCGGTCGAGCAGCGGCCGGTGCGCTTCCAGCCGCTCGACCGTTGCAGCATCGTGCGCCTCGTAAAGCCGCTCCCAGGCGAGCGCGACAGCCCGTTCGCCGGCTTCGGATCCTAAGGGAACGTGCTGTCTGGCGCTGCCCGTCATGTCCCGATAGGCAAAGCTTCCGGTGGTCCTGTCAACTCCGGGCTGTCCGTCCGCCGACCGTCAGCCTGTGGCGATCAGCACCGCGAAGACCGCAAGCACGGCCGCCGACACACGGGGAACGGCCCTCGACCCCGGTCGCGAAGCGGTCTTCCCGAGGAACGCGCCCGCGGCGATCCAGGAGAAGCCCGCAAGGGGGATCAGAGCCGAAAAGGCGAGCACATAAGGCGCCGCTCCGGGCTTCGACAGAGGAAGGATCTCGAAGGCGAAGACCAGCGCCTTGGGATTGAGAAGCGTCGTCACGAAGACGCGCCGGACGCCGATATCCTCCGCCTCCCCGTTGGAAGGCGCGGGCCGCGTCCACAGCTCGTAGGCCACGAACAGGAGATACGCGGCCATCGCCAGCCGCAGCGCCGTGGCGATCCATGAGGTCCCCGTCACCAGACCGCCGATCACCAGATGCAGGCACGCGATCGCGATCAGGTAACCCGCGACCTCGCCAACGAGCAGCAGAAGCGAGCGACGGACACCGATCAGCGCGCCGGAGGCCGCAAGCAGCGTGTTGGTAGGGCCGGGCGTGCCGAGGACGACCAGAACCGCCAGCAGGAAGAGCAACGGGTCGTGCATCGGAGCCTTGGATCAGGCCTTCTCGACAAGACGCGGCAGGATGAGCTTTGCCTTGAGGCCCGGATTGTTGCCCTCGAGCTCCAGCCGGCCCCGATGCAGCTTCATGATCCCCGCAACGAGGCTCAAGCCCAGCCCGCTGCCCGATCTGGACCGGCTCGTCTCGAGGCGCACGAAGCGCTCCTTCACGCGCTCGCGGTCGGCCTCGGGAATGCCGGGCCCGTTGTCGGCGACGGTCACCACCACCTCTCCCTGCGCGTGCCCGACCGCGATGTCGATCCGCGCCGGCGCATTCTCATGGCCGCCATGCTTCAGCGCGTTGTCGATGAGATTGGAAAGCGCCTGCGCGAGGAGCTGGCGATCGGCATGCACGGGCTCCTCGCCCGCCGCCTCGACCTTGAGGGCGCCGCCCGCCTCCTCCACGGTCGGCTCGTAGAGCTCGGCCACCTCGCGCACGAGTGCCGCGGCATCGACGCGCGCCAGGCCCTCGCGCGCCTCTCCCGATTCCACCCGCGCGATCGAGAGGAGCGCGTTGAAGGTCTCGAGCAGACGGTCCGACTCGTTCAACGTCTGCTCGAGCGCCGTCTTGTACTCGCCCGACGTTCCGTGCCGCAGCGCATCCTCGGCGCGCGCCTTCAGGCGGGTGAGCGGGGTCCTCAGATCGTGCGCGACATTGGAGGAGATCTCGCTCATGCCGGCCATCAGGCGCTCGATCTGCTCCAGCATTTCGTTGAGGCTGACGGAGAGCCGGTCGATCTCGTCGCCGGTGCCGCGCACCGGCATGCGCTCGGAGAGATTGCCCGACATGATCCTGCCGCTCGCGGCGGTGATCGAGTCGACGCGCCGCAGGAAGTTGCGGCTCATCAAAAGGCCGCCGGTCACGCCGAGGAGTAATGTGATGGCCAACGCCCAGACCAGCGTGGTGCGGATGATCTCGGCGAACTTGCGCCGCTCCTCGACATTGCGACCGACGACGATGCGATAGCCGCCCTCAAGTTCCGTGGAATAGGCGCGCGCCGTATGCTGCTCGAGCCGTCCCCCGGTATCGACGGCGTAGCTGAACTCGATCCATCCGTCGGCCGTGGTGGCGGCGACGGGCAGCGCATCGAGATTGCCGGCGAGCCGCCGCCCGAGCGGGTTGGTGAAGAGATAGATCTGGTTCGTGTCCTGGCGCGAGCGATTCGCCACCGTCTCCAGCACGCCCTGCATGCCCGCCCGCTGATACTGCTCGTCGAGCGCCACGATCTCGGCGCGCACCGTCTCGTCGGTCTGGTCCTCGAGCAGCACGGCGGTGCGCCAGTAGACGTAGCCGAGGATGGCGCCGACCGACACGGCGAAGACGAAGAGATAGACCATGGCCAGCCGGAAGGTCGAGGTGCGGAAGAGCGTGGGACTGATGCGCATGGGCCTGGTCGGGTCGTAGAAACCTTATGCGCTCCGTCTATCCCTGTCATCCTTCGGCGGACCGAGGGCGAAGCTTGGCGAACCAGTGTCCGCTGGCACGGCCAGTGTTCCTGGGTGGCCCGGGCAGGCCGGGCCATGAAAATACTCAACCTTCCTCAACTCATATCCGGTCGCTGCCGTCCCGAAACTGAATTTTTCGTCAGGAAACCTGGACTTGCGGCATCCCCATGAGGCCGAGCGCATAGCCGGACGGTTCGCGCCGAGTCTGAAATCTTCCTCGCCCGCGAAATCTCCGCATGTTTACCGACCATCAATTTGTAAAGAGCAGGCTGACCCATGGGCGAGGAATCGGCTGCGCGGCAGCTCCCACCCACCTTCAAACGCTGCCGCCTTTGAGGCACGTGAGGTCGATCATGACCTGCCATTGGGATAAAACCTTCGACCTGCTGCTTCGGATGACCGAAGAACTCTGCCGGCTGACGCAGCAGACCTCCGATAGCGAGCTCAACATGATCTTCGGCATGGCGCTGCTGGTGCTCACCGAGCGGCGCCAGCGTGTCGAGGATGTCCGGTCAAGGGTTGCGTAAGGGGCCCGCGCCTCCCCCGAACGCTCGCTTCCGCCTCTACACCCTGCCCGTGACCATGAGGCCGAAGGCGTAGACGAAGGCCACCTCCTTCAGCCGGTCGAAACGGCCGGGCGAGCCGGCATGGCCCGCTCCCATCTGGGTCTTGAGCAGCACCAGCGTGTCCGCCGTGTTGTGGTCGCGCAGGCGCGCCACCCATTTCGCCGGCTCCCAGTAGGTGACGCGCGGATCGGTGAGGCCGGCGACCGCGAGGATGTTCGGATAGGCCTGCGTGCGGACATTGTCGTAGGGCGAATAGGCAGCGATCGCCCTGAAATCCTCGGGGCTCGCGATGGGATTGCCCCATTCCGGCCATTCGGGCGGCGTCAGCGGCAAACTATCGTCGAGCATGGTGGCGAGCACGTCCACGAAGGGCACCTCCGCCACGACGGCGCGGAAGAGCTCCGGCGCGAGATTGGCGACCGCCCCCATGAGCATGCCGCCGGCGCTGCCCCCCTGGGCGACGATGGCGCCCTGGGAAGTGTAGCGCTCGGCGACCAGATGGCGGGCCGCGGCGATGAAGTCGGTGAAGGTGTTGGTTTTCTTCTCCCGCTTGCCCTCGCGGTACCAGCGATAGCCCTTCTCCTTGCCGCCCCTCACATGCGCGATGGCGTAGACGAAGCCGCGGTCGGCGAGCGACAGGATGTTGGTGTTGAAGGCCGCCGGAATGGCGATGCCATAGGCGCCGTAGCCGTAGAGCCAGAGCGGTGCGGAGCCGTCGAGAGGCGTGTCCCTGCGGTAGAGGAGCGACACGGGCACCGTCTCGCCGTCGGCCGCGAGCGCCAGGATGCGCCGTGTGACATAGTTCGCCGGATCGTGTCCGGAGGGCACCTCCTGCACCTTGACCAGCGTGCGCGCCCGCGTCCGCATGTCGTAGTCGAAGACCTCGCCCGGCGTCGTCATCGAGGAATAGGTGAAGCGGAGCGTCGTCGTGTCGTACTCGTGCGCCTCGCCGAGCCCCAGCGAATAGGCTTCCTCGTCGAAGGCGATCGAATGCTCGGCGCCGCTCTCGCGCTCGCGGACGACGATGCGCGGCAGCCCGTTCTCGCGCTCCAGCCGCACGAGGAAGTCCCTGAAGGCTTCCATGCCGAGGATCAGCCGGCCCGGCACATGCGGCACGATCTCGCGCCAGTTCGCGTGCTCGGGCGCATCCACCGGCGCCCAGGTGATGCGGAAATCCTCCGCCCCGCCCTCGTTGGTGAGGAAGAGGAAGCGGTCGCCCTGATGGTCGAGCGAGAACTCGACCCCCTTGCGGCGCGGCCAGATCGTTCGCATCGGGGACGCCGGGTCCCGGGCGTCGATGACGTATTGCTCGGAGGTCTCGTGGTCGTGGCTGTCGATGACGATGTAGCGGCCGGAAAGCGTCTTCCCGACGCCCGCGAAGAAGCCCGGATCCGGCTCGCGGTAGACCAGCACGTCGTCGGACTGGGGCGTGCCCAGCACGTGCCGGTAGATCTCCGCCGGCCGGTGGTTGTCGTCGAGCTTGCCGTAGAAGAAGGTGCGGCTGTCGGCGGCCCAGACCGCGGCGCCCGTCGTATCGGAGAGTACGTCCTCGAGATCGCTCCCCGTCTTCGTGTCGCGGACGCGGATACGGTGAAGCTCGGAGCCCCGGTCATCGGCGCCCCAGGCCACGTAGCGGTGATCGGGACTGTGGGAGAGGCCCGCGAGCCGGAAAAAGGCGAGGCCTTCCGCCTCGCGGTTGCCGTCGATAAGGACGACATCCTCCCCTTCGCGGGAGCGCGGCTTGCGGCAGTAGCGCGGGTGCTCGCCGCCCGCGACATAGGAAATGTAATAGGCCCAGGGGCCGTCCGGCGAGGGCGCGGTCGAATCGTCCTCCTTGATGCGGCCCTTCATTTCCTCGAAGAGCCGCCGCTGCAACCCTTCGGTCGGCTTCAGGACCGCTTCCGTGTAGGCGTTCTCGGCTTCCAGGTGGGTGCGGATCTCGGCATCGAGCACCGCCGGCTCGCGCATCACCTGCTGCCAGTTCGCGGCCCTGAGCCAGGCATAGGGATCGTCACGCTCGATGCCGTGAACTGTGGAAAGGGCGGCCTTGCGGACCGCCCTCGGGATGGCCGGTGGCATGCTCGCAGCCATTATCCGCCCGTCTTGTCCTTGCTCTCGAAATCGAGCGCAGCACCGTTCATGCAGTAGCGGAGCCCCGTAGGCTGCGGCCCGTCCGGGAAGACGTGCCCGAGATGGGCGTCGCAATCGGCGCAACGCACCTCGACGCGGCGCATCATCAGCGAGCTGTCCTCGTGCTCGGCGACGGCGCCTTTGTCGATCGGCCTAAAAAAGCTCGGCCAGCCGCTGCCGGATTCATACTTGGTGTCGGACGAGAAGAGCGGCTTGCCGCAGCAGACGCAATGGTAGACGCCCTGCCGCTTCTCGCCGTTGTAGGGGTGGGTGAAGGGCCGCTCGGTGCCATGCTCGCGCGTCACACGGTACTGCTCGGGCGTCAGCTCGCGCTGCCACTCGGTCTCGGATTTCACGACTTTCTGATTGCTGTCGGACATGGTTCTCACTCGTAGAAGAGCATTATGACTTCCGCGACGACGGCCGGCTTCTCCTGGCCGTCGATCTCGACGGTTGCCTCCAATATCGTGCGCAAACAGCCATTGCTCAAGTCGGCACCCTTCAACTTGATGCGACCGCGCAGGCGCGAATCCACGGGCACCATGCTCGTGAAGCGCACCTTGTTGGTGCCGTAGTTGATGACCCGCTTGGCGCCCTCGATGCGGAAGACCTCGAACATGAAGGCGGGGATCATGGAAAGCGACAGGTAGCCGTGGGCGATCGGCTTCATGCCGAGCTCCGCCTGGGTCCGTTTCGGATCGACATGAATCCACTGGTGGTCGCCGGTCGCGTCCGCGAACCCGTCGATCCGGCCCTGCGGCACGTCGGCCCAGGAACTCACGCCCAGTTCCCTGCCCTGCTCGGCCGCGAAATCGGCGAGCGTCGCGTAAACCTTCATTTTTGGAATGATCCCCTTCTGGCGCGCGCCCTGAGGCCGGATGGTCCGGCGGGCGCAACCTAGGGCATGGGCCCGCCGGCGGCAATGCGTTGACGATTGTCCGGGATCGGCCCGGCAATGATGCGGTTTATCGGCCGTTAACCTTGATTCCGCTCCCCAGGAACGGGCGCAAACCGGCCAGCATTAAAGACTTTTACACGTCTCTCAGGTCTTGTTGCGAGGTTGGCAGACGTTCGAAGGGACAGCATGATCGACTCCGCCGCGCCCGACCCGGCTGAGGCTGTCGCCGCCGAGCAGGGGGGCCATCGGGAAGAACCGGGCCGTCACGCGGCGTCCGGAGACACCGATGCCGCCTCTCCGGCAGGGCGACGGGGCACGGCTGCCTCCTTCCGCGACCTGACGGCGAAGCTCAAGGCCCGGCCCGCGCCGCGTCCCGCGGCGCCGGCCGCCGTTCCGCCACCGCCTGAGCCCCTGGAGCCGCCGACAGCATTCCTCCAAGAGCCGGCTGCCCCCGCGGAAGAGACGGCGCTGCCCGAATCCGCTCTGGAGATTTCGCAGGAGCCTGCTGCGGAAGAAGCCGTTCAGCCTCCACTGGAAATGTTGCAGGAGCCTGAGGTCCCCGAAGCCGCAGTCCCTGACGCCGATGCATCTTCCGCCGAAGAGGAAGAGCCCTCCCTGCCCTTCCCGCCGGACCCCATCACAGATGAGCAGGTCTGGCCCGCCGAGGAAGCCCTGCAGATCGCCGAGGAAGCTTACGAGCCGGAGATCAGCGAGCAGCCATCCGAGCCTGCCGACGAAACCGACCTGTTCCTGCAGACCTTTTCCGACGCGCCTTCCGAGGACGCGCTTGCGCCCAAGGAAGGTCCGTTATCGCTCCTGGACACGGATTTCGCGCAGCTGATGAACGCATTTCTCTCGGGCGATGACGCTCCGGAGAGGAAGGCGCCCCAAAGCGAGACGCCCGCCACGATCCACGAGGAAGCGGAAGACGGCGAGGACGGGATCGAAGCCGCGATCCTCAAGCCGCTCGGAAAGGAAGCCGGACCGGAGGCAAGCAAGCGCGAGACGGATATCCTCGCCGAAGGCGACGCGGAGGTGGCGCCTGGCGTTCAAGAGGAAGATGCGTTCGCGGCTCCGCTCGCGGAGGTATACGAGCCTACCGAGGCCGAGGCCTACGCGAAGGCGGCGCCTGAAGCCATTGAAGACGTGTCGCCAGCCGACGAGGCGTTCCCAGCGGACGACGTGTCGTCAACGGACGTGGAAGAACCGGCAAGGGAAATGCCGCTCGCCTTCGACCTGCCGCGTCTGGAGGATTTCGAGGACGCCGCAGATGCGACTCCACCGGACCTCGAGCAAGCCGGGATGGACGCGGAACCGGGAGCACCGGCCGAAGCAGCCGAGGCGGAAGCCGGAGCGAGCGAATTCGCCCAGAGCCACGAGAACGGCGCCGAGGAGGTCGAGGATATCGAGGAGCCGGACCCCGTGCCGGAATCCGATCCAGAGATCGCCCAGGAGCCCGCGCCCCTCGAGGAAGCCGCTCCGCTAGAGCCTCATCAGCTTGCGGAAGATTTTTCCGAGGCTGTGGAGGAGCCCACCACTCTGCTCGCCGAGGTAGACGACCCGCTTCCGATCGAGGCGTCAGCGGCCCAGGAGACCGCCGAGGAAGCGGTGGCGCCCGAGGAAGACGCTCCGATCGACACTCCTCAGCCGACGGAGGAATCTTTCGAGGTTGCGGAAGAGCCTGCCGCTTCACCCGCCGAGGTGGACGCCCCGCTTCAGGTCGAGGCATCCACGATGCCGGAAACCGCCGAGAATCCGGCGGCGGAGGCCAGCGAAGCTCCCGAAATCCCGCCCGTCGTCATGCGGCCCGATCCGAAGAGCGCCGAGACGGCCCGGATGCTGCTCGACATCATGTCGATGCCGAGCGGCGCCTCGCAGCCGCAGGAACGGGCGCTCGCCGCCGACACGCTTCTGAGGCTCGTGGACCGCATGCCGGAGGCGGCGCTGATCGGGCTCGCCGAGCGGCTGAGCATCATGGACGTGCCGCCGCAGCTCCTCGTCAAGCGGCTGATCGTGCACCCCAACGCGGACGTGGCCGGGCCGCTGCTCGAGAACTGCAACGCCATCACCGACCGCGACCTGATCGAGATCGCATCGGCCGCGGCGCCGGCCCGCCTCAAGACGATCGCGCGGCGGCGCCACATCTCGTCTGCGCTCGCCGACGCGCTCATACGCCGCGACGACACCGCGCTCAGCCTCACCCTTATCCGCAACCAGAATGCGCTCCTGTCGCACGACGCCTTCCGCGAGCTTGCGGAGCGGGCGAAGAGCCACCCGAGCCTGCAGGCGCCGCTCGCTACCCGCGCCGACACGCCGACCCCCGTCGCCTTCGAGCTCTTCTGGTTCCTCCCCATGGAGCTCAGACGCTATGTGCTGTCGCGCTTCCTCACCGATTCCGCCACGCTGGAGCGCATCCTGAAGCTTGCCAGGAGCGTAGAGGAGGGAACGCGGCCGTCCGAGGCGCGCAGGGCCGGACAGGCCGAACTCGACGAGCTGGTGGCGCTGATCGGAACGGGCCGGAGGGACGAAGCCGCGCGCCTCATGGCCTCGCTCGCCGACATCTGCGAGCCTTGCGCGCTGCGCGTCATCGGCGATTCCGAGGGCGAACCCCAGACCGTGGTGCTGAAGGCGCTCGGACTGTCCCGCAAGCGCTTCTCCGAGACGATCGATGCGTGGCGGAGCTCGCCCGACGTGGCGATCAGCGCCGAGCGCGACACCACCGACCTCAAGGCGCTCTTCGACACACTCTCCTTCAACAAGGCGCGCGTGCTCCTCACCTACTGGGATTGGGCCGCCCGGCGCTCAGGTCCCTACGCGCGACAGGCCGCCTGACCGCCGCCTTCACCAACCTTACATTTAGTCCCAATACACCCAAGAACCCATGCTGGCGTTCCCAAGCATGGCCAAGATGCCGTAAGGGCATGCCAGCCGGCCATGGCAACACGGGGCGCGGCAGAGCAAATCTTCGAATGGCGATTTCCTTTAAGGAGACGGGGTCAGGAGCGTCGGGCAGACTTCCGTCCGGAACTTCTGCTTGGGCGACACGAGTAAAACTTTTGTCATAGTCTCCGCTGGACTTGATCGGCCGGACGACTAGCGTGTATGTACGGCGTGTCCTGGAGAAAGGCACGTTTTCGGCGCCATCGTCCCCGATGAAATTCTGCGGGTGCAGAATTTGGACAGAAGCGAAGACTTGCGCTGGCTCCGGACAGACAGATTTGGCCTCCGGCCCCTGCTTCCCAGGGCTGCGCAACCCGATGATCGAGAGGATAGCCATGAACAACGAAGACAAGACCGGAGTGGTCGATCTTACGGCCGATATCGTCGCAGCCTATGTCGGCAACAACGCAGTGCCCGCAGCCGACCTTCCGAACCTCATCAACGAGGTCTACCGCGCGCTCGCCGGGGCGGTCGACGGCAGCAAGCCCAAGGAAGTGGTCGAGGAGAAGCCGGCTGTTCCGATCCGCAAGTCGGTGACGCCCGATCACATCGTCTGTCTCGAGGACGGAAAGAAGTTCAAGTCGCTGAAGCGGCATCTGCGCACCCATTACGACCTGTCGCCCGAACAGTACCGGGAGAAATGGGGGCTGCCGGCCGACTATCCGATGGTGGCGCCGAACTATGCCCAGGCGCGCTCCTCTCTCGCCAAGAAGATGGGCCTCGGCCAGCGCCGCCGGCGCGGCTGAAACTTCCGCTCAACTCGCCTTCGGGGCCGCGGCGACGGCAGAAATGCCACGCCGCGGCTTTTTCGTCTTCCCGAAGCTCCGGAAGGTCTTGCCGACTTGCGCCTCCTGGCCTGCCGATTCATAAGAATCGGAGGGGATAAGCAGGCGATTCGCGAGGACGTGCAGATGGCGCTTGATGCGTCGCGGGCTGCCTTCAGGGCGCAGCTCGTCATACCGGAACAGCGCCAGCTCTACGACTACTGGGTCAATCGGTGCGGCGAGGCGCCGATGCCGGGGCGTTCCGCCATCAGCCCGGTGGATTTTCCGCGTCTCCTGCCGCAGGTCAGCCTGATCCTGATCGAGGCCGGCGCCCGCCGCTTCCGCTACCGGCTGGCCGGAACGGGACTGCGCGAGATCTACGACCGCGAGGTGACCGGGCTCTTCCTCGACGACATCGACTGGGGCGGCAACGCCGACTACTGGCGGGCGGCGCACGACAAGGTGGCCGACAGCGGACGGCCCGCGCAGGGCGTCATCCGCGGCCTAAGGACGGTCAAGAATCATCTCGTGCATTTCTGGCTGCGGCTGCCGCTGTCGCTCGCCGGCAATTGCCCCGGCCTCATCCTCTGCCACGACGTCTGCATTCCCGTCTCCGATCTCGACGACGGGCTCGGGGCGGCCGCCGGCGCCTACCGCTACGCCACCGGCTGAACGGACACGCAGGCGCTCGGCCTTCAGGGCCTGCAGCAGCCCGATATGGCGGTTGAGGTCGTAGCTCCAGTGCCCGGCCCGCGCCTTCCGCCGCTCCGCCCGCAGCGCCGTCTCGAGCCGCGCCGTGACCGAGGGACCCTCGCATCGCCAGAGCGATTTCCACGTCTCCTCCGCCAGAAGCCGCGGCAGGTGCCGCACCGGATCGTAGCGGCCGGCGCCGTGGGTCACGCTGCTCCGGGGTGACCGCCTTTCCCGACTCTTGGTGCAAATTCCTAAAACCTTCCAATTCATCGGTCCCACGAAAGCTACCGTTTCTCCAAAATCCGCCTCTCCAATCGCCTGTGCCGGCAGAATCGATCTTGACAAAATTCCTATAACATGCAAGAACAAAATATGAACAGCGAGGAGTGCAGATTGATGGCCAAACGGCGCGGCGCAGCAGGAAATCCCATCCCATCGCCAAGCCCCGAGCACGGGCGCGCGGCCGGCCGCAGGCTCCGCCTCGCCAGCAACGATCGCGAGAGCCCGCTCGCCTGGCTCCGCAGCCGCAAGGACAAATCGGGCCAGCGCCTCATCTCGCAGGAAGAATTCGAGGCGGGCGAACGGCTGCGGGCCGACTACACGCTGTCGCAGCTCGAGCCGCGCCTCGCCATGTCGTGGGACATGGCGGTGACCTCCGGGGCGCGCGGCCGCTCGGGCCCCAGGCCGGAAAGCCTCGCGACGGGCGAGCGGGCGATGGCCGCCAAGCAGCGGCTCTTCCGGGCGCTCGACGCCGCCGGGCCGGAACTCTCGGGCATCCTGCTCGAAGTGTGCTGCCTCGAACGCGGACTGGAGGCGGCCGAGCGGCGGCTCGGCTGGCCGCAGCGCTCGGGCAAGCTCATCCTCGGCATGGCGCTCAAGGCGCTCGCGCGCCACTACGGCCTCTGCCGGCCGGCCGAGCGCGCGAGGGCCGGCTTCAGGCACTGGGGCGCCGGAGACTATCGCCCCAAAATCGCCATGCCGGGGGATGGCTCTGCTGACAAGACGCTGTCAGCTTTAGCCCTCTATGATGCCCCTATCATTGATCTCCCGAAGGCCCTGAACCGATGACTTCCAACGCGCCAGCCCTCGCGCGGCATCCTTCCCACTCCCTCGGCGTCGTCCTGGTGCTGGCATCGGCGGTGATGTTCAGCCTCGCGGGCGTCCTCACCAAGATGGTGCCGAGCGATTCCTGGACGATCGTGTGCTGGCGCGGGCTCTTCGGCGCGCCGGTGATCGCGGCTTACGTCGTGTGGCGCGACGGAACCTCGCTCGGCGAGGGCGTCGCAAGCCTCGGCTGGCGCGGCTGGGCGCTCGCGACGCTCGGCAGCGCCTGCTCGCTCGTCTTCATCGCCGCCTTCAAGCTGACCTATGTGGCGAACGTCACCCTGATCTATGCGACCGTGCCCTTCCTTGCCGCGGGCCTCGGCTGGCTGATGATGGGCGAGAGGGTGCATAGGGCGACGCTCGCGGCGGCGGGCGCGGCCATCGCGGGCGTCGGCATCATGGCCTGGGGCGGGATCGGCTCGGGCGGGATCCTCGGCGACGTGCTGGCGCTCCTGATGAGCATGGGCCTGGCGCTCTACATGGTGCTGATCCGGCTCTTCAAGGACACGCCCGCCGTGCTCGCCGCCGCCGTGTCATCGGTCCAGGTCTTCCTGCTCGGCTGGGTGGTCACCGACCCGCTGCAGGTGAGCGCTGAGGATCTCATGGTGCTCGCGGCTTTCGGGGTGACCTTCGCCGCCAGCATCATCCTCCTCACCGAGGGCACGCGGCTCGTTCCGGCCGCCGAGGCAGGGCTGTTCGGGACGGCGGAAATCCCCTTCGCCATCCTCATCGCCTGGCTCGTGCTCTCCGAACTGCCGCCGACCGCGAGCTTCATCGGCGGCACCATCGTGCTCGTGGCGGTCGTGGCGCACGCGGCGCTCGACTTCGCGCGCGGCGCGGCGAGAGGCGGATAGGGGTTCGTGCGATCAGGTTGAGTATTCCGCTCATTCCCGCGCAGGCGGGAATCCACGGCGCGAACCCTGGGTCCCCGCCTTCGCGGGGACGAGCGGTTGAATAAGACAGGGATTCGGCTTCCGACGCTCTCACGGCCCCGATCCCGGACAGCCGCTGAAGCGGCTTCCGGGATGACAAGGCTGTGTGGACTTTCCCTGTGTCATCCCGGATTGGCCGCAAGGCCAAGTCCGGGATCCATGTTCCGACGGCCGCCTATTCGCCCGAGCGCGGCCGTGCGGCGCGGCGAAGGCGGCGGCGGAGCTGGCGGGTCGACGCCAGGCGACGCGCCTCGGCCTTCTCCGGCTTCCCGGCCTCCTCAAGGGTCTCCTCGGGAGTTTCAATTTCCTCGTCGGCTTCCTTGTCGGACATCGCTTCATCATCGACGACGGTCGTTCCAGCGTCTTCCTCTTCCGGTACGACTGCGGCTTCGGCTTCTTCCGTCGAAGACGAGTCCTCATCGGTGGCGGATACGTCCTGCCGCGGCTCGACAGGCGCATCGGCTGTCGCGACAGCGGGTTCTTCCTCCGCCGCGGGCTCCTCCTCCGGCTCCGGTCCGGCGGGCTCGGCGGTTTCGGGCTCGGCGAAGCCCTCGCCTTCGCGCTCGTCGATCGGAGGCAGCTCCTCGCGCGGCTCAGACCGCGAGGAGGAGAACGGCGAACCCTCGAAGTCGAGCGGCAGCACTTCGACCACAGGCTCGGGCGTGGGCGGCTCCTCGCGCGAAGGCTCGGGCTTCTCCTCGATGGGCTCCTGCCACGACGGGGCCGCCTTCGGCGCCGCCTCCTCGTCCATGACCGATTGACGTCTTGGGTCGCGGCGGCCGACGAAGCGGGCCCAGAAGCCCTGCATGCCGCCGCCCCTGGCGCCGGTGCTGTAGGGAAGCCCGCTCAGCGCCTCCATCACCTGTTTGGAGCTCGCGGGCGCGCCGATGAAGAAGCCCTGCCCGTAGTCGCAGCCGAGCCCGGTCAGGTGCTCGAGCTGCTCCTCCTTCTCGATGCCTTCGGCCACGACGCTCAAGCCCAGGTCGTGCGCGAGCATCAGCACCGACTCAAGCAAGACGCGCGCCCGCTCGTCGTCTTCCTCGTGGTCGAGGAAGCTCTTGTCCATCTTGAGCGTGTCGAAGGGCAGCCGGCGCAGATTCGAGAGTGCGGAGTAGCCGGTGCCGAAATCGTCGCAGGAGAGGCCGACGCCCATCTGGCGGAGCCGCTCGAGGATTTTTTCCGAAAGCTCGAGATTCTGCATGACGAGCGACTCGGTGATCTCGATCCGGAGCGCCTGCGGATTGACGTCCTCGCGCGTCAGCAGCGTGCGCACCTCATCGACGAGATCGGCGTTCAGGAGCTCGGAGGAGGAAAGGTTCACCGCCACGTAGATCGGATCGCGCGGACGGAAGGCGCGGTACCAGATGCCGGCCTGGCGCACCGACTGGGTGAGCATGTAGCGGCCGAGATCGCGGATGACGCCGATCTCCTCGGCAAGGCCGATGAAGCCGTCGGGCTCGACCAGCACCTCGCCGCCGCGCCGCCAGCGGATCAGCGCCTCGAAGCCCGCGAGCTCGCGGGTCGAAAGCCGCATGATGGGCTGGAAGACGATCTCGATCTCATTGCGCTCGACCGCGCGGCGCAGATCCTGCTCGAGGGAAATGAGCCGCGAGCGCTCGTCGCGCATGTCGGGAGTGAAGAACTCGACCGCCGAGCGCCCCTTGCGAATCGCCTCGTAGAGCGCGACCTCGGCGTCCTTCAGAAGCTCCTCGGGGTCGACGCCGCCATGGCGCAGGCGCGCCACGCCGATGCTGGTCGCCACCACCACCTCGCGCGGGCGCAGGCTCACCGGCTGGGCGAGAGCGGCTTTCAGCTCCTCGACGAGGGCGTTCACCTCGCGCAGTGGACGCGAGGCGCGGAAGATGATGCCGAACTGGTCGCCCCTGAGCCGCGCGAGCGTATCCTCGGCGCCGATGAAGCGGGAAAGGCGGCGCGCCAGGATCGCGAGCAGGCTGTCGCCGACCTCGTGGCCGAGGCTGCTGTTCAACTGCTCGAAACGGTCGAGCCCGATCACGATCACATAGAGCGACAGATCCTCCTCGGCGACGGCGCTCTTCACCGCCCGCTCGAGCCGGTCGACGAAGAGGGCGCGGTTCGGAAGCCCCGTCACCCGGTCGCGCACGGCGTCGCTCAGGAGCCGGTCCTCGGACCGCCGGAAGGAGGTGATGTCGGCAAGCGTGCCGACGAGCCGCAAGGACCTCCTGCCCTCCTGGGCGGCGCGGGCGCGAAGCTGGAACCAGCGATAGCTTCCGTCGCCGCGCCTGAGGCGAAACTCGTGCGAGAAGCCGCCGCGGCCCCGCTGCTCGGCGGCCTCGACGGCGGCCACATAGGCGGCGCGGTCGGCGGGATGGATGAGCTCGATCCAGCCTTTCAGGCTGCGATTGCCGATGGTGCCCTGCTCGAAGCCCAGCATCCGGTCGAGCTCGGCGCCGACGAAGAACTTTCCCTTGGAAGCCTGCCAGTCCCACACGGCAAGCTCGGAGCCGGCGAGCGCCAGCGCCCGCCGGTCGGTCTCCTGCACGAGGCGGCCGGCGCTGCCGCCATAGGCGATGACGAAGCGCAGGAGCGTCAGCGCGAGCGCGAGCAGCACAAGGAGCAGGCCGCCGGCCACGATGGCGGACGCCGCGGAGTTGAAGGCCGATGAGGAGGCAACCGCCGCCGCGGCGCCGGTCCAGACCGCGAGCACGAACCAGAAGGGCGTCGATTCCAGGGCCTGCACAGCATCGTGGCGCGCCAGCAGGACAATGAGCACCGCGCCCGCCAGCACCACGGCGCCGAAGGCCATGCGCGCGACCCCAGAGGCGACGAGCGGCTCGAACCAGCCATAGGCCGCAAGGCCCAGCGCCGCGCCCGCCACAAGCAGCGCCACCATGCCGGCCATGGGGATGTAGCGGCGGAGATCGAAGAGGCTGGAGCCGAGACCCGCGAGTCCTGCCAGCATGAGCGCCTCGACCATGGCGCGGATACGGTCGGCGCCCGCCGCGCCGAGCGAGAGGCCATCCACGAAGGCGGGGAGATAGCCGAACTCGACGGCGATGAAAGCGACAGCCGGCCAGGCGAAAAGCGCGCCGGCGAGCGCCAGGCCGCCGAGCGTCATCGCGGCCATAACGGTGACGGCGGCCGCGAGCAGACCTGCGATGCTCAGGACCGCTCCGGCCAAGAAATGGCGCCAGCGCGCCTCGGCCTCGAAGGAAGGCCGCTGCCAGAGCGTGAGGCCCGCCACCTCGTCCAGAACCTCGATGGCGTAGGAATGGGTAGCGCCGGCCGGCACCGTGACGCCCACGGCCTCGAGGCCCGCCGTGTCGAGGCGCTCGACGGGATCGCCGCTCGCCGCCTTCACGAGCCCAATCCTCGCGGCGAGGGTTTGCGGCCAGTCGAAGCCCGAGGCCGCGAAGCCCGTCATGGGCAGGCTCATCACCAGCGAGCGGCCGGCGGGGTCTGGATTGCGGAGCGTGACGATGGCCCAGCGGTAGACGGGACCGGGTCCTTGAGCCTCCAGCGCGAGCGAGCGGGGCCCGCCCACGCCGTCATCCGGCAGCTCGATCGTGAGCGTCGGGCGCTCGCTCTCGACGACCGAGACATAGCGGGAAAGATCGAGGCTCGGAGGCTTGAAGGCGGCGTTGACGATCTCGGCGGAGGCCGGCGCGTGCCAGGCGAACGCCACGCACGCCAGCGCCACCACCCACGCCAGCGTGCGAAACCGCGCCATGGCCCCCCACTCCAACCACGTCCCGCTACCCACGCCAAGTCTCGTAGACGCTGGCGGACGGCCTGACAAGCTCCGGAAACCGCCGCGCAATCTCACCATCAGGGCCTGGGATCGTCGGCAAGCATCCCGAACAGGAGATGATCCTGCCACATCCCGTTGATCTTGAGATAGCGCCGGGCGAGGCCCTCCTCGGAGAAGCCGGTGGCCCGCAGGAGCCGGATCGAGGCGTCGTTGACGGGCAGACAGGCGGCCTCCAGCCGGTTGAGGCGCAGGGCGTCGAAGGCATAGGGAATGAAGGCCCGAAGGCCCGCCTTCATCAGGCCCTGGCGGGCGTGCGGCGCGCCGATCCAGTAGCCGACGGAGCCGGTCTGGGCGACGCCGCGGCGGACATTGGACAGCGTCAGCCCGCCCGCCAGAGCGCCGGTATCTGCGCGGAAGATGAAGAAGGCATAGGCCTGATCCTCGCGGAAATCGCGCATATAGCGCTTCACGCGGGCGCGGAAGGCGCCGCGGGTCAGGTCGTCGCGCGGCCATACCGGCTCCCAGCGCACGAGGAAGGCGCGGCTCGCCTCCCGGAGCTCGGCCCAGGCTTCGTAGTCGGCCATGCGTGGCATGCGCAGCACCACGTCGCGGCCCTGGATCAGGGCCTCCGGCTCCTGAAAGCTCACGCTGCGCAGGAAGACCATGCTTCTATCGCAACCTCAGCGGCAAACCGCCGTGCGCTGATCATCTCAGGCGAACCTTGCCGCGAGCCTATCATAGGGCGCAAGCCGGGAAATGTCGCCCACCGCCGCGACCGCCGGAGGGCTGCCGCGGAAGATGCGGGAGGCGAGACGCCGGATGTCGGCCTCGTCCACGCGCTCGACCTTGGCGATGATCTCGGAGATGAGCGGCACCCGTCCGAAGGCCAGGAACTGGCGCGCGATCTGGTCGGCGCGGCCGGAGGCGCTCTCGAGGCTCATGACGAGGCCCGCCTTGAGCTGCGCCCTGGCGCGGGCGATTTCGTCGGCTCCCACACCGTCGATGAGCGACAGCATCACCTCGCTCACCACGCCCGCCAGCTCGTCCGACTTCTCAGCGGAGCTCGCGGCATAGACCGTGAAGAGGCCCGTGTCCTGGTAGGCGGAGGCGGTGGAGAAGACCGAATAGCAGAGGCCGCGCTTCTCGCGCACCTCCTGGAAAAGGCGGGAGGACATGCCGCCGCCGAGCACGCTCGAAAGCACCTGCACGGCATAGATGTCGTCGTCGTGATAGCCGACGGAGGGAAAGGAGAGGACGAGGTGCGTCTGATCGAGGGGCCGCGAGGTGAGCGAGGGTCCGCCGGCGAAGGCGGGCGTGGCGCGCACCGGCTGCCCGCCGGAGGGGACGCCCGCCAGAAGCCGCGCGGCCTCCGCCACGAAGGCCTCATGGTCGATGCGGCCGGCGGCCGACACCACCATGCGCGCGCCGCCATAATGGGCACCGCGATAGCCCACCATGTCCTCGGCCCCGTGCGCCTCGACGTGGTCGGCGGTGCCGAGGATCGGGCGGCCGAGCGGGTGGCCCGGCCAGGAGGCCGCCTGCGCGAGGTCGAAGACGAGATCGTCCGGCGTATCGTTGGAGGCGGCGATCTCCTGCAGGATCACGTCCTTCTCGCGCTCGAGTTCGTCCACATCGAATATCGGATCGGTGAGAATGTCGGCGAGGATGTCGAGGGCGAGCGGCCAGTCCTCCTTCAGCACGCGGGCATAATAGGCGGTGGTCTCCATGGCGGTCGCGGCATTGATCTCGCCGCCCGCCGCCTCGATCTCGGCGGCGATCTGGAAGGCATCGCGCCGGCTCGTGCCCTTGAAGGCCATGTGCTCGAGGAAATGCGCAAGCCCGTTCTCGCTCTCCCGCTCGTCGCGGGCGCCGGCCCTGACCCAGACGCCGAGCGCCACCGTCTCGAGCTGCGGGAAATCGTGGGTGAGGACGTGGATGCCGTTGTCGAGGCGGGTGATGCGGACCGTCATCGTCAGGCCTCCTTTGCGGCGCGGGCGTCGATGAAGGCCTGGACTTCGGCGAGCGCATTGGGGAGGACCGCGAAGCGCTCCTCGCGCAGCTCCAGATCCGAAAGCCGCGGCGGCAGCTCCGGCCTGACGCCGGTCGCCGCCTCGACGGCATCCGGGAACTTCGCCGGATGGGCGGTGGAGAGCGTCACCATGGGAGTGCCCTTGACGGCGAAGCGGCGGGCGGCGGCACAGCCGACGGCGGTGTGCGGATCGATAAGCTCGCCCGTCCCGGCGAGAGCTTCGACAAGCTCGGCACGGGTGCCGGCGGCATCGAGGCTCATCGAATCGAAGTTCGCCTGGATGCGGGCGAGCGTTTCGTCCGGAATGGTGAAGGCGCCGCTCTGGGAGAGCGAGGCCATGAGCCCGCGCACCTCGCCCGCGTCGCGGCCGGAGGCCTCGAAGAGCAGCCGCTCGAAATTGCTCGACACCTGGATGTCCATGGACGGGCTCTCGGTCGGCTCGACGCCGCGCACCTCGTAGCGGCCGGTCCGCATCGCGCGGTCGAGGATGTCGTTGACGTTGGTCGCCACCACCAGCCGGTCGATCGGGATTCCCAAGCGCTTGGCGACGAAGCCCGCATAGACGTCGCCGAAATTGCCGGTCGGGACCGAGAAGCTCAAGCTCCGCGAGGGCGCGCCCAGGGCCAGCGCGGAGGCGACGTAGTAGACGGCCTGCGCGACGATCCGCGCCCAGTTGATCGAGTTGACGGCGGCAAGACGGTTGCGCTCGCGGAAGGCCTGGTCGGCGAACATGGCCTTCACCAACGCCTGGGCATCGTCGAAGGTGCCTTCGATGGCGATGTTGTGGATGTGGGGCGCAAGCACCGTCGTCATCTGGCGACGCTGCACGTCGCTGACGCGGCCCTTCGGATGCAGGACGAAGAGGCTCACGCGATCGGTCTCGCGGAAGGCTTCGACCGCCGCCCCGCCCGTGTCGCCCGAGGTCGCCACGACGATGGTGGCCTGCCTGCCGCGATTTTTTAGCGCGCGGTCCATGAGCCGCGCCAGCAACTGCATGGCGACGTCCTTGAAGGCGAGCGTCGGCCCGTGGAAGAGCTCGAGCAGCCAGCGGTCGGCATCGAGCTGCTTGAGCGGCGTCACGGCGGTGTGGCGGAAGCCCGCATAGGTATCGGCGATGATGGCCTTGAGCTCGGCCTCCGGAAGGGAGGCGCCGACGAACGGGCGGATGACGGCGAGCGCCACCTCCGCGTAGGGGCGGCCGCGCAGGGTGGCAAGCGCCTCGGGCGCGAGCGAGGGCCAGGTTTCGGGGACATAGAGGCCGCCGTCGGCGGCAAGGCCCGCGAGCAGCACGCCCTCGAAATCCATGGCCGGGGCACCGCCGCGGGTCGATATGTAGCGCAAAATCCGGCCTCTCGAGGGAGCGGGGGTTTTGGAGCCGCGGCACCCTAAAACATCGGGGCGGGAAAAGGGATAGGGGAAATTCGATTGGAGAGGGCTGCCCCTCCATCGTCAGCGGAAGCTGGCATCCAATGGAGCCGAGCGGAAAGGCTACATTGGACCCCAGCTTTCCCCGGGGTGACGGACAGTGGGTAGCCCGGCGATGGCGATATGGAAGATGCCTTCAAAGAAGGCGTCATGGCCGCCCCTTGTTGCACCCCCTTCCCCTTGAAGGGGTGGGGTGACCATCCGGGTGGACTGATGAGCCCTTCATGCCCCACCCGGCCGACGCATTCGCGCCGGCCGACCTCCCCCCAAGGGGGAGGGGTGCGTTTGCAGCTTCCGCGCGGTTCCGATCCCGGACAGCCGCTGACGCGGCTTCCGGGATGACAGGAAGGAACGGTCTCGCCCAGCCCCCCAAGGGGGAGGTGCGCTTCCTTCCACCGT
>JBFXDI010000027.1:0-34468 GCA_050181295.1 Parvibaculaceae bacterium | reverse complement strand
TCCGATCTCTCCCTCAGGCTCTGGCGGCTGTTCAAGGGCAGGCTTCTCGCCGAGCGGCTCGACACGGTCTACGAGACGCTGGAGCGGCCGATGCCGGCCGTGCTCGCAGGGATGGAGCGGGAGGGCGTCTCGATCGACCGCGCCATCCTCGCCAGGCTCTCGGGCGAGTTCGCGCAGACCATGACGCGGCTCGAGCAGGAGACGGCGACGCTCGCGGGCGAGCCCCTCAATCTCGGCAGCCCGAAGCAGATCGGCGACATCCTGTTCGGCAGGATGGGGCTTCCCGGCGGCACCAAGACGCCGACCGGCGCCTGGTCGACGCGCGCCAACGTGCTCGAGGAGCTGGCGGAGGAAGGCCACGAGCTGCCGCGCCGCATTCTCGACTGGCGGCAGGTGTCGAAACTGCGCTCCACCTACACGGACGCGCTCCCGACCTATGTGAACGGCAAGACCGGCCGCGTCCACACGAGCTACGCGCTCGCCGCGACGACGACGGGGCGCCTTTCCTCCTCCGAGCCCAATCTCCAGAACATCCCGGTCAGGACCGAGGAGGGCCGCAAGATCCGCCGCGCCTTCATCGCCAAGGACGGCACGAAGCTCGTCTCGGCCGACTATTCGCAGATCGAGCTCCGGCTCCTCGCCGAGATCGCCGACGTGCCGGCGCTGAGGCAGGCCTTCAGCGACTCAACCGACATCCACGCCATGACCGCATCGGAGATGTTCTCGGTGCCGATCAAGGAGATGACGTCGGACGTGCGCCGGCGCGCCAAGGCCATCAATTTCGGCATCATCTACGGCATCTCCGCCTTCGGCCTCGCCAACCAGCTCGGCATCGGACGCGACGAGGCCGGCGCCTACATCAAGAAGTACTTCGAGCGCTTCCCCGGCATCCGCGACTACATGGAGGAGACGAAGGCCTATTGCCGCGAGCACGGCTTCGTCACCACGCTCTTCGGCCGGCGCATGCACTATCCGGAGATCCGGGCGAAGAACCCGTCGCTCAGGTCCTTCAACGAGCGCGCGGCCATCAATGCGAGGCTTCAGGGCACGGCCGCCGACATCATCCGGCGCGCCATGGTGCGCATGCCGGAGGCGCTGCAGGAGGCAGGGCTCGAGGCGCGCATGCTGCTGCAGGTGCACGACGAACTGATCTTCGAGGCGCCGGCCGCGGAGACGGATGCGACGATGCAGATCGCCGTCGACGTCATGTCCAAGGCGCCCCTGCCGGCGGTGAGCTTCCACGTGCCGATCCAGGTCGATGCCCGCGCGGCCTCGAACTGGGACGAGGCGCACTGAGCGGAGCGCCGACGGAATCCTCTGCCGGATCCCGTCCCCCTGTGAAGGAACCGTGACGAGGCTGCTCCGCAGCCATCGCCTTGGTCTCGACACCTTCGGCTCCCATACGGGCAGGAGGCGTCAAGCCTTAACGGCGCGTTAACGCCATCCCACCATGGTCGGAGATGGCAACAGGGCATCTTCCGGAAAAGACGCGCAATTTCCGGATCGCAGCGGGCTTGGAATGGCTTTTGGATCGAACGGCGGGCGGAAGCGCAAGGGCGGCGAACGCGTCGAGCCCCGGCTTCTGGCGGCGGATGCGCCGCTGCGCGGCCCGATCCCCCGCTCGCGCAGGGGCAAGGCTCCGAAGCCTCGGCGCAAGCGCCGTCGCTCGATCCTGCTCAGGCTCTTCTCGCTCGCCTTCGTGCTGGTGCTGGCGGGCGGCCTCGTGGGGGCCGGCGGGCTTGCCTATGTCTATTCGGGACTCGAGGCGCAGGGTGTCTTCCAGGTGCCGGAGCGCGAGCCCGGCATCATGCTCGTCTCGGCCGACGGGCAGGTGCTGGCCGAGCGGGGGTCCTTCTTCGGCGACGAGGTGCGCCTCGACGAAATGCCGGGCTACCTGCCGCAGGCAATCATCGCCATCGAGGATCGCCGCTTCTATTCCCACTACGGCATAGATCCCATGGGCCTCGGGCGCGCCGCGCTCGCCAACTTCTCGGCGGGCCGCGTGGTGCAGGGCGGCTCGACGCTCACCCAGCAGCTCGCCAAGAACCTGTTCCTCAAGCCCGAGCGGACCTACGAGCGCAAGGCGCAGGAGCTGGTGCTCGCGCTCTGGCTCGAGAACCGCTACACCAAGGACGAGATCCTGCAGCTCTACCTGAACCGCGTGTTCTTCGGCGGCGGCGCGGTGGGCGTCGAGAAGGCGGCGCAGCGCTTCTTCGGCAAGTCGGCCCGCGACGTCACGCTTTCGGAAGCGACGATCCTCGCTTCGGTGCTCAAGGCGCCGACCTACTACAATCCCATCAACCACCCCGACCGGGCGCGCGAGCGGGCCCAGCTCGTGCTCGACAACATGGTGGACGCGGGCTTCGTCACCACCGAGGAGGCAAAGCGCGCCGCCAACATCCAGACCACCTTCCGCTCCACAAACTACCAGCCGGCGACGCACTATGTCGTGGACTGGGTGGCCGAGCAGATTCCGGAGCTCATCGGCAAGCTCGACACGAGCATCATCGTGGAGACGACCATCGACCGCAATCTCGAGCAGCTTGCCGAGCGGGCCCTCGCCCAGCGGCTCGACAAGGAAGGCGGCAAGCTCGGCATCTCCCAGGCGGCGCTCGTGGTCATGGACACGCAAGGCGGCGTCAAGGCCATGATCGGCGGCCGCTCCTACGCGAAAAGCCAGTTCAACCGCGCGATCAAGGCGAAGCGCCAGCCGGGCTCCTCCTTCAAGCCCTTCGTCTATCTGACGGCGCTCGAGCAGGGCATGACGCCCGATTCCATGGTGCTGGACGAGCCGATCACCATCGGCGACTGGTCGCCCGAGAACTACAAGCGGAAGTATCTGGGCGCGGTCAGCATGCGCAAGGCGCTGGCGCTCTCGCTCAACACCGTCGCCGCGCGGCTCGCCGTGCAGGTCGGCCCGAAAAACGTGATCGACACCGCCCACAGGCTCGGCATCGCCTCCAACCTGGTCGACAACGCCTCGATCGCGCTCGGCACCTCCGAGGTCACGGTCCTGGAGATGGCGGCCGCCTTCGCTCCCTTCGCCAACGGCGGCAATGCCGTCACCCCTTACGTCGTTACCCGCATCACCAGCCGCGACGGCAAGGTGCTCTACGAGCGCAAGGGCGACGGCCTCGGCCAGGTGATGAACCTCTGGGAGGTGGGCGCCATGAACGACATGCTGCGCGCCGTCGTCCAGACCGGCACCGGCACCGCGGCCCAGGTCCCCGGCCACGACATTGCGGGCAAGACCGGCACCAGCCAGGAATACCGCGATTCCTGGTTCGTGGGATATTCCGCGCAGCTCATCGCCGCCGTGTGGGCCGGCAACGACGACAACAGCCCCACCAAGCGCGTCACCGGCGGCTCCATACCGGCGGCCATCTGGACCGACGTCATGGGGCCGGCGCACGCCTCGCTGATGCCCGTGCCGCTGCCGGGCGACATGGCGCCGAGCTATCAGCCCGAGGTGCCGATGGCGCAGGATTACGAGGAGCAGCCGCGCCAGCGGCAGGCGCGCGAGGATGGCGGGCTTTTCGGCATCTTCAGCGGGATGTTCGGAGGCCAGCGCTCAAGCGCCAGCGAGCAGCCGGAGCAGGGTCAGCGGACCTTCCGGAAGGATGTGGGCAACCGCTGAGGCGGGATTCCGCCCTCAAGACACCCTCCCACGTCATGGCCGGCCACCGTGCCGGCCATCCTTTTAATCTTCGCGACGGCCAAAAGGATTGCCGGGTCAAGCCCGGCAATGACGTTGGATTTGCGTAAGGAGCGCTTCTACAGGAACGGCTGGTAGCTCGCGGGGGCGTAGCGGTAGCCCTCGCCCGCCTTCTCCACGAAGCCCACGGCCGGAAACGGCATGTGGTAGCTCGTGAACATCAGCCGGTCGGTCGCCAGCATGTCGAGGAGCTTCCTGCGGGTGGCGGCCGCCTGATCCTTGTCCATGTCGAAGCTGACATGCCAGTCGGGCCTCTGCATGGAGAGGACGAAGTGGTTGCAGAAGTCGCCGCCGATCAGGAGCCTGCTTCCGTCGCTCTCGATGAGGAAGGCGGTATGGCCGGGCGTGTGGCCGGGCGCGACCATGGCCCGGATGCCGGGCTGCACCTCCGCGCCGTCCTTGAGCATGGTCATCTTCTCCGCCAGGGGCTTGACGTTCGCCTCCACGACCTTCGCCACGCGCTCGGTCGGCCCGCTCATGCGGGCGGCATCCGTCCAGAACGAAAACTCCGTCTCGTTCGCGCCGTACTCGGCATTGGCGAAGAGCGGTTTGCCCTCCTCCATCAGCCCGCCGATGTGATCGGGATGGAAATGCGTGAGGATCACGATATCCACCTGGTCGGGCGCATAGCCCGCCTCCTTCAGCGCCGCGGCGAAGCGTCCGACATCGGGCCTCCCGCCGGCGCCGTTGCCGGTGTCGAAGACGACGAGCTTCGACCCGGTGTTGACGACCACCGGCGAGAACATGTTCTCCATCCTGTCCCCGGGCAGCATGTTCTGCTCCGCCAGGGCCTGGACGTCCTCGGGCTTCTGGTCCTGGCCGAAGATCTTGTAGGGCTCCTTGACCGCGCGGCTGCCATCGAAAAGCGTCGTCACCTCGAAGCCGCCGAGCTTGAAGCGGTAGTGGTTGGGGCGCGCCGGCCCCATGGCGGGCGCTGCCGCTCTTGCCGGCAGGCCGCGCAGCACGAAGGGCGTGGCGATGGCCGCGCCGGTTGCCGCAAAGAAGCTGCGCCGATTGATCCTGCCGTCCATGATCCGTCTCCTTCCGTCTTGGGGAACCTTGAAAGGAGAAGTCTACGCCGCCAAAGACGGCAGGCGGGCGACAGCAGCCCTGACTCACGCGGAAGTGAAGACTATTCCGCCGGCTCCAGGCGCGGGGCGCGGCTGGCGGCCACCGCAAAGAGCGCGGCGCTCAGGACGACCAGGCAGGCAAAGCCCGCCATCACCACGAAGACAGGCGCATAGCCCGTCTCCGGGCTGTGCAGCAGCGCGATGAGCGGCACGACGCCGGCGCTCACGGCGAAGCCAACGGTGTAGCGGAGCGCGTAGGCGCGGGCGCGCCAGTGCTCGGCCACGTTCTCGGCGATGATGAGGTCGTTGATGACGACCTGCCCGTAGACGGAGGAAAGGACGAGACCGGCCGAGGCGAGCGCCATGGGCCCTTCAAGAAAGGCCATGCCGAGGAAGCCCGAGAGCTGGAAGAGAGCCAGAACGAAGAAGATCGCCGCCTTGCTGAAACGCTCGACCAGGCGGCCGACCGAAAGCTGCGTCAACGCGCCGACGAGGTAGATGAGGGTCGCGATGAGGCCCGCCTTGGCGAGCGGCACGCCGTTCGACCCCTGCTCCACGACGAACTTCGGCAGCGCGATGGTGACCGTGTTGAAGGTGAAGCCGCCCGCGAAAACCGCAAGCCCGAGCGCCGCCACGAGGAAGCGGATGTCGATCGCGCCGACCGAGCGCTTCGCCCCCCTGGCGGCAGGCGCCGACGCGCCCGCCTGCGGCACGACCGCGAACTGATAGGCAAGGCCGATCGCCATCATGGCGAAGCCCGGAACGGCGAAGGCCCAGCGCCAGCCCAGCGTCTCGACCAGAAGGCCGGTGACGAGCGGCGCGGCCGCGACGCCGAGGTTTCCGAAGACGCCGTTCAGCCCGAAGGAGCGCCCGCTCGCCCCCACGGTCGAGACCAGCATGGCGGTGCCGATCGGATGGTAGATCGCGGCGAAGACCCCGACGAGGGTCAGCGCGACGGCAAGCTGCCAGGGCGCCGTCACGAGCCCCGCAAGCACCAGCGAGGCCCCGCCGCCGATGAAGAAGATCGCCAGCATGTGGCGGCGGCTCCAGCGGTCGCCGAGCCAGCCCACGGGCAGCGACAGGATGCCGAAGCAGGCGAAGAGGCCGGTCGAGAGCGAGAGGCTGAGGCCGTAGCTCATGCCGAGCGCAGGCGCCATGGCGATGACCGCCGTGGCATAGATCAGCATCATGAAATGATCGGCGAAATGCGCCATGTTGATGAAGGCGACGGTGCGTCTGGCCTCGTTCATGGGGCGCATCCCGAATCCAATCGATCCCTGAGTCAGCCGACGTCCAGGGGCTCGGTGCCGGACGGCGTGCCGTCGCCCTTGAGCGTGATCTTCTCGATGCGCGCTTCGGCGGCGCGGAGCAAGGCCTCGCAATGCTTGCGCAGCTCTTCGCCACGCGCATAGATGTCGATCGATTCCTCCAGATCGACCTTGCCGGCCTCCAGCCGCTCGACGATCGCCTCGAGCTCCGCCAGAGCGCGCTCGAAGGTCACGCCCGCAAGCGATGCCTTGCCTTTGTCATCGCTCATCGTCCGCCTCCTCCAGATCGGGCGCCTCGACCTCGCCCGTGCCGCGCACCAGCGCCTGGACGTGCATGGCGGTCGAGCGGGCGAGGGCTCCGAGATCGTAGCCGCCCTCGAGCATCGAGACGAGCCGGCCGCCGCAATGACGGTCGGCGGCCTCCATGAGCACCAGCGTCGCCCAGACGAAATCCTCTTCCGTGAACTCGAGGCTCGCCAGCGGATCGTCGCGATGGGCATCGAAGCCCGTCGAGACGAGCAGGATGTCGGGCCGGAAGTTTTTCAAGGCCGGCAGCACGCTCTCCTTCATCGCGGCGCGGAACTCGCGTCCGCCGTCGCCGGGGCGGAGCGGCACATTGAGGATGTTGTTGCCGACGCCCCGCTCGGCCGGGGAGCCCGTGCCGGGATAGAGCGGCATCTGGTGCGTCGAGGCATAGAAGAGGTCGCGATCCGCCCAGAAGACGTCCTGCGTCCCGTTGCCGTGATGGACGTCGAAGTCGACGACGGCGATGCGTTCGGCGCCATGCACGGCGCGCGCATGCAGGCCCGCGATGGCGATGGAGCTGAAGAGGCAGAAGCCCATGGCCCTCTCCCTCTCGGCATGGTGCCCTGGCGGCCTCACGGCGCAGAACACATTTCCCGCCTCGCCCTTCATCACGGCATCGACGCCGCGCACCCCGGCACCCACGGCGCGCCGCCCCACCTCGACGCTGCCGTGGCTCATCCAGGTGTCGGGATCGAGCGGCCGCGCCGCCTCGCCGGGCTCGGGCTCGCTCGTGACGATCCTGCGGATGTAGCTCTCGGGATGGGCGCGCGCGATCGCCTCGTCCGCGCCCAGCGGCGCCTCCTCGTGGGGGAGCCCTGAGAAGAGCTCATGCGCGAGCACTTTTTCAACCACACGGATGCGGTCCGGCCGCTCCGGATGGCCCTCCGGCGGCGCATGACGGACGAAGGCGGGATGGGTGATGAGAAGCGTCATGCTTTCCTGTCCAGGCTCGCGGGCGCGGGCGGCTCCCCGGGCACGAAGAAGTCGGGCGCAAGCGGCAGCGAGGGATCGACGCGGTAGCGGTCGAAATCGGTGACGCCGCGCGCGGCGAGGAAGCTGTCGTCGATGAGAAAGTTGCCGGTGAAGTCGAGGCCGCTGGTCAGGATCATGTGGGCGGCATCGGCCAGGATCTCAGGCGTTCGCGAGCGGCGGGCCATCTCCTCGCCGCCCAGGAGGTTGCGGATGGCGGAGGTCGCGATGGTGGTGCGCGGCCAGAGCGCGTTCACCGCCACGCGGCCCCTGAACTCCTCCGCCAGTCCCAAGGCCACGAGGCTCATGCCGAACTTCGCCAGCGAATAGGCGAGATGCGGCCCGAACCATTTGGGTTTGAGATCGAGCGGCGGCGAGAGCATGAGGATGTGCGGCGTCGGGGCTTTCAGGAGATGCGGCAGGCAGGCTTTCGAGACGAGGAAGGTGCCGCGCGCGTTGACGCCGTGCATGAGGTCGAAGCGGCGCATCTCGGTCTCGAGCGTGCCCGTGAGCTGGATGGCGGAGGCGTTGTTGACGCAGATATCGATGCCGCCGAATGTCTCGACGGTGCGCGCGACCGCCTCTTCCACCTGCGCCTCGTCGCGGATGTCGACGGCCAGCGGAAGCGCCCGGCCGCCCACGGCCTCGATGTCGGCGGCCGCGGTGTGGATCGTGCCCGGGAGCTTCGGATGGGGCTCCGCCGTCTTGGCCGCGATGGCGATGTTGGCGCCGTCGCGCGCGGCCTTCAAGGCAATGGCAAGCCCGATGCCACGGCTCGCGCCGGTGATGAAGAGCGTCTTTCCTGCAAGGCTCGGCATAGGCCGTGGCATAGCGCAGGCAGCCGGGCGATGCCAGTGCAAGCGCTCGGTCCAGCGTTTCCTTCTCCCCTGCGAGGGAAAAGATCATCCCGAACGGCCGGAGGAGGATTCGAAGCCCCCTCACCCGGCGGACTGCGTCCGTCATCCGATCAGGTCCGGCGGGACGGCCAGCAGCGTGTCGGCACCCTTCTCCACGATGTCGCGGTAGCCCTGCGCCAGCGGCAGGTGGTTGAAGGCGAACCAGGCGGCGAGCCGCACATGGAAGTCGTCATTGGCGCCCTGGGCGAGAAGCGCCCGCGCGCCCTTCGCGAGCCCCGCGCCGCCCGCCACCAGCCCGAAGAGCGCGAGGTAGGGCGTGGCAACGCCAAGCGCCCGGTCGGGATCCTCCTTGAGCCAGCCGCCGAGATAGCCGGTCGCATCCTCGAGCGCCGTCACGGCTTCGGCGAGCTTGAGCCCGATGCCCGCTGCCTCGCCCATCCGATCCTCCGCCATGTCCTCGGCGAGCGCCCGCACGCCCGCGAGCCAGCCGCGCACCGTCTCGAAATCCGCGAGCGGCAGTTTTCGGGTGACGAGATCGATGGCCTGGATGCCGTTGGTGCCCTCGTAGATGCGGCAGATGCGGGCGTCCCTCAGGTGCTGGGCTGCGCCCGTCTCCTCGATATAACCCATGCCGCCATGCACCTGGATGCCGAGCGTTGCGACCTCCTCGCCGATGTCGGTCGACCAGGCCTTGGCGACCGGCGTCAGCAGCGCGGCCAGCGCCGCGTTCTCCACCCGCTCCTTCTCGCTCGCAGCATGCTCGGAGAGATCGAGCGCGCGGGCGGTCTCGTAGCAGATGGCGCGCGCCGCGGCGGTCTTGGCCCGCATGTCCATGAGCATGCGGCGCACGTCCGGGTGCTCGATCAAGGGCGCCGCCCCGTCGATGCCGGGCCTGCGTCCCTGGCGGCGCTCGCGGGCGTAGGCAACCGCCTGCTGGGTCGCGCGCTCGGCCACCGCCACGCCCTGCATGCCCACATGCAGGCGGGCATTGTTCATCATGGTGAACATGCAGGCGAGGCCGCGGTTCTCTTCGCCGACGAGATGGCCGACGGCGCCGCCCGCGTCGCCGAAGCGCATGACGCAGGTGGGCGAACCGTGGATGCCGAGCTTCTCCTCGAGCCCGATGCACTTCACGTCGTTGCGGCTGCCGTCGGGCAGGCCGCGCGGCACGAGGAAGAGCGAGATGCCGCGCGTGCCTTCCGGAGCATCGGCAAGCCGCGCCAGCACCAGATGCACGATGTTCTGGGTGAGGTCGTGCTCGCCATAGGTAATGAAGATCTTCGTACCGGTGATGCGGTAGGTCCCGTCGCCCGCGCGCTCGGCCTTCGTCTTCAGGCTGCCGAGGTCGGAGCCCGCCTGCGGCTCCGTCAGGTTCATGGTGCCGGTCCATTCGCCCGACACCATCTTCGGAAGATAGGTCTCTTTCAGCGCCTCGGAACCGTGGGCGGCGAGCGCGTCGACCGCCCCTTGCGTCAAAAGCGTGCCGATGCCGTAGGCGGAGGCGGCCGTATTCCAGAGCTCCTGCACCGCTAGGCTCACGACCGTGGGAAGGCCCTGCCCGCCATATTCGGGCGGACAAGGGAGGCTTCCCCAGCCCGCGCCCACCCACTGCGCATAGGCCTCCTTCCAACCAGGCGCCGTCGTGACCGCGTGCGTCGCTGGATCGAGCCGGCAGCCATGGCGGTCGCCCTCGCGGTTCAGGGGCGCGATCACTTCGGCGGAGAAGCGGCCGGCCTCGGCCAGCACCGCATCGACCGTGTCGAGGCCGAGATCGGGAAAAACATTGTCCTCGATCAGGCCGGGCAGGCCCACCACATGGTCCAGCGTGTGCTTGATGTCCGCAAGCTGCGGGGTATAGAGACCCATGTCGCTGAAGATCCTCCGGGGACGGCATGCGGGGCCGCACTATAGCGCGCCCCGCATGCGCTTCCACGCCGATCAAGCCAGGGCCGCCGCGCATGACTGAGAAGATCGGCGCCGGCTCGCTCGCGCGCGCGGCCGCCGCCATCCGCAAGGGCGAGCTCGTGGCCTTCCCCACCGAGACCGTCTACGGGCTCGGCGCCGACGCCTTGGACGAGAAGGCGGTGGCGCGCGTGTTCGAGGCCAAGGGCCGGCCGCGCTTCAACCCGCTCATCGTGCATGTCTCTGGCATCGAGGAGGCGATGCGGCTCGGCCGGCTCAACGCCAGGGCCCGCCTTCTGGCCGAACGCTTCTGGCCGGGGCCGCTGACGCTGGTCGTGCCGCGCGCGGCAGGCTCGAAAGTCTCGCTGCTGGCGAGCGCCGGCCTCGACAGCCTCGCCATCCGCATGCCGGCGCATCCCCTGGCGCAGGCGCTCATCGAAGCGGCCGCAAGGCCGCTCGTGGGTCCGAGCGCGAATCCCTCCGGACGGCTCAGCCCCACGACAGCCGACGACGTGATGCAAGGCCTCGCCGGCCGCATCGGCCTGGTGCTCGACGGCGGATCCTGTCCCGTCGGCATCGAGTCGAGCATCGTCTCCTGCCTCGATGACCAACCTGCCCTGCTCCGCCCAGGCGGGCTCCCCCGCGAGGCGATTGAGGAGGCAATCCGGCAGCCGCTCGCACGAACCGAGGGCTCGGCCAGGCCGGTGGCGCCCGGACAGCTCGAAAGTCACTACGCGCCGAATGCAGCGCTGCGGCTCGATGCTGCCGATGTCCGGTCGGATGAGGCGCTGCTCGCGTTCGGCTCCCACGTCCCCGCTCATGTAGGTTCTATGCGCAACCTTTCACCCGGCGGGGATCTTGTGGAGGCGGCCGCCAACCTCTTCCGCATGCTCAGGGAGCTCGACGGCGAGGATGTCCCCCGCATCGCCGTCATGCCGGTTCCGCGCCACGGCCTCGGCGAGGCCATCAACGACCGGCTCGTTCGCGCCGCCGCCCCACGTTCACATCGGCATTAACCATCCCACGCATGCGCATCGCGCAGGGCGGGGCTGCCCTGACGGCGGAAACAATTCGGCCCCCCGATGCTTATGTGGGCAAGGTCTCTCCAGGCGAGGCACGCATTCGGCCACCCGCAGGCCACAATCCACGCCTACCGGAGACGCAGTTCCAGAAAGGATTTCTCACCATGAAAAGCGCTTTGCACGGCCTCGGCCTTGCGGCGGCCCTCCTCCTCGGCACGGCCGCCAGCCAACCCGCCGCGGCCTTCCCGGCAAACCTTGCCTCCTGCCAGGTCGCATCCTGCGGAGCCGAGAACGAAGGCCTCGTGCAGGAGGTCCGCTCCAAGGGCCAGTGGCGGCATGGCGGCCACGGATGGAACGGCAATCGCTGGCACGGGCGGTGGGGACATCGCTGGCACGGCGGCCATGGTCATCGCTGGGGTGGCGGCGGCTTCGGCTTCTACCCCGGCTATTACGGCTATCCGTATGCGGGGGTTTACGGCTATGACCCGTACGACTACGGATACGGCTATGGAGACGGCTACAGCATCTGGTCCGATGTCGACACTCCCGACGCCGTCGACGACGGAGACTATACGCAGCAGGGCGACAGCGACTACATCCGCTACTGCTCGCAGAAGTACCGCTCCTTCAATCCGAGCACCGGCATGTACCGGCTCTATTCCGGCGAATACAAGCGCTGCGTCTATCGCGGCTAAGCCTCGACTTCGCGGGGCGGGCGGATCGTGCTGACCCGCCCCGCTTCCTCCCCGGCGCACGACCTCAAGGACCGGCTCATCTCCATCGTCGGCCCCGCGCAGGTTCTTGCCGACGCGGCCCGGATGGAGCCCTATCTCCGGGAGCCGCGCCAAAAATTCGAAGGATCCGCGGCGCTCGTCGTCCGTCCGGCCTCCACGCAGGAAGTTTCCCAGATCCTCAAGCTCGCCAACGCGGCGCGCGTCGGGATCGTGGCGCAGGCCGGCAACACGGGGTTGGTCGGCGGCCAGACGCCGGCGGCCGGCGAGATCGTCCTGTCGCTCGAGCGTCTGACCCGCATCCGCGGCCTCGATGCCCTCGACAACACCGTCACGGCTGAGGCGGGCGTGACGCTTGCGAGCCTCCAGGAGGCGGCGCGCGAGGCGGGACGGCTCTTCCCCTTAAGCCTCGCTTCCGAAGGCTCCTGCCGCATCGGCGGCAATCTCGCCACCAATGCCGGCGGTGTCGGCGTGCTCGCCTACGGCAATGCGCGCGACCTCTGCCTCGGGCTCGAGGTGGTGCTGGCCGACGGGCGCGTGTGGGAGGGCCTGCGGCGGCTGCGCAAGGACAATACCGGCTATGACCTGAAGGATCTGTTCATCGGCTCGGAAGGCACGCTCGGCATCATCACCGCGGCGGTGCTCAAGCTCTTTCCGCTTCCCGCGCAGGCCGCGACCGCCTGGGTCGGGCTTGCCGATCCTAAGGCCGCGCTCTCCCTCTTCAACCTCGCCCGCGCGCGCGCCGGCCAGCGTCTCACGGCCTATGAGCTCCTGCCGCGGATCGGTGTCGAGTTCACTTCCCGCCACGCCGCCACCCGCGATCCGCTCACCGATCCTCACGCCTGGTACGTGCTGATCGAGCTTTCGGATGGCGAAGGCGCGCCGGTCGCGGAGATGATGGAAGCCATTCTCGCCGGGGCGATCGAGGACGGCATCGTCGAGGACGCGGCCATCGCCACTTCAGAAGCGCAGGCCGCCGACTTCTGGCGCATCCGCGAGGCGCTCTCCGAAGTGCAGAAGCACGAAGGCGGCTCCATCAAGCACGATGTGGCGGTGCCGGTCTCGAAGGTCCCTGAGTTCCTCCTCCGCGCCACACGCGCCGTCGAGGCGCTGGCGCCCGGCGCGCGGCCGGTGCCGTTCGGGCATCTCGGAGACGGCAATATCCATTTCAACGTCTCGCAGCCGGTCGGCGCCGACAGGCGCGCCTATCTCGACGGGTGGGAGGCCATGAACGAGGCCGTGCATGCGATCGTCATCGATCTCGGCGGCTCGATCAGCGCCGAGCACGGGATCGGGCAGCTCAAGCGGCCCCTCATGACGCACATCAAGTCCCCGGTCGAGCTCGATCTCATGCGCGCGCTCAAGCGCACGCTCGATCCGAACGGCATCCTCAATCCCGGCAAGCTCCTGCCCGAGCCATGAGCGCCACTCTGGATTTCCGTCCGATCGCCAACGGCGATGTCGAGGAGGTCGTGGCGCTCTGGGAGGCTTGCGGCCTCACGCGACCCTGGAACGACCCCGCCAAGGACATTGCCTTCGCGCGCGGAAAGCCTTCGTCGGAGATTTTGGTGGCGCGGCAAGATGGAGAGATCGCCGCGTCGGTGATGGTCGGCCATGACGGCCACCGCGGCACCGTCTACTACGTGTCGGTCTCGCCCCGCGCGCGCGGACGGGGCCATGGGCGGCAGGCGATGCAGGCGGCGGAAGCCTGGCTAAGGGCGCGCGGCGTCTGGAAGCTCAATCTCCTCATCCGCGAGGACAACGAGACGGTGCGCGCCTTCTACGAGCGGCTAGGCTACGGGGCCGAGCCGCGCATCGTCATGGCGCGCAAGCTCGACGAAGACCCGGCATGAGCACCACCGCCTCGGGCATCATCGTGCGCGATGCCGGCGAAGCGGACATGGCCGCCGTGCAGGCGATCTATGCGCATCACGTCCTGAATGGCCTTGCGACCTTCGAGGAGACGCCTCCCGACACCGCCGAGCTCCTGGCTAGGCGCACCGCCGCGCTGAGCCGCGGACTGCCCTATCTGGTGGCGGAACGCGACGGCCGCATCGCCGGCTACGCCTACGCGACCAGCTACCGTCCGCGCCCTGCCTATCGCCATACGGTCGAGGATTCAGTCTATGTCGCGGAAGGTTTTTCGGGGCACGGCATCGGCGGCGCGCTTCTCGGCGCGCTCATCGCACGATGCGAGGCCGGACCCTGGCGGCAAATGCTGGCGGTGATCGGCAACAGCGGCAATGAAGGCTCGATCGCACTCCATGCGCGCATGGGCTTCCAGCATGTAGGCGTGCTGAGATCGGTGGGCTTCAAGCTCGGACGATGGGTGGACACGGTGCTCATGCAGCGCCCCCTCGGAGAGGGAAACACGAGCAAGCCTACGCAGACATGAAGAGCCGCGGGCGAACCCGCGGCTCTCGTTCCGCCAATAAGCGCTTGGATTAGAGGCGGCCGATCCCCACGCCGACGCCGCGGCCGCTGATGCCGACACCGACGCCCAGGCCTCCAAGGCCCACGCCCACGCCGATGCCGCTCCTGCCGACCTTTGCGCCCACGCCGGCCAGGCCGTTGCCGTTCACGCCGACACCGATGCCGACGCCCAGGCCGGAACTGGAGCTGTTGCCCGTATTGGCGTTGGCATTGGCGTTCACGCCGATATTGGCGATGTTGAAATTGCGCTTCTTCGGATTCGACAGACCCGCCTCGACGTTCGCCTTGGCCTTGAGCGCGAGCCCGCGGTCGGTCGCGACGCCGACCTTGGCGCGCGCCTTGGCCGCCAATGCGGTATTGTTGCTCTTGCCCACGCGCGCATCCGCCGCGAGCCCGATGTTGCTGTTGAGCCCCTTGCTGGTCGAAAGACCGGTGTTGGCTCGTGTATTGACGGCGACGCCCTTCTGGCCGGCATCGGCGTTGGCGTCCGCATTGGCGTCGAGACCGAGGCCCAGTCCGGGAACCCCCAGACCGTCAGGATCGGCCGAGCTGGCGCGATTGCCGAGGTTGGCGGCTTCGCCGGACGTTCCCGGCCGGTTGGCGTTGAGCCCGATGCCCTCGGCGCCGGCGGGGCCCTTGGCCTCGATCATGCAGGCCTTGCGGCTCTGGTCCACATTGTAGTTGACGATGCCGCAGCCGGCGGCGTTCGCCGGAACACCGGCAGCAAGCCACGCCACGCCTGCCACGCCGAGCATCAGGGTTCTTGCAGTTGCGTATGCCATTGCGTTTCTCCTCGATTGCGAAGCGGGGCGTCAGGAGACCCAGCTTGCAACCGAAACGGGATTTTGCTTTCTCCCGTTCCCGGCCCCGAAAGGGTTCGGTTCATGGAAGGTTACTCAGGAAGCGCAGTATTTTCTCAGTTTTATGGCCAGTTAAACCGGATATTGGAGCAACTTTTAGTTGCTGTTTCGGGAGCGCCCTCAGACAACCGCGAGCGTCACGCCGGCCCTTCGGATGGCATCGGCGAGCGCCTCGGGAGGCTCCGCGTCGGTGATGATCAGCCCGAGCGCGTCCAGCGGGCAAACTGTCTGGAGCGCCGTGCGGCCGAACTTGCTGCGGTCGATCACGAGCATGGACTCGGCCGCCCGGCCCAGCATGGCGCGCTTGAACACGGCCGCGCCGGCGATGGCATCGCTCGGGCCGCTCTCGGCAAGGCCGGTCGCTCCGATCACGGCGAGGTGGGCGTTGAAGCGCTGAAGGTACTCGACCGCATCCTCGCCCAGCACGCTCCCCTCGCGCGCGTCGTAGGTCCCGGGACAGAGGATGACACGGAAATTGGGATTGAGGCCGACGGCCGAGGCGATGGCGGCCGAGTTGGTGATGACGGTGAGATCGCGCGCGGCCTGGGTGAGATGGCGGGCGACCTGCCAGGTGGTCGTGCCGCCGTCGATCATCACGATCTGCCCGTCCTCGATGCGCCTGGCCGCGGCCGCGCCGATGCGCGAACGCTCCTCGACGAAGGCGAGGCCGCGCTCACTCACCGTCGGCTCCGACGTCAGGGGCCGGATGGTCGCGCCGCCATAGGTGCGGCTGATGAGGCCCGTCTGCCCAAGCTCGGCCAGGTCGCGGCGGATGGTTTCGCCCGAGACGCCGAGGCGGCCGGCGAGCTCGGAGACGCGGATCGCCGCGGCGGTGCGGATCTCGTTCAGGATCAGGTCGTGGCGCTCGCGCTTCCCGAGCTTCTCGATGTCGCTCACCCCTAACACCCTCCCCGCGCCGCGATCAGCGCATCGGCGAGCTCCATAAAGCCCCGCCCGCCGGCTGACGGCGTGACCCAGCGCGGCGCCGCCTGAAGCTCCGATTCGAATGCCCGCACATTGGCCACTCCGACCGCGTTCGGGAAGAAGGCGAACATCGGGGCGTCGTTGGGGCTGTCGCCGGCGAAGACGACCGAGTGAGGTTCGGCGTCGATGTCGAGGCCTGCCATTTCCGCCAGGAAGCGCCGGCTCGTCGAGAGCTTGTCGTAGTCGCCGAACCAGCCGTTGACGTGGATTGAGGAGACTTTCGCCACGGCGCCGAAGCGCTCGAAGATCGCCACGATGCGCGCGACGTCCGCCGCCGAAAGCGGTGGCACATCCTCGCGAAAGTCGATGGCGAGGTCGGCTTCACGATAGGCCTGGTCGGCAGCGACGCCTGAACCCGGCACCTCCTGCAGCACGGCGGCGCGGATGCGCTCGAGCCTGGCGCGATCCGCCTGACGCTCGGAGTCCGTTCTCGCATAGCGGCGGGTCATGGTGCGGGCTCCGTCATCGTAGCGAAAATAGAAGGCTCCATTCTCGCCCACCACGCCGTCGACCGGCCACTGGCGCGCGATGAGATCGCACCAGCCGGCGGGCCGCCCCGTCACCGGCACGACGATGAAGCCCGCCCGCTTGAGCCGCGCCAGCGCATCATAGGCATGGGGCGGCAGGCGGCCGTGCTCGGTCAGGGTGTCGTCGATATCTGTGAGGACGGCGCGCACCATCCGCCGATCGGCCAGCGGAAACTCCGAGAGAGGACGAAGCATCATGCCGTCTCGCGGGCCACGAAGGCGTCGAGCTCGCCCGCGGCCTCCGCGAGGTCGAGGATGCCGAAGCGGTCGCGGATGCGGCGCGCATCGAGGAGGGCTGCGCGATAGAAGCTCCTGCCGATCCCGACCTCTTCCGGCGTCGTCGGCGCGCCGACAAGCTTCAGCGCCGCGACGATCCCGTCCGCCGGCCGCATGACCGCCCGGACCCTGGCGCGAACCTCCTCCCAGCTCGCGTCGAGGCGGCGCGAGAGCGCAAGGGCGCGATCCCGATCGAGGCGCTTCGGCGCGTAGGCCTCCCAGCAGGTCGCGCCCAGGTCCCTGCCGAACGCATCCGCAAAGGCTTGCGGCGTGTCGCGGCTTTCGCGGATCTCGAGCCTCGGCTTGCCGAGCACCCGCTCCTGCAGACGCGCGATCGAGGATGTCGTCACGGCGATGTGCTCGCCATGCAGCGCCGGCGGCAGGTCCTTTCCCAGCATGTCGATATAGTGTGCGACGAGATGCTCGCTCTGGCTCGCGGGGTAGGAGCCGCCGCAGACGGTCATGCCGAAACCCGACATGACGAGCGTGCGGGCGAGAAGTGCTATCGCCGCCGTATCGCCCTCCACCAGTCTTGGAGCATTGGCGACGAGCGCCGCCTCGTCGTCCTTCAGGAGCAGGAAGGGCGCCTCGCGATAGGGCGTGTCGCGAAGGAGATGCGACATGAGCCAGTCGGCCTGCGAGGTCGAGCGGCAGATCGAGTCGCCGAAGCCCGCTGCGATGAGGCGCTTGGGCGCCGCAGCCAGCACGTCGAGATCGAGAAAGACGCCCCGCGCCGCCGTCGAGGCGAGCGACTTCTTCAACCCGTGTTCGGTGATGGCGGCCGAGACCGAGGTATAGCCGTTCATGGAGGGCGCCGTGCCGAACACCGCATAGGGCCGCTTCGTCAGATGCGCCGCGTGCTTGGCGATGTCGTTGACGGAGCCCGAACCGACGGCGATCAGCGCGTTCGCGTCGTGCGTCCGGGCCATCACGCCTTCGACCGTCGGCATGTCCGGATGCGGCGGGCTCTCGAACAGGACGGCACGGACCTCGAAACCGCGCTCGAGGGAAGCGACGACCGCCTCGCCCAAGGCGCGCCGGGTGGCGGTATCCATGACCACCGCCAGGCGGCGGCCGAAACCGAGCGAGCCCACGAGCTCGGCAGCACGGGACGCGAGCCCGCGACCGATCTCCACCCTGTCGATCGGCACCGACAGCATGCCGGCGCCGTCGGGATCGGGCAGCGCTCCCGCAAGGAGCTTTTCAAGACGTGCCTGCGACATGCTTTCAGCCATAGAGCGGTGTGAGGGCTTCGAAGAGACGGCGATAGCGGGCGTGGGCGGCGCGATAGACGTCGCCCTTGGCGAGATCGGGTTCGACGACGGAATAGGGCGTGCGCATGACGGAGAGCGCCGCGGCGACATCCCGATGAAGGCCGGCGGCGACGCTCGCGAGCACTGCGGCACCGACGGGAGAGGCGTCCGCCATGGCGCAGACCTCGGTGGGAAGGCCCGTGAGGTCGGCGCGGATCTGCGCCCAGACGGCACTTCTCGCGCCACCCCCCATGAGCCTCAGGCGCTTCGCCGGAACGCCCAGGGCCTCCAGCCGCTCGATCACGTCGAGCATCGCGAAGGCCGTTCCTTCGAGCACCGCGCGGGCGCAGTGGGCGCGACCGTGCGCCGGGGTCAGCCCGTAGAAGGCGCCGCGTGCTCCCGCCACCCAGCGCGGCGCCATGGCGCCCGAGAGCGCCGGAAGGAAGAGCAGTCCCTCCGAGCCGGGCGGCGCCTCGGCCGCGAGCGCCGACAGGGCGGCCGGGGATTCCACGCCGAAGGTCTTCAGGAACCATGTGATGGCGCCGCCCGAAAGCCAGCCCGGATTGACGAGCGCGTGACGGCCGCCGAAGAAGGGGTGCGTCTCGACCAGAAGCTCGGGATCGACCACCGGCCGGTCGCAGAGCGCTCCGACCACCTCCGCCGTGCCGAGCGCCGCCGCGACGGTGCCTTCGCGGAAGAGGCCGCCGCCGAGCAGGTTCGAGAAGTCATCGCCTGTGCCGACCGCGACGGGAAGGCCCTGAGGCAGGCCCGTCAGCGCGCTCCCCGCGGAATGGAGAGCGCCTGCCACCGTCTCCGCTGCGGCGATGCCCGGAAGCCTCGCCGCGCCGAGATCGAAGGCGTCGAGCAGCGCCCGATCCCAGCCGCGACACTCCAGCCCATAGAGCATGGTGGTGGAGGCGAGCGCCGGATCCATGAGCCGCGCGCCGGTCAGCGCCTCCAGCAGGAACGACACGGGCTGATGCCAAAGCTCGACCTCTGCCCCACCCAGCTCCTGTTCCCACCAGCGGATCTTCGCCGCCATGTGAGTCGGATCGCGCGCGAGGCCGGCACGATCCCGCACCAGCTCCGGCGGCACATCCGAGATCAGTTTTTCGGCGCGCCGGTCCATCCAGATGATGCAGGGGCCGAGCGCGTGGCCGGCGGCGGAAGGCAGGCAGCCGTCGAGCTGGCCGGCAAGCGCGAGCCCCTGGATGTCGCCGGGCTTCAGCCTGGCGCGCGCGAGCGCGACCCCTATGGCGGGCTTCAGCGCTTCAAGCCAGAGGCGCGGATCCTGCTCGGCCCAGCCCGGACGCGGGAATTGAGGCGCGTAAGGGACCGCGCCTTCGCCCAGGATTTCCAGCGCATCGCCCGCGACGATTGCCTTGAGGCTCTGGGTTCCGATGTCGATCCCGATGACGGGCACGGGGTGAGGATCCCGTCAGGCGGCCGCGCGGCAGTCGTCGAGCACCGCTTCGAGCTGTGAGAGGATCGAGCCCTTGCGGGGGCTGTAGGAGCCGTCGAACACGGCCGTGCCGATGGTGAAGGCGTCGGCGCCCGCCTCGCTCACCGCCCTGATGCGATCGATCGAGGTGACCGAGCCCGCGACGATGAGATATCCCTCCTTGCCAATGCCGCGACGCGAGGCCTTCACGAGCTCGATCGGATCGGCCTCGGTGGCACGATAGGCGAGAATGTCCACACCGGCGCAGCCCTTGGCGATGAACTCCCGACACTGCCGCTCGACCTGCTCCGGCGTGCCGCCGAGCTGCGTCGGGTGGCCGTGAGGCAGGCCCGGGAAGGGATAATATCTGCTGGCGCTGCCCGCCAGGATCTCCAGCGCCCGGCCGGCATCGGTTCCGCCGAGGATGCGATCGACGCCGAGCTCGCGTCCGAGCTTCACCGAGCGCAGTGCCGCCTCCGGGGTTGCCGAGACCACCTCCAGATAGGAGACGGCGCCAGCCGCCCGGATGCCCTCGACCAGCCTCGCGAGCACCGGCGGCTCGACGCCCACATCCTTGAATCCGATGTGCTTCAGACCCACCGGCCGAATGAGATTGAGGAGCTCGAGGCAGTCCTCGACCGTCTGGTCGCTGCGGGTGAGCATGAAGATGAAATCCATAGCAAAGCTCCGCAATCCGGCTTGTCCGATGTGGCACCAGCCACAAATCTATTTGTAATACTCAACATCCCATGTCAATATCCCGCGCGGTGACGGCATCCGCGATGCGGCGTGCACACACCAGGGAGCAGGGAGAAACCATGACAAACCACCTTTTCTCGCGCCGGCAGATCCCCAGACTGCTCGCTGCGCTCGCCACCATGGTCGCCACCACTATGTGGCAAGTTCCACAAAGCTATGCCTGGTCACTCGAAGAGGCTGCCGCTCCCTACAAAGGCACCACGATCCGCACCATCGGCGAAGCATTGCCGCCGCTCGAGGCCATGCAGAAGCTCGCGCCCAAATTCGAGGAGGCCACAGGCATCAAGGTCGAGATCGAGATGTACGAGCACTCGGAGGCCGTGAACAAGGTCCTCCTCGACCTCAACTCCAAGCGCGGACGCTACGACTTCATCATCCAGCCGCATCGCGAACTCGGCAAGTTCGTGGGCAACGGGCATCTGGAGCCCGTCCAGCGCTTCATGGACGATGCGAAGCTGCGCGACCCCTCCTTCAAGCCCGAGGAGCAGCTCTATCAGGGTCTGTGGAAGGAAATCTCCTGGTATGAGGGCAAGCCCTACGGCTTCCCCTTCACCGCGCTCAACATGTTCATGTGGTACCGCTCCGACCTGCTCTCGGATCCGAAGGAGAAGGAAGGCTTCAAGGCAAAATACGGCTACGACCTCGCGCCGGCGAAAACCTGGGACCAGTACCGCGACATCGCCGAGTGGTTCACGCGCCCCGACCAGGGGCTCTACGGCACCGCGCTGCAGGGCAAGCGGCACGAGGCGCTATGGTACGAATGGCTGAACTTCCTCTACTCCTTCGGCGGCGACATGCTGGAGGTGAAGTCGGGCTCCGCATGCGGCCCCGTCATCGTCAACAGCCCGCAGGCCGTCAAGGCGACCGAATACTACAAGAGCCTGAAAGCCTTTTCGCCGCCCGACACGCTCAACTATTTCTGGGACGACGTGATGGCCCTCATGCAGCAGGGTAAGGTCGTCGAGCTCATCATGTGGAACGACGCGACCTACGCCGTCGCCGTCGACGAGAACGCCTCGACGGTCGTCGGCAAGATGGGCTTCGACATGGTGCCCCAGGGCGAGGGGGGCAAGATCGGCCAGGTCGAGGGATGGACCTACCTCATCCCCGCCACGTCCAAGAACCAGGAAGCCGCCTTCCTCTTCATCCAGTGGATGATGGCCTATGAGCAGCAGCACAACCAGCACCTGAACGGCGGCGCCTCGGCGAGGCCGGACGTCTATGCGGCCGAGGACGTGCAGAAGCTGCCCTATGCCAAGGCCTCGATGGCATCGAACGAGGCGGCGAAGCCGAAGCCCACGCTGCCGCAGTCGAGCGAGATGACCGACATCCTGGTGCGCGAGCTCTCCTCCTTCCTCGCCGACGAGAAACCGGCGCAGGCCGCTCTCGACACGGCAGCCAAGGAGATCTCGGCGCTTCTGGGCTCCTGCGCGCCGATGAAGTTTCCTCCCGCGGAGTGACTTGACGGGCGCCGCCGTTTTCGCGTTGAGCTTGGTTGCCTGACAGACGCGTGCATCTTCAGGGCCATGTCGGCGGCGCCCTCTTTTCTCCCGGCATCTGCCAGAGATCGGCCAAGGAACCGATGACCCTGACGAGCCCCGCAGAGCCGCGCGGCGCAAGCGGCCGCTTCCTGCTCGATCGCGGCGCGTCCGCGCCCCTGATCCTGCCCGCGACACTGCTCGTCGTCGTGTTCCTCGTCGGGCCCTTCTACTACATGGCCTACACGGCCATGACCGACCTCTCCTTCGCCAATCCGGACCAGAAGGGCGCCTTCGTCGGCTTCGACAATTTCCGCCACCTCATCCGCAACGACACGATCTTCTGGGACTCCTTCTGGCTCACCATCCGCTTCGTGCTGGCCGCCGTCTCGATCGAGTTCGTGCTGGGCTTTGCGCTCGCCCTCCTCATCTGGCGCTTCGTCGAGCGGCAGCGGCTGCTCACCACGCTGCTGCTCGTCCCCATGATGATCGCGCCGGTGGCGGTCGGCCTCATCTGGCGGCTGATGCTGCAGGGCGATTTCGGCATGGCGACCTACTACCTGCGCGAGATCGGACTCCTGTCGAACCGCACCGCCATCTTCTCCTCGCCCGACCTCGTGATGCCCGCCATCATCGCCATCGACGTCTGGCAGTGGACCCCCTTCGTCACGCTCGTCATGCTGGCGGGGCTGATGAGCCTGCCGCGCGCGCCCTTCGAGGCGGCGACCATGGACGGCGCCGGGCCATGGCGGCAGTTCCTCGACGTGATGCTGCCGCTCCTGCGCCCGGTCATCGCGCTCGTGCTACTCTTGCGCGGCATCGACGCCTTCAAGGAGTTCGACAAGGTCTTCATCCTGACGGGCGGCGGACCGGGAACGGTGTCGGAGCTCCTCTCGATCTATGCCTACCGGGTCAACTTCAAGACCTGGAACCTCGGCTACGGGGCGGCCGTGGCCTTCATGGTCTATCTCGTGGTGCTGATCCTGTGCTCGGTCTTCTACAAGGCCATCTACTGGCAGCCGGCGCGGGCGAAGACGGCATGAACAGGGCTTGGAAGGCCTTCGCCTGGGGCGTGCTCGCGACCGCCCTCGTCATCGCGCTCGCGCCCTATCTCTGGATCCTGCTCGCCTCCTTCAAGGGCAGGCTCGACATCCTTTCGAGCGTCCCCCAATGGACCTTCACGCCGACCTTCCGGAACTATCCGGACGTGTTTCTCGGCAAGGAATACCTGCCGCTCGTCCTCAACTCGCTGCTCATCGCGCTGAGCACGACGGCGCTCTCGCTCCTCATCGGAGCGCCCGCGGCCTATGCCTTCGCGCGCACCGACTTTCCCGGCAAGGAGGACCTGTTTTTCTTCTTCCTCACGACCCGCATGGCGCCGCCGATCTCGATCGCCGTGCCACTCTTCCTGTTCTTCACCACCCTCGGCCTCACCGACACGATCTACGCCGTCGTCATCGCGCACACCTCCTTCAACCTGTCGCTGGTCGTCTGGATGATGCGCGGCTTCTTCGCGGAGATCCCGAAGGAGATCGACGAGGCAGCCATGATGGACGGGCGTTCGAAGCTCGGCGCCTTCGCCTTCGTCGTCCTGCCGCTGGCAGGCCCCGGCCTCGCGGCAACCGCGGTCTTGTGCTTCATCCTGTCGTGGAACGAGTTCCTCTATGCCTTCATCCTCGTCGCCTTCGAGGGGCGACCGCTCACCGTCGGCATCCCGGGGCTCGTCACGCCGCACGGCACGCTCTGGGGCCAGGTCGCGGCCGTCGCGGTCGTTGCGACACTGCCCATCGTCGTCTTCACCTTCCTCGTTCAGAAGCACCTGGTGCGGGGACTGACCTTCGGCGCCGTGAAGGGCTGAGAGAAGGAGCAAATGCTCGGTGCCTGAGATGTCCAAGGTTGCCTTCCAGGGCGTGACAAAACGGTTCGCCGACGGGACGGTGGCGCTCGATGCGCTCGATCTCGACTTCGAGCTCGGCGAGTTCATCGTGCTGCTCGGCCCCTCGGGCTCGGGGAAGACCACCGCCTGCCGGCTGCTCGCCGGCCTCGAGCAGCCGAGCGAGGGCCGCATCGAGGTGGCCGGCCGCGACATCACCGATCTGCCGCCGCGCTTCCGCGACATGGGGATGGTGTTCCAGAACTACGCGCTCTACGGCCACAAGAGCGTCTATGAGAACATCGCCTACCCCCTTCGCATCCGGAAGCGGCCGGCCGAGGAGATCGACCGGCAGGTGAAGGCCATGGCCGGGCTTCTCCGGATCGAGCCCTATCTCCACCGCCGGCCCTCGCAGCTTTCGGGCGGACAGGCGCAGCGCGTGGCGGTCGCGCGCGCGCTCGTGTGGGAGCCTTCGATCTGCCTCATGGACGAGCCGCTTTCCAATCTCGACGCGCTCCTGCGCCTCCATATGCGCACCGAGCTCAACCGGCTGCACCGGGAGCTGAAGAAAACCTTCGTGTTCGTGACCCACGACCAGGAAGAGGCGATGACGCTCGCAAGCCGCATCGCGGTGCTGAGGGACGGCAAGCTCGCGCAGTTCGACCGGCCGCGCGAAATCTACCGGCGTCCCGCCAACCGCTTCATCGCGGAGTTCATGGGCCGACCGGCGATGAACACCATCGACGGCGTGGCGCGGGACGGCCGCTTCGAGGCGGGCGACATCCGCCTTGCCGTTCCGGGCATCGCGGACGGGCCTGTGACGCTCGGCATCCGGCCGGAGCAGATCGAGCTCGTGGACGAAAGCGCAAACCAATCGATCGTCCTGCCGCTCGACGTCCAGGAGCTGGTGGAGCCGGACACGCTGCTCTTCCTTAAGAATGCCGCCGGCACGGTCGTGATCAGGACGCCGCGCGACCTCGGCGACCTCCCGCAGGGAACGCCGGTGCGCATGCGCTTCCCGCGCGAGGCGCTGCATTTCTTCGATGCCCGGACCGGCGGGAGACTCAGGTGACGGCGCTCGCCTTCGCGCCCGTCGGCATCGCGGCCGTTCTCTGGTGGGCGCTCTGGCGCATCAATCGCAACCGTGGCTGGTTCAGCCTCGGCGAGCTCCTCTTCTGGGACGCCATCCTGCTCATCCTGGTGCAGCTCGTCTGGCTGCGCTGGTTCTGAGCGTCCAAACCTCAACACGAGTTAATCCGCCGTCCATGTTCGCGTGATGTCGGCGGGCGCAGGCTCCAAAGGCTCAATCGGGGTCTGCCCGCCGTGGAAGCATCAAACGGAAAACATCGACGTCGGCTGGTCCTCTGCCTGCTGATCGGCGCTCTCGCCGCGGCCGGCGGCGGGCTCTATGCCTGGCAACGCAGCCCGGCGGAAGCCTCGGTGAAGGCCGCGCCACCGGCCGCAGTCCCCGTCAGCCTGTCGCGCGTCATGCCGCGCGATGTCGAGGTGACGCTTTCGGGCCTCGGCACGGCGCAAGCCTCGCAGACCGTCAACATCCGTCCCCAGCTCGACGGGACGCTGCAGTCGGTGGGCTTCTCCGAAGGTGAGGACGTCAAGGCGGGCGATGTGCTGGCGCGGCTGGACCCGCGCCTCGCCCAGGCCGCCCTGGACCAGGCCAAGGCGGCCAAGGCCAGGGACGAGGCGCAGCTGCACGGCGCCCAGCTCGACCTCGAGCGCTATTCCACCCTCGCCAAGCAGGATTTCGCGAGCAAGCAGCAGCGCGACCAGCAGCAGGCGACGGTCGATCAGCTCACCGCCTCGATCGCATCCGACGAGGCGGCGATCCAGACCGCGAGCACCAATCTCGACTACATGACCATCACGGCGCCGGCCGAGGGGCGCATGGGCATCCGCAACGTCGACCCCGGCAACGTGGTGCATGCCTCCGACCCGACTCCGATCGCGGTCCTCACGACGCTCAAACCCATATCCCTCGTCTTCACGCTTCCCGAGCACGATCTCGCGGCCGTCCAGAAGGCGTTCCGGGCAGGTCCGGTCACCGTCACGGCAAGCGGCGACGACGGCACGGCGCTCGGCACCGGCCGGCTCGCGGTGATCGACAACACGATCGATGCCAGCACCGGCACGATCCGGCTCAAGGCCACCTTCCCCAATGACGACGAGCGGATCTGGCCTGGCGCCTTTCTGCACGCGACCATCGAGACCGACCGGCTGAAGGATGCGCTGACGGTGCCGCTCGCCGCCGTCCAGCATGGGCCCGACGGGCTCTTCGTCTGGGTCGTGAAGGGGGATGGCACGGCCGACATGCGGCCGATCGAGACGGGCGCCGTCTCCAACGGCATGTCGGTGATCGAGAAGGGGCTGGAGCCCGGAGACCAGGTCGTCACCGGCGGCCAGTACAAGCTCAGCCCGCATGTGCGCGTCGTGGCCCTGCCGGCGCAGGCGACAGCGCAGGCCTCCGAGGCCAGGGACAGCGCGGCGCCCGAGCCTTGAGCGACGCGAAATGAACATTTCCGCCCCCTTCATCCAGCGGCCGATCGCCACCTCCCTCATCATGGCGGCGCTGGCGCTGCTCGGCGTCGCGGCCTATCCGCTGCTGCCGGTGGCGGCGCTGCCGCAGATCGACTTTCCGACGATCAGCGTCTCCGCCAAGCTGCCCGGCGCCAGTCCCGACACCATGGCCTCCGCGGTCGCCGCGCCGCTCGAGCGGCAGTTCGGCCAGATCGCCGGCATCAGCCAGATGGTCTCCACCAGCACGCTCGGCTCGACCTCGATCGCCATCCAGTTCAATCTCGACCGCAACATCGACGCCGCGGCGCAGGACGTGCAAGCCGCCATCACCGCCTCGCTGCGACAGCTTCCCGACAACCTGACCTCGCCGCCGACCTACAGGAAGGTCAACCCCGCCGACAGCCCGATCATGATCCTGGGCGTGCAATCGGACACCATGCCGCTGACCCAGGTGGACGACTTCGCCGACAACGTGCTGGCGCAGCGGCTGTCGCAGGTCGAGGGCGTGTCGCAGGTCGTGATCGGAGGCGAGCAGAAGCCGGCGATCCGCGTGCAGGTCGATCCGGCACGTCTGGCGTCGAGCGGGCTCACGCTCGAAGATCTGAGGGGCACCCTGCTCTCGGCCACGGCGGAAGCCGCCAAGGGCTCCATCAACACGGCGGTGCGCAGCTTCTCGATCGCCGCCAACGATCAGATCGTCCGGCCGGAGGACTATGACAATGTGATCCTCGCCTATCTGAACGGGGCGCCGATCCGGGTGCGCGATGTCGGCCACGCGGTCGAAGGGCCCCAGAACATCAACGTCGCGGCCTGGGAGAACGACCACAAGGCCATCACGCTCCTGATCTACAAGCAGCCCGGCGCCAACGTCATCTCGACGGTGGAGGCCATCCGGCAGACGCTGCCGCAGCTCGACTCGGTGATGCCCGCCGGCATCCGGATCGACACCATCATCGACCGCACCACGACGATCCGGGCTTCCGTGGAGAGCGTCGAGGAAGCCCTGATGATCACCATCGTGCTGGTGGTGCTGGTGATCCTCCTGTTCCTGCGCGATGCGCGCTCCACGCTCATTCCGGCCGTAGTCGTGCCGCTGTCGCTGGCGGGCACGCTGGCAGGCATGTACGCGTTCGGCTTCAGCATCGACAACCTGTCGCTGATGGCTCTCACCATCGCGGTCGGCTTCGTGGTGGACGACGCCATCGTCGTGGTTGAGAACATCGTGCGCCATGTCGAGGACGGCGCCGGCGCCCTCAAGGCTGCGATGCAGGGCGCGAGAGAGATCGGCTTCACCGTTCTCTCCATCAGCCTCTCGCTGGTCGCCGTCTTCATTCCGCTCCTCTTCATGGGCGGCATCGTGGGAAGGTTCTTCCGGGAATTCGCCCTCACCATCACACTCGCCATCGCCGTGTCGGCCTTCGTCTCGCTCACGCTCACGCCCATGCTGTGCTCGCGGTTCCTGAGGCGCGCAACGGAGGCGCGCGGACGCCTCCACCGGGCGGTCGAGCAGGGCTTCGAAGCCATTCTCGCCGTCTACATGCGCACGCTCGGCGTCGCGCTCCGGCACCACGGCGCGACCTTCGCCGTCTTCTGCCTCACGGTGGGGCTCACGGGCTGGCTCTTCGTCGCCATCCCAAAGGGCTTCTTCCCGACGCAGGACACGGGCGTCATCACCGGCATCTCGGAGGCCGCACAGGACGTGTCGCCGGACGAGATGAAGCAGCTCCAGCAGGAACTCGGCGCCGTCATCGCCTCCGATCCGGCGGTCCAGGCTTTCGGCTCGGCGCTCGGCGCCGGCGGGGCCAACACGACCAACACGGGGCGCTTCTTCATCGCTCTCAAGCCGCTCGAGCAGCGCGGCGTCACCGCCGAGCAGGTGATCGCCAGGCTGCGGCCGAAGCTTGCCGCCGTCCCCGGCGCCACCGTGTTCCTGCAGCCTGCCCAGGACATCTCGGTCGGCGGACGCCTGTCACGCGGCCAGTATCAATACACGCTCACCGACATCGATCTGAAAGAGCTCGACCAGTGGGCGCCGAAGGTGCTCCGGAAGCTCGAAGGCCTCGACGGCATCAGCGACCTCTCGAGCGACCAGCAGGGCGACGCGCCGCAGGTCCAGGTCACGATCGACCGCGACCGCGCCGCGAGCTTCGGCATCCAGCCGGCGCTCATCGACCAGACGCTCAACGACGCCTTCGGACAGCAGCAGGCGACCCAGTACTTCACGCAGGTGAACTCCTATCCCGTGATCATCGAGGCGCTGCCCGCGCTTCAGAGCCGTATCCGCACGCTCAACGACATCTATGTGAAGTCGCCGGTTTCCGGGAAGGCTATCCCGCTGTCGGCCTTCGTCACGATCGACACCAAGACGGTGGGGCCGCTCTCCGTCTCGCATCAAGAGCAGCTCCCGGCGGTCACGCTCTCCTTCAATCTCAAGCCCAGCGTCTCGCTCGGCGACGCGGTGACATCGATCCAGCAGGCGGTCGCCTCGATGGGCGCGCCGACATCGCTCAGCGGCAGCTTCCAGGGCACGGCGCAGGTCTTCCAGAGCACGCTTTCGAGCGAGCCCGTGCTCATCGCCGCGGCGCTGCTCGCCATCTACATCATCCTCGGCATGCTCTATGAAAGCTATATCCATCCGCTCACCATCCTCTCCACCCTGCCTTCCGCCGGCGTCGGCGCGCTGATCGCGCTCTGGGGCGGAGGCTTCGACCTCTCGGTGATCGGGATGATCGGCATCATCCTGCTCATCGGCATCGTGAAGAAGAACGGCATCATGCTGGTCGACTTCGCGCTTGCGGCCGAGCGCGAGCGCGGGCTTGCGTCCGAGGAGGCGATCGTAGAGGCCTGCCGCCTGCGACTGCGTCCGATCCTGATGACGACCATGGCGGCTCTCCTGGCGGGCATGCCGCTGATGCTCGGACGGGGGATCGGTGCGGAGTTCCGCCAGCCGCTCGGCACGGCCATGGTGGGCGGGCTGGCGCTGAGCCAGGTGCTGACGCTCTACACGACGCCTGTCATCTATCTCTATCTGGCGCGGCTCCAGCAATGGGCGCGCGGCCTTCGTCCGGAGCCGGCCGCAAGCCTTCCAGGCTGAACGGCGGCTAACGATGGCGCTTTGCCGGCGTTCAGGCGGGAAAGGTTACAACCGCGTCATGAACGGCCGGGCATTCCGCCAGACCGCCAGACAAAAGGAAGGGCCTTCCCATGATCCGCAACACCATCCTCGGCCTCGTCGCCGCCGCCTCGCTCGCGCTCACCGCCTCGGCGGCCTCCGCCGGCGGCTACTACAGCAGCTACGACTACGGCTACGACTCGGGCTACTCCACGACCTACACGACCACCTACACCTCCTCCTACGACAACTGCTACGGCTACTGAGCCTCGAAGCTCCCCGCCGAATGAAGGAGCCCCGGGAAACCGGGGCTCCTTCATTTTCGGAGACTGGGATATCCTCGGCCAGGCGGGGATGCGAGGATCCCCCGGATGCCCGCGCACCTTCATCGGCTAGAGCCAGGGGGTCCTGCCCGGCTGCCAGCCATTGGCGCTCCAGTCACCGTGATTGCCGTTGCCCTGCTGGTCCAGAAAGTTCTCGTTGCCGTTGTAGCTTCCGGTGTTGTCGTTGCCGTCGTAGTTGCCGGAATTGTCATTGCCGTTGCCGTTGCCGGTGTTGTCGTTGCCGTTGAAGTTTCCCGAGTTTCCGTTCCCATTGAAGTTTCCGGTGTTGTTGTTGCCATTACCGTTGCCGGAGGCAGCCGGCAGGTAGACGGCTACAAGGAGCGACAGCAGCAGGATCGAAGCCAGGCTCCTGCCGCCGCCGGTAAGAAACGGTTTCCATGCCATGGATAGCCTCCTCGACAGGGTCGATTCCGCTTACGGACGACCATTGAAGTTGCCGTTGAAGGCTCCAACGTTGCCGTTGCCGTTGTGGCTGCCTCCGTTGAAATTGCCGTTCAGGGCGCCAATGTTGCCGTTGCCGTTAAAGGCGCCGGAATTGTAGCTGCCGTTGAAGGCCCCGACATTGTGGTTGCCGCTCGTCGTCGAGGCGTTGCCGAGGCCATTGAAGGCGCCGATGTTGCCGGAACCGCTGTTGAAGGCGCCGATATTGCCGGAGCCACTGTTCCCGTAGCCGGTGTTCCCGTTCGGGCCGACAGGCCCGTTGCCGTTGCCATTCCCGTTGTTGGCGCCGCTATTGCGGTTGCCGTTGTAGTTGCCGCTGTAGGCGCCGGTATTGCCATTCCCGTTGCCGTTGCCATTGCCGGCGGAAAAAGCGTTGGCAGCGAGAGGCGACAGCGTGCTGGCCAGAGCGATGGCGAGAGCAAGGGCGGAGCCGATGGATTTGCGCATGGGTTCTCACTCCTTCGAGATGTGTCCGCGGGCCGGGCCGGAGGGAGAACGGAGCCCGTGACGACCAGGGCTCCGTCCTCGCTCGCCTGCCGGTCAGCCGTTTCCGTTGCCGTTGTGGTTGCCGTTGCCCAATCCGGCATTGGCGTTGCCGTTGCCATTGCCGTTGCCGTAGCCGGCGTTGCCGTTGCCGTTGTGGTCTCCGCTCCAGCCGCCGTAGTTGCCGTTGCCGTTGCCATTGCCGTTGCCCAATCCGGCGTTTCCGTTGCCGTTGTGGTTGCCGTTGCCATAGCCGGCGTTGGCGTTGCCGTTGCCGTTGCCGTTCCAGCCGCCATAGTTGCCGTTGCCATTGCCGTTGCCGCTGTTGGCGCCGTAGTTTCCGTTGCCGTTGAAATTCCCGTTCCCGACGCCGACGTTGCCGTTGCCATTCCCGTTGCCGCAGCCGGAACAGGCGGCGAAGGAGGAAGTCGAGGCAAGAGCCATCGCAAGAACTGTGGCCGAAGCCAGAATAAATTTCTTCATGATGTTCTCCATGTATTTGCGCAGATGGCGCGTTTTGATCCGAAAGAGCTTCGCTATGCTTGGGCGAACGCTCCCGGCACATGGAGTTTCGGCAAGTTATACTTTCAGTAACAGTCAGTTTATTCCTGTCGCAGCCGCTGGATTTCAGGACTTCGACTGCGGGCTTTCCCCATCCGGCATGCCTTCCTGCCCGACGGGCGCAGTCCGTCAGGTGCTGTCAGGCTGATCCCCGTGACCTTGTCGGGATTTGCCCACCCTTGCCCGTCGGCCGGCAGCCTCAGAGGCCACCGGGCGGCCGATGGCGCGGGTAGTGGGTTCAGTCGAGCGGAAGCCGAGCGCCAGGCGGCCTATGTCGCCAGCCAGCCCTCAAGAGTGCCGTAGCGCACGAGGGCCGCGCGGGTGCGCAGTCCGAGCTTCTCCGTCGCCCGGGCGCGATAGGTCTCCACGGATTTGACGCTGATGGAGATGCGCGCCGCGATCTCCTTGTTGCTGAAGCCCTGGGCCACAAGCTTCAGAACCTCCGTCTCGCGGTCGCTGAGCGTGACCTTCGGCGACAACGACTGGCCAGGCTTGCTCAGCATCCTGGCCGCCATCGTCGGATCGATGTAGATGCCGCCGCCAAGCACGGCGCGGATCGCGCGCACGAGTTCCTCGGCGGCGGACCTTTTGAGGACATAACCCCGGGCGCCGGCCTGCAGGGCCTGATGCGCGTACGCAGCCTCCTCATGGACCGTCAGGGCCAGGGTCAGGAGAAGGGGCGCGGTGTCTCGGAGCTGGCGAATGAGCGACACGCCATTCGTCTCGGGCAGCGACACATCGACGATGATCACCTGCGGCGCCGAGGACGCCAGCAGCAGGAGCGCCGTCCGGGCATCGCAGGCGGCGCCCACGACCTCGAGATCGGTCTCCGCGTTCACGAGCGCCTTCATGCCGGCAAGCACGACGGGATGGTCGTCCACGAGGAGGATGCGATGGGGCGCAGGAAGCCTCGCTGCGGCGCTCATGCGGCCCTCGATCCCGAGAGCTCGGGCAGGAAGGGCACCGAAAGAATGAGCGTCGCTCCCTTGCCAGGTGCGGATTCGGCCACGAACTCCCCTCCCACGAGAAGCAGTCGCTCGCGCAGCCCCTTCAAGCCGAGACGGGCGGTTCCGGCCACGGCATCGTCGCCCGGCGCAAAACCCTGCCCGTCGTCCTCAACGACGATCCGCAGCGCGTTGCCGAGACGCTGGGCGACGACGCCGATGTGGCGGGCGCCCGAGTGCTTGGCGATATTCGTCAGCGCCTCCTGAACGCCGCGGTACATCGCAATCTCCGCCTCCTCCGTCAGGAGATGCGCAAAGTTGTCCAGGTCGTCGAGATGGGTGTCGGCCTGGATGCTCAGGCGCTCCGCCCATGTCTGTATGAGCGTCGCGAGCGCCCGCCTGAGGCCGAGATCGCCGAGCGAGGTCGGGCGCAGCTCGACGGCGGTCCTGTGGACCTCGATGCTCATGCGCTCGACGGTCGAGCGCAGCGCCGCCAAAGCGGCTTCCGCCTGCGGCGTGCCCAGAACCGTCTCGAGGGTCTTCAGGCCGAGGGAAAGGCTGACGAGGTCCTGGCCCATCTGATCGTGCAGCTCGCGCGCGATCCGCAATCGCTCCTCCTCCTGCGCGCGGACGATGCGCCTCAAAAGGTCGATGCGCTCCTGCTCGGCGGTCTTGCGTTCGGTGATGTCGAGAAACGCGAGAACGGCGGACGTCACCTGGCCGCCTTCCTCGCGCACGGGTGCGGCGCTGAGGGAGATCCACCCCGAAGTGCCGTCGCTGCGGAGGACAGGCACCTCCATGTCGGAGATCGTCTCGCCGCGGCCGAGCACCTGTTCGGCCGGCCAATCCAGGCCTTGGAGAACCTCACCTGAAAGAGGATCCCCGGGTCCGGGGTCGAGAGATCGGCCCGTGGGGGAGGCCGGCGCAAGGGACCTTCGAATGGCATCCACCCTCGCGTTCCTGAGCACCACATGGCCGCTCGGGGCATCCATGACGGCGACGCCGATCGGCATGTTGCGCACCACGGCCTCGAGCCTGGAGCGATTGACCGTGAGCTCGCGCGCGACCATGTCACGGGCCCCCTGCAAGGCATCGATGCGCGCGGCCGCGAAGATGGCGGCGCCCGCCAGGATGAGCACGGTCGAGATGGTCGTGAGCGCCAACTGGACCTCGGCGCCATAGAGGCCGAGGCGGCCGACCTGCAGGAAGATCCAGACAATGACGGTCGGGCCGATGAGGATGACCGGGAGGAGCAGGCGCGCCAGGGTGGCGCCAGGACTGTTCCCTACGATCCTCCGCAGCGGCCCGACTTCCGGCTTCATCAAGAGCGCCGCCAGAAACAGGAGCGCCAGGCTGCCGGCGGTAAAAGGCGAGACGGGCAACGATCCGATGCTGCCCGTCAGACCCTCGTGATCGAAGAGATGGCCAAGCAGCACCGCGCCAAGGCACACCAGACCGTTTGTCGCCGCGGCCTTCCCGATCGCCGCGCGCCGCGTGGGCATGAGCAGCACCACCGCCGAAAGAAGATAGAAGCAGACGATCGCGAGGGGCGACATGAGGCCGGGATCGTTTGCGAAGGTCAGGAGGAGCGGCACCGGAACGACATCGCGCAGCCAGGAAGAACCCGACACGCCGATAACATATTCCACGAGATTTCCGGTCGTGAACGACAATGCGAAGGCGCCCGACAGCCACTGCATGTGGCGCCAGTCCCGCTCCCGCCCGAGAACGTTGGTCACAAGTCCCAAGCTGCAAACAAGGATGTCGACCGCCGTGGCGGGGAACTCATCGCGCAAGGGGGCGACGATGCCGATCATCACCGCGGCGAGAATCGCGGCAAGGCTCAAGCGCCGGGCGCGGTTTCCCTCACCAACAAGGGGGGAGAAGCGAACCGCGAAGGACCGGAGGGTCCGATCTTCCTCGCCCGATGCGAGACCTGCGCGGTCGAACCGTGGCCACATCGCATTGTCCGAAAAATGAAGAGAGAAGAAGGCCGGCTGGATGCCTCCAGTCGTCCCATAGTCGCGCCGGTTCTTGGCCGCATGAAGGACGGATTGGCGGGCGGAGGCGCCATCGCGGAGGTCGAGAAGGGAAATGCGGCCCTCGCCTATGCGGCAAACCTAACCCTCTGTCGGGACGACGGTAACTTCCCCGCCGAAGGCGCGGGAAAGCCCGCTGGCCGCTCGGCTTCCAGCCACAAATGCGCCACGCCGACGCCGCGCCTGTGGCAGGACCTGGCGGCGGCAGGCCGTGGATGTTCGGGCCGGGGATCGGCGCGGGAGGACGCCGGCGGACAGCAATCCCAGGCGTGAGGCGGACGCACCTTG
>JBFXDI010000026.1:0-36776 GCA_050181295.1 Parvibaculaceae bacterium | reverse complement strand
GTAAATGGGCGCCCCCCAGCCGGCCGGTGCGCCCTCCGCCACGACCTCGATGATCGCGCCGGCCGAGGAGCCGCGCTTGCGGACGTCGTCGAGATAGTCGGCCCAGCGTTCGGCCGTCTTCGCGTCGGGTGAAAAGAAAGGATTGCGGTCGACTTCCTCCCAGTCCCAGCGGTCGCGGTCGATGGCATGCGGCCCGACCTGCACCAGCGCGCCCCGGATCCTCACCTGCGGCACGACCTTGCGCGCGATCGCGCCGGCAGCGACTCTCGATGCGGTCTCGCGCGCCGAAGAGCGTCCGCCGCCGCGATAGTCGCGCACGCCGTATTTGGCGTTGTAGGTGAAGTCGGCATGTCCCGGGCGGTAGAGGTCGCGGATCTCTGAATAGTCCTTGGAACGCTGGTCGACGTTCTCGATCAGGAGCGCGATGGGCGTGCCGGTGGTGACGGGGCCGCCCGTGCGCTCGTCCTCGAAGGTGCCGGAGAGGATGCGCACCTGGTCGGGCTCGCGCCGCTGCGTGGTGAAGCGCGACTGTCCTGGCCGCCTCCTATCGAGGAACGTCTGGATGTCTGCCTCGGTGAGCTTCAGTCCCGGCGGACAGCCGTCGACCACGCAGCCGATGGCAGGCCCGTGGCTTTCGCCGAAGGTCGTCATCTGGAAGAGATGGCCGAAGGTGTTGTGGGACATTTTCTTAGTAACCGTGCCGGGGTGCCCCTAGCCCGCCCCTTTTCCACGAGGGAGGGAGAAGAAATTGATCCGCGATTGCTCCCCTCCCCACCCGGATCGGGCCTTGGCCCGTCCGGGCATGGCCAGTCTTGGGGAGGGGCTGGGGGAGGGGGAGTGAAGTGCTCATCGGATCGACTCTAGGCTCGGGGCAACCGGAGCGTCAAACCACTCGAGCGATCCCTTCGCGATGCGGAAGAAGCGGTCCTGCGGCACCGGAAGCAGCACGACTTCGCGCTTGCCGAGCCCGAGCGCCACGCCCCGGAGCACCCGGCTCACCGCCCCGTGCGACACGAGGACCGTCGGCCGCTCGAGGCCAGCGAGCCAATCGCCGATGCGCTCTGCGGCATCGGCATAGCTCTCTCCCCTGTCGGGCCGCCAGTCGTGATAGCCGTCGGGATCCGCGTCCGGATCGACGCCCATGCGGTTGAGTTCCGGCCATGTGAGGCCCTCGCAGGCTCCGAAGCTCAGCTCGATCAGGCGCGGCTCGCGCCGGTAGGAGACGGAAAGCCGCTGCGCCACCACCTCCATGGTCTCGACCGCCCTCGAAAGCGGGCTCGTCACGAAGTCCACCTCGCGCGGGCGTTCGATCAGGCGCGCCAGTCCCTCTGCCATGGCATATGCCTGGGCGCGTCCCGTTGCGTTGAGCGGCGTGTCCGTCTGTCCCTGGAGTCGCCGCTCCAGGTTCCAGTCGGTCTCGCCGTGCCTGAGGACGTAGAGAAGGGGCCGCTCAGTCACCGGAGGAGACGACCGATATGTCGGGAGCGGCGGGATTCTTCATGCCGACGATATGGTAGCCGGCATCGACATGCAGCACCTCGCCGGTGACGCCGCGCCCGAGCGGCGAGAGGAGATAGAGGGCGGTGTCGCCCACCTCGTCGATCGTCACCGTGCGCCGCAGCGGCGCGTTGAGCTCGTTCCATTTGAGGATATAGCGGAAGTCGCCGATGCCGGATGCGGCGAGCGTCTTGATGGGCCCCGCGGACACGGCGTTGACGCGGATCGCTTTCTCTCCGAGGTCGGCCGCGAGGTAGCGCACCGAGGCCTCGAGCGCCGCCTTGGCGACGCCCATGACGTTGTAGTGGGGCATCCACTTCTCCGCCCCGTAGTAGGTGAGGGTGAGAAGCGAGCCGCCGTCCGTCATGAGCTTCTCGGCCCGCTGGGCCACGGCGGTGAAGCTGTAGCAGGAGATGAAGAGCGTCTTCCGGAAGTTCTCCGCCGTCGTATCGACGTAGCGGCCGGTGAGTTCGTCCTTGTCGGAGAAGGCGATGGCATGAACCGCGAAGTCGAGCCGTCCCCACTCGCGCTTCAAGGTCTCAAAGGTCGTGTCGAGCGAGGTCTCGTCCGTTACGTCGCAGGGCAGGACGATCTTCGAGCCGAGACTTCCCGCCAGCGGCTCCACGCGCTTCTTCAGCGCCTCGCCCTGATACGTGAAGGCGAGTTCCGCGCCGGCCTTGGCGCAGGCCTGAGCGATCCCCCAGGCGATCGACCGGTTGTTGGCGACGCCCATGACAAGCCCTCGCTTGCCGGCCATCAACTGTCCGGAATCGCTCATATTTCAAGGCTTCCCTGATCGTCCGGAGGGGTGCCTCCAGCGGGCGCCAATGTACATGAAACCCGGCGCCGGTCCACAGGAAAGGTCGGAATTTGGCGCCGCTTTGCGCCACGGCCGGCCTTGGCCTATATCAGCCCCATGGGCAAGGACATACTGGGCATTCTGACGGCGTCGGAGGATTTCACCGACCGCGAGGAGCCGTTCAGGCTCTTCGGCGAATGGATGGGCGAGGCCGAGAGGTCCGAGCCCAACGATCACAACGCCATGGCGCTCGCCACCGTCGATGCCGACGGCATGCCGAATGTCCGCATGGTGCTGCTGAAGGGTTTCGACGCGCAGGGCTTCGTCTTCTACACCAACTACGACAGCCAGAAGGGCAGGGAGCTTCTCGGCGCCGGCAAGGCGGCGCTCGGCTTTCACTGGAAGTCGCTCCGGCGCCAGGTGAGGGTGCGCGGCGCCGTTTCCCCGGTGACGGGGGAGGAGGCGGATGCCTATTTCGCGACCCGCGCCCGCGACAGCCGCATCGGCGCCTGGGCCTCGCAGCAGTCGCGTCCGCTCGAGAGCCGCTTCGCGCTGGAGAAGGCCGTCGCCAAATATGCCGCGCGCTACGCCATCGGCGAGGTGCCGCGCCCGCCCTACTGGTCCGGCTTCCGGCTGGTGCCGGTCTCGATCGAGTTCTGGCACGACCGGCCCTTCCGCCTGCACGACCGGATCGTGTTCCGGAGGTCGTCTCCGGGCGAGCCCTGGACGCGCGAGCGCCTCTATCCCTGACCGCGAGGGAACAAGGACAGAGCATGGTCACCACGGCCTTGTCGGAGAAGAAGACGCTGATCCTGACCGGCGCCTCGCGCGGCATCGGGCACGCGACGGTCAAGCGCTTCTCCTCGGCCGGCTGGCGCGTCATCACCTGCTCCAGACACCCCTTTCCGGAAAACTGCCCCTGGGAGGCAGGCCCCGAGGATCACATCCAGGTCGACCTTGCCGACGCCGACGACACCAAGCGCGCCATCGCCGAGATGCGCGAGCGGCTGAAGGCGCAGGAGGGCCGGCTCGACGCCCTCGTCAACAATGCCGCCATCTCGCCTAAGAAGGAGGGCGGCGAGCGCATGCGCGCCATCGACACCCCTATCGGCGACTGGAAGCGCGTGTTCCACGTCAACTTCTACGCCCCGATCATGCTGGCGCGCGGTCTCGTGGCGGAACTCGAGAACGCCAAAGGCTCGGTCGTCAATGTGACGTCCATCGCCGGCGCGCGCGTTCATCCCTTCGCGGGCGCGGCCTATTCGACGTCCAAGGCGGCGCTGGCGGCGCTTACCCGCGAGATGGCGGCCGATTTCGGGCCCCTGGGCGTGCGGGTCAACGCCATCTCGCCGGGCGAGATCGACACCTCCATCCTGTCGCCCGGAACGGAGAAGATCGTGCCGACGATTCCGCTTCGCCGCCTTGGCGCGCCGGAGGAGGTAGCGAAGGCCATCTACTTCCTCTGCACCGATGCTTCCAGCTATGTCAGCGGCGCCGAGATCCACATCAACGGCGGCCAGCATGTCTGACGACGGCCTCAGGACGAGGCTGCAACCCGAGACCATCGCCGCGCACGCGCTCCAGTCGATAGATGGGGACACGGGCGCGGTGGTGCCGCCGCTGCACGCCGCCACAACCTATGCCCGCGACGGCAGCTACGAGCCGAAGCTTGCCGAAAACTATATCCGCAACGGCAGCCCGACACTCTGGCACGCCGAGAAGGCGATTGCCGCGCTCGAGGGCGGCGTCGAGTGCCGGCTCTTCTCGTCCGGCGCGGCGGCCACCGTCGCGCTGTTCGAGACCGTGCCGCAAGGGGGCCACGTCGTCGCGCCCACCGTCATGTACTACGGCACGCGCGACTGGCTGAACCGTCTCGAAAGCAAGGGGCGTATCGCCGTCTCCTGGTTCGATGCCGCCGATCCCGAAAGCCTCGCCGCCGCCGTCCGCCCGGGCAAGACGGACGTGGTCTGGGTCGAGACGCCGTGCAATCCCACCTGGGACGTGACCGACGTCGCGGCGGCCGCCGAGGCGGCGCATGCGGCGGGCGCCATCCTCGCGATCGATTCCACCGCCGCGGGCGCGGTGACCACACGGCCGCTGTCGCTCGGCGCCGACATTGTCTTCCACTCGGCGACCAAGTATCTGAACGGCCATTCCGACGTGCTGGCCGGCGCGCTCGTCACCGCGAGGAGCGACGACCGCTGGGCCGAAATCCGCACCCTGCGGACCCGCATGGGATCTCCTCTTGCCCCGCACGAGGCCTGGATGCTGATCCGGGGCTTGCGCACCCTCTTCGTGCGCTATCGGCAGAATTCGGCCTCCGCGCTCGCCTTCGCGCGCCATTTCGAGCACCATCCGAAGGTCGAGCGGGTGCTCTATCCCGGCCTCCAGTCCCATCCGGGCCATGGCATCGCGCGCCGCCAGATGATCGACGGCTTCGGCGGCATGCTGTCGGTGCTGGTCAAGGGCGGGGCTCCCGAAGCCAGGGGCGCGACGGCAAGGCTCCGCGTAATCGTGCCCGCCACCTCGCTCGGCGGCTGCGAGAGCCTGGCCGAGCACCGCAAGACCGTGGAGGGGCCGTCGAGCCCCGTGCCGGACAACCTCATCCGCTTCTCGATCGGTCTGGAAGCGGTGGAGGACTTGATCGCCGACTTCGAGCAGGCGCTGGAGGGGGTGTAAAAAAGCTCCCCTCTCCACAAGGGGGAGGGAGAAGCCCCAGCATCTGGCAGGGCCTTGACCCGCTCCCCATATGAGGGGCCGGAGCAATGCCATGTTCGACCTTTCGCCCATCTACGACGAAGAGGCGCCGCTCAACGCAGCGGCGCCGACCCCCCAGCCCGGCGATGCCGAGCTTCTCGATGCATACTCCGAGGCCGTGGTAGCGGCCGTGGAAACAGTCGGTCCGTCCGTCGTCCATCTCGGGGTCCTCGGCGACGAAGGCCCGCGCGGGTCCGGCTCCGGCGTCATCGTGGCCGGCGACGGCCTCATCCTGACCAACAGCCATGTGGTCGATGGTGCCCGCCGCATCGTGGTGCAGCTTGCCGATGGGGTCAGGCTGTCGGCGCGCGTGCTGGGCGATGATCCCCACACGGACCTCGCCGTGGTGCGGACCGAATCCTCGCCCGACGCGCCGGCCGCGCGAATTGGCGATTCGAAGCGCGTGCGCGTCGGCCAGCTTGCCATCGCGATCGGCAACCCCTTAGGGTTCCAGTCGACGGTGACGACCGGCGTCGTCAGCGCCACAGGCCGCTCGCTACGGTCCCGCACCAGGCGTCTGATCGACGACGTGATCCAGACGGACGCCGCGCTCAACCCGGGCAATTCGGGCGGTCCGCTCGTCTCCTCGCGCGACGAGGTCGTCGGCATCAACACCGCCGTCATCATGGGGGCGCAGGGGATCTGCTTCTCGGTCGCCTCCAACACGGCCTTGAACGTGCTGACCCAGATCCTTCAGCACGGCCGCGTGCGCCGCGCCGCGCTGGGGCTGGAGGGCCAACTCACCGCGATCCCGCGTCATGTGGCGCGGCATGCCGGACTGGAGCAGCCTTCAGCCGTGCGGGTGATGCGCGTTCAGGAAGGAAGCCCCGCGGAGCGCGCGGGCATCAAGTCCGGCGATCTTCTCGTGTCCATTGAGGATGCGACGGTCGCCGGCGTCGATGATCTGCTGCGGCTCATGGACCATACGGTCATCGGCCGGAGGGTCGCCATCGGCCTGGTCCGCAAGGGCGTTCCCTTGGCCGTGACCGCGACGCCGGTCGAGCGCGCCGCGCGGTGAGCTTAAGGCGTGGCCTTGGGCTTCACGAACGGATTGGTCTCGACCGCCTTGCTGTTGGTCTCGTAGCAGCTTTCGAGCCGGCTCATGGCGGCCGCACTCTTGTCCAGCGGCACGGTGATGGTCGATCCTTCCGCGCGCACCTCAAGCGTGTCCGCCTTCCTCAGGCGGTCGTTGAAGTCCGCGTCCGACAAATCCACGCGAACGGTGCTGCGCGTGGCCGTCACGTCGGTCTTCCAGCCCTTCGATCCCGTGATGAACTCGACCGGATAGGTCTTGCCCTTGTCCAGTTTCCAGCGCGGCGACATCATCGTGAGGCTCAAGCCGGACTCATCGCGGGTGATGCGCGTTTCCACGCCGTCCTCCGTCGTGCGGCTCATCACGCAGCGGTCGAACTTTCCTTCCGCTCGGTAGCTGGCCTCGACCTGCCATGGGCCGATGGTGACGGCCCGGTTCTCGTCGGACTCCTGGGCCATGGCGGTTCCCGAAGCCAATGCAATGCCCGCAAGGGCGACAGCCATCCGTTTCATGGGCAAACCCTCCTTCGCGCGGCCTGGGAAGCCGTCGCATAGGAAAGTCCCGACGCGGGGGCTCGGTTCCGCCGCTTCCGCAACGGAAGTTTTTCGCTTCGGCGCGACGTCAGGCGGCGCGCAGCTTCTCGCGGCTCACCCAGGTTTCCGTGCGGTCGAGCGCCTTCTCTACGAGATCGAACATCTCGTTTGTCTCGTCCTCGCTGATGACGAGCGGCGGGCAGAGCGCCAGTGCGTCGCCCATGGCGCGTGTGACGACCCCCTCCTCCTGCAGCAGGGCTGCGCAGGTCGGGCCGACCGCGAGCTTCGGATCGAAGGGCCGCTTCGTAGCCTTGTCGGCGACGAGCTCGGCCGCCCCCATGAGGCCCGAGGAGCGGACATTGCCGACGAGCGGATGCTCCAGGAGCTTCTCAAAGCGTTTCGCGAAGACCGGCGCCGCCTTGCGCACATGGCCGAGGATGTCGTCGCGCTCGTAGATCTCGATCGTCTTCAGCGCCACCGCGCAGCCGACGGGATGGGCGGTATAGGTATAGCCATGGCCGAAGGTGCCGATCTTGGCGCTCTGCTCGGTCATCGCCTCGTAGACGTCCTCCTCGAGCGTGATGGCGCCGAGCGGAAAATACGAGGAGGTGATGGCCTTGGCCATGGAGATCGAGGTGGGCTTGAAGCGGTGCGTCTCGGCGCCGAACCAGTTGCCGGTGCGCCCGAAGCCGCAGATCACCTCGTCCGAGATGATGCGCACGTCATACTTCTCGAGCACCGCGACGATTTTCGGGAAATAGCTTTCGGGCGGCACCACGACCCCGCCCGCGCCCATGACGGGCTCGGCGATGAAGGCCGCGACCGTCTCCGGGCCTTCGCGCTGGATGAGGTCGTCGAGCTCCTTCGCCAGCCGGGTCGCGAAGGCCTCCTCGCTCTCGCCATCGAGCGCGTAGCGATAGTATTGCGGGCAGGCGGTGTGGAGGATCTGCGGCAGCGGCAGGTCGAAGTCGGTGTGGACACTCGGAAGCCCCGTGAGCGAGCCTGACGCGATGGTCACGCCGTGATAGCCCCTGAGCCGGCTGATGATCTTCTTCTTCTGCGGCCGCCCGCGGGCATTGTTGTAGTACCAGGTGAGCTTCACCTGCATGTCGTTGGCTTCCGATCCGCCGGCGCAGAACAGCACCTTGGAGGCGGGGCAGGGCGCCATCTCCTTCAGCTTCTCCGCAAGCTCGATCGCGACGTCGTGGGACTTGCCGCCGAACACCGTGGCGAAGGACAGCTCCTTCATCTGCCGCGCGGCCGCCTCCACCAGCTCCTCGTTTCCGTGGCCGAGCGACAGGCACCAGAGGCCCGCCAACCCTTCGAAATAGCGCTTGCCCTCATGGTCGTAGAGGAACACGCCCTTGCCGTGGTCGATGATGAGCGGCCCGGTCTCTCGGTGCTTCTGCAGGTTGGTGAAGGGATGCAGCACCGTCTCGATGTCGCGGACGGCCATGTTGGAGAGGGCGGCCATGGGGAAAACTCCTCGCCTTTGCGTCGCGCGGCCAGCGCGATTCCGTCTCTGCTGGGATCGTCATGGCCGGGCTTGACCCGGCCATCTTCTTCGTTGCCCGCTAAAGTCCAAAAGGATGCCCGGCTCGGGGCCGGGCATGACGGCGGAGCTCGTCTCAGTTGCCCGCGATGGCCTGCTCGAGGATGTCGAGGCCCTCGTTCACGATCTTCTCCGGCGCTGAAAGCGGACAGAGCAGCCGGATCGTGTCGTGGTGGACGCCGCAGGAGAGAATGAGGAGGCCGCGCTCCAGGCACTTGGCGACGAGCGCCTTGGTGCCGGCGGCGTCGGGCTCGCCCTTCGCGTTGGTGATCTCGAAGGCGATCATGGCGCCGAGGCCCCGGATGTCGCCGATCGGCTGGCCCTTGCCCTTCGCCTTGATCGCTTTCACCCGCTCGATGACGTGCTTGCCCTGCGCCTTGGCCTTCTCCATGAGCTTGTCCTGCTCGAAGGCTTCCATGACGCCGAGCGCCGCCGCGCAGGCGACCGGATTCCCGGCATAGGTTCCGCCGAGACCGCCCGGCTCCGCCGCGTCCATGATGTTGGCGCGCCCCACGACGCCCGACAGCGGGAAGCCGCCGGCAAGGCTCTTGGCGACCGTGACGAGGTCCGGTTCGACCCCCATGTGCTCGATGCCGAACCATTTGCCGGTGCGTCCGAAGCCCGACTGGATCTCGTCCGCGATGAGCACGATGCCGTGCTCGTCGCAGAGCTTGCGGAGGCGCACCATCAGCTCCTTGGGCGCGATGTAGAAGCCGCCTTCGCCCTGCACCACCTCGATGATGATGGCGGCGACCCGCGACGCCTCGACGTCGCAGCGGAACAGCGCCTCGATCGCCTTGAACGTGTCGTCGACCGTGATGCCCTTGTGCGCGATCGGGTATGGGACGTGCCAGATGCCGCCGGGGAAGGGGCCGAACTTGGTCTTGTAGGGCACGATCTTGCCGGTGAGGCCCATGGTGAGGAGCGTGCGGCCGTGGAAGGAGCCATGGAAGGCGATGACGTCGCTGCGGCCGGTGTGGGCGCGCGCGATCTTGACCGCGTTCTCGACCGCCTCGGCGCCGGTCGTCAGGAACATGCTCTTCTTCTCGCCCGACATCGGAGCGATGGCGTTGAGCTTCTCCGCCAGCTCGACGAAGGGCTCGTAGGGCATGATCGTGAAGCAGGTGTGGGTCACGCTCTCGAGCTGCGCCATGACGCGCTTCATCACCGCGGGGTGCCGATGGCCGGTATTGAGCACCGCGATGCCGCCCGCGAAGTCCACGTAGCGGCGCCCTTCCGTGTCCCAGATCTCGGCATTCTCGGCGCGCGCCGCGAAGACCGGCGCCTGCATGCCGGCCCCCCGCGGCACGGCCTTGTTGCGCCGTTCGAGAAGGCTCGCGGTCGGCTTGTTCATCTTGGACTGGACGTTCATCTTGGCACCTCCTGCCGGGTCGCCCTGAGCCACTCTGGGCCCTGGGCGGAGAAAGCTGGCGCCTGTCTAGCGCCGTTCAGGAGGGGGAGGCAAGGCATGTCCCCGATGCGTGGCGCGCGGAGCGGGAACGGCTATTATCCGCCCCGCGTCCATTGAGCGAGGAGCAGCATGCACGAGCTTCTGAAGGAACCGGCGACGATAATCGTGGAACGTCTGCGCGCCGGGGCGGTCACTCCGCATATGCTTCTCGATGCGCTGGAGGCGCGGATCGGCGAGATTGACGGGAAGGTCAATGCGCTCCCCACTCTCTGCTTCGACCGCGCGCGGAGCCATGCCGACCGGCTCATGGCGCTGCCGCCCGGAGAGCGCGGACTCCTTGCCGGGCTTCCCGTTCCGATCAAGGATCTCTGCGACGTCGCCGGGGTGCGCTCGACCCAAGGGTCTCCCATCTTCGCCGACTGCGTGCCCGAGGTCTCCGACATCATGGTGGAGCGCCTGGAGCGGACGGGCGCACTTGTCTACGCCAAGTCCAACACGCCCGAATTCGGCTCTGGCGCCAACACCTTCAACGAGGTCTTCGGGGCGACGCGCAACCCCTGGAACCTGTCGCGCTCGGTCGCCGGCTCCTCGGGCGGGGCGGCGGCTGCGCTCGCGGCCGGCATGGCCTGGGTCGCGCACGGCTCCGACATGGGCGGCTCGCTCCGCAACCCGGCGAGTTTCTGTGGCGTCGTGGGCTTCCGCCCCTCGCCCGGCCGCGTCGGCTGCTCCAAGGGCGCCAAGCTCGACGGGCTGTTGTCGGTCGAAGGTCCCATGGCGCGCAATGTCGAGGATGTGAGCCTCCTCCTCGACGCCATGGTGGGCGAAGAGGCGACGGATCCCGTGTCGCTGCCTTCCGATGGTCGCTCCTTCCTTGCGGCCGCGCGCTCGGGCTGGCGCCCGAAGCGCGTGGCGGTGAGCCGCGATCTCGGCATCACGCCCGTGGACCCGGGGGTTTGGGAGGTCGTCCAGGCGGCGGCCCGCAAGCTCCAAGGGGAGGGTATCGTCGTGGAAAAAGCCCATCCCGACTTTTCGGGTGCCCATGAGTGCTTCCAGACGCTACGCGCCGTCGACTATGCGGTGGGCATGGCGCCGCTCCTGGAGGCGCATCGCGACAAGCTGAAGCCCGAGGTCATCTGGAACATCGAGAAGGGGCTGAAGCTCACCGCCGACGAGATCGGCCGCGCCGAGCGCCACCGCGCGGTTCTCTTCCAGCGCGCGCACGCCTTCTTCGGCGCTTACGATCTGATCCTCGCGCCCGCCACTATCGTCGCTGCTTTTCCGGTCGAAGAGCGCTATCTCGCCGAATGCGACGGCCACCGCTTCTCGACCTATATCGACTGGCTCGCCATCGTCTATGCCTTCACGCTCATCGCCTCGCCCGCGATCTCGATACCTGCCGGGCTGACGCGCGAGGGACTTCCCGTGGGCCTGCAGGTTGCGGGCTTCTGCCGGGGCGACGCGCGGGTTCTTGCGGGCGCGAAGCTGATAGAAGACATTCTCGGGCTGAAGGGTTCAACGCCGATCGATCCCCGCCCCGCATGAGGGCCCGACGGGATGGCCAAGGGTAGGAGCGTCACATGCAGGGCCTGATGCAGGACTGGCCGTTGCTGGTCCACACCGTCCTCGACCACGCCGCCGGATGGCATGGCGAGCGCGAGATCGTCTCGCGGTCCGTGGAAGGCCCGATCCACCGCACGACCTATCGCGAGCTGGACCGGCGCGCCCGCCTTCTGGCCTCCGCATCGGCGCGCGAGCTGGGCGTGGGGCAGGGCGATATTGTCGCCAGCATGGCCTGGAACGGCTACCGGCATCTTGAGATCTGGTACGGCCTCATGGGGCTCGGCGCCATCGTCCACACGCTCAATCCGCGCCTCTTCGCCGACCAGCTCGTCTACATCGTCAACCACGCCGAGGACCGCTGGATCTTCCTCGACCTCACCTTCGTGCCGGTGCTCGAATCCATCGCCGCCAAGCTGCCGCGCGTGAAGGGCTACGTCGTGATGACCGACGAGGCCCACATGCCGAAGGAGACGAGCCTCCCGAACGTCGTCTGCTACGAGAGCCTGCTCGCCTCGGGCGACGCCGGGTTCGAGTGGCCGAGGCTCGACGAGAAGCTTGCCTGCGGCATGTGCTACACCTCCGGCACCACCGGCAATCCCAAGGGCGTTCTCTATTCGCAGCGCTCGAACGTGCTGCACGGCATGTCGCAGTGCCGGAGCGACGCGCTGGGGATCGCCGGCCGCGACACGGTGATGCCGGTCGTGCCGATGTTCCACGCCAATGCCTGGTCTCTCGCCTTCTCCTGTCCCATGGCGGGGGCAAAGATGGTGATGCCCGGGGCGAAGCTCGACGGCGCCTCGCTCTATGAGCTGATCGACACGGAGAGGGTCACCATGAGCGCGGCGGTGCCGACCGTCTGGCTCATGCTGCTCCAGTATCTCGAGCAGAACCCGGAGCTGCGGCTGCCGCATCTGGAGCGGGTCGCCATCGGCGGCTCGGCTTGCCCGGAACATCTGATGCGCGCCTTCGAGGAGAAGTACGACGTCGAGGTGATGCACGCCTGGGGCATGACCGAGATGAGCCCCATCGGCACGGTCGGCACCCGCACCGGCGCCCTCGCAGGGGCAGCCGACGAGCAGTGGTGGCCCCACAAGGTGAAGCAGGGCCGGCCCTACTACGGCGTCGAGATGAAGATCACGGACGACGAGGACCGGGAGTTGCCGCGCGACGGCAAGACCTTCGGCCGCCTCAAGGTCAGGGGGCACTCCGTCGCGAGCTCCTATTTCAAGGGGGAGGGTGCGGAGAACTTCGATGCTCGGGGGTGGTTCGACACGGGCGATGTCGCGACCCTCGACGAGCACGGGTTCATGCAGATCACCGATCGTTCCAAGGATGTCATCAAATCCGGCGGCGAGTGGATCTCCTCGATCGAGATCGAGAACCTGGCGGTCGGCTGCCCGGGCGTCGCGGAAGCCGCCGTCATCGGCATGCCGCACGAGAAATGGTCCGAAAGGCCGCTTCTGGTCGTGGTGCGCAAGCCCTCGAGCGACGTCGGGAAAGCCGAGATTCTCGCCCATCTCGACGGCAGGATCGCGCGCTGGTGGATGCCGGACGATGTGGTCTTCGTGGATGAGATCCCGCACACCGCGACGGGAAAAATCTCCAAGCTCACGCTCCGCCAGCAGCTCAAGGACTACCGGCTGCCTGCCGAGGTCGCGGTGGCGCGCTCTGGAACATGAACGGCTGGTAACATTCGCGGTCAGGGAGGGTTCAGCGGGGAGGCTCTAGAAAGGGTGCCATCAACGGCGACGGGCAGAGCAAGGTGAGCCCCAGAGCCGAAGAGCTTTGGAACTTGAACCCGATCAACCCCTTCAGGAGATTTCTCCCATGATCCGCAACACGATCCTTGGCCTCGCCGCCGCCGCCACCCTGGCGCTGACCGCTTCGGCCGCTTCCGCCCACAGCTACGGCTACGGCTACGGCCATGGTTACGGCTACAAGAGCTACGGCTACTCGTCCTGCACCCGCGTTTTCGTCGGCTACCGCACCGTCTGGACCTACTACGGCTACGTCCAGAAGCCGATCTACAAGAAGGTCTGCGGCTACGGCTACTGATCGTCCGAAGACTGAACTAGAGACTGAGAGCCGAGGGCGGAGCGCCGCCCTCGGCTCTTACTTTTTCCGGCCTCAGGCCTGCGCCCTTGGCCCGTCCATGGCCCGCGCGCGGCGGGCGAGTTCGATCAGCGATTCGCGCATCTCCTTGCCGTTGCCGGCGCTTCGGTCGAAGGCGAGCCTGAGACTGGTCGAGCCGTCGGTGAGGTCGGCGCCGTCCGAATCGATGGCGGCCATCCGCCAGTCGGCCTCGGCGGCTCCGATCAGGCGGGTGGCGTAGAGCTGCACCGCATCGAGGTGATCCTCGTTCATATGCGCGACAGCCCCCGCCTCCATGGCGCCGAGCGTGTCCGCGGGCTCCGGCGGAAGCAGCACCTCGTCTCCGGCCAGCGTCTCGATCCGCCCGAAGCCCGCGACCGCATGCGCCTGCTCGATCTCGAGCCGCCACCATCCGAAGTCCTTGAAGCCGGCGTAGAACGAGGCGGCGGGATGACGCGCCAGATAGCGTCTCCTGGCATCCTCGACCGCCGGTTCTTCGAGCCTCGCACAGCGGCCGATCACGGTCACCCTGGCGCCTTCCAGCGGATCGCCGGACGAGCCCTGGCCGAGAACGAGAAGGGAGGCACGAGGGTCGCGCTCCAGATTGCGCGTGTGCCACGCAAGTGTCGAAAGCAGCAGCAATGGCCTGCCCCGCTGGTCGGTCGCGTAGTTCACAAGCGAACCGTAAGGGCTTCCTTCCTGAAGAAGGCTCGAAAGCGCGCCCGAGCGTGCATGGCGCAATAGACTGCGCGCCTCGGAGCCCGTGAACCTCTGGGGTGGATTATCGTTTGTCATTGGAAGTCCTTTGCTTTACTGACAATTGCCACAGTTTGAACACAATCGACGGAAGCGGCCGCCGTGAGACGTCGCCACATTTTACCCTAGTTCCACCCTTAGAGCCGCCGGAGATCAATCGAGACATGGGTAAGCGAATGCCAATCATCGCATTGGTGGACGACGACCGCCATATTCTCACGTCGGTCAGCATAGCGCTCGAGGCCGAGGGCTATCAGACGACGTCCTACACGGACGGTGCGGCAGCTCTCCAGGGGCTGCAGGACAATCCGCCGGACATGGCGATCTTCGACATCAAGATGCCCCGTATGGACGGCATGGAGCTTCTGCGCCGCCTCAGGCAGCGCACCGACATGCCGGTCATCTTCCTCACCTCCAAGGACGACGAGATCGACGAATTGTTCGGGCTCAAGATGGGCGCCGACGATTTCATCCGCAAACCCTTCTCGCAGCGCCTGCTGGTCGAGCGCGTGAAGGCCGTGCTCCGGCGCGCCATTCCGCGCGACGGCACGGTGCAGACGGTCGAGCCTTCCCGGGCCATCGAGCGCGGCAAGCTCCTCATGGACCCCGACCGCCATTCCTGCACCTGGGATGCCCGCAACGTCGTGCTGACGGTCACGGAATTCCTGATTCTTCAGGCGCTTGCCCAACGGCCGGGCATCGTCAAGAGCCGCGACGCCCTCATGGACGCGGCCTATGACGATCAGGTATATGTTGACGACCGTACGATCGACAGCCACATCAAGCGGCTGCGCAAGAAGTTCAAGGCGGTTGACGACTCATTCGACGCTATCGAGACGCTGTACGGGGTGGGCTACCGCTTCCGCGAACCTTGAGCGCCCCTTCCGTTTGATTGGATCGCGGGCCCGTCCGGACCGGATCAGTCCGGGCGGAAAAACGGGATCGTTTCCAACGAGGTGAGCATGATCTCGACGGAAAGGTGCTCACGCTTTTCCGGTTCATGCTCCAGGGGCTGACGCCACAGCATGGTCGCCGGAGTTGAATTCGACGAACGCGCGGAAGTCGACTCCGAGGAGCCGGTTTCCGGCGAGGGCATCTGGAAGCGCACGCTCGGCCGGCTTCAGCGTCTCGCGCCCACCCGTCTCACCAGCAGCATCATCCTCATCAACGTCGTCGGCCTGGTCATCCTGGTCGGCGGCATCCTCTATTCCAACCAGTCGCGCCAGAGCCTCATCAATGCGCGCGTCGAGAGCCTGCTGACTCAAGGGCACATCATGGCGGCTGCCATCGCGTCGGCCGCCACCATCGACACCGACCGCATCGTCATCGACCCGGACAAGCTGCTGCAGATGCAGCTCAGGGACGATTCGGCCGCCCTTCCGGAAGAGCAGCGCAACTTCGACTTCCTCATCAATCCCGAGCGCGCCGGGCCGATCCTGCGCCGCCTCGTCTCCTCCACGACGACGCGCGCCCGCATCTTCGACCGCGACGGCGTCATGGTGGTCGACAGCCGCTACTTCTACGGCCGGGGCGAGATCCTGAGCTTCGATCTCCCGCCCATAGACCAGCCCAAGCCCAACCTGCTGACGCAGTGGTGGAACGAGGCCACGAGCTGGCTCTTCGCGCAGAGCTATCCGCGCCAGAAGGACTATGGGTTCGACAACGGCCGCGAGTTCCCCGAGATCAACGCGGCGCTGGCGGGCGCCTCCGTGAGCGTGGTTCGCGTCAACGACGCGGGCGAGATCATCGTGTCGGTCGCGGTGCCGGTGCAGCGCTTCCGCGCCGTCCTCGGCGCGCTCGTGCTCTCGACGCAAGGTGGCGAGATCGACAACGTGCTGCGCGGCGAGCGCAAGGTGGTCCTCTTCACCTTCCTCGTCGCGGCGCTCGTCGCGGTGCTCCTGTCGGTGGCGCTCGCGGGCCATATCGCGGAGCCTATCCGGCGGCTGGCGGCCGCCGCCGAGCATGTCAGGCGGGGCATCCAGTCGCGCTCGGAAATCCCGGACTTCACCAGCCGGCGCGACGAGATCGGCCATCTCTCGGGCGCGCTCCGGGACATGACCAATTCGCTCTATAACCGCATAGACGCCATCGAGGCCTTCGCCGCCGACGTCTCGCATGAGCTGAAGAACCCGCTCACCTCCTTGAGGAGCGCGGTCGAAACCTTCAGCTACGCCAAGACCGAAGACCAGCGGTCGCGCCTCGTCTCCATCGTCAAGGACGACGTCAAGCGGCTCGATCGTCTGATCACGGACATTTCGGACGCGTCGAGGCTCGATGCGGAGCTGGTGCGCCAGAAGGCCGCGCCCGTCGATCTCTCGCAGCTCCTGACGACACTCGTCCATCTCGCGAACGAGACGCGCCGGCAGGAGAGACCCCCGGTAACCCTCGAGATCGTCCCGGCGGCCAAGGCGCCGGACCGCCGCCTCGCCTATACGGTGCTCGGGCACGACAATCGCCTCGGACAGGTGGTGCGCAACCTCATCGACAACGCCTCTTCCTTCTCGCCCGCGGGCGCCAAGGTGAAGGTCACGCTGAGGCGCACCGGCGGCTGGATCGAGTTCACGGTCGACGACGAGGGCCCGGGCATTTCACCCGACAACTTCGAGAAGATCTTCCAGCGCTTCTACACCGACCGGCCGGAAGGCTCGTTCGGCAAGAATTCGGGACTGGGCCTCAGCATCTCGAAGCAGATCGTGGAAGCCTATCGGGGATCGATCCGGCCGGAGAACCGCTACGGCCGCGCGCCTTCCGCCAATGCCGAGCGCCCGGTTCTCGGCGCGCGCTTCGCGGTGCGGATCCCGGCCATTCCGGTCGACTGGACGCCGTCCGACGAGGATTGAGCATGCTGGACCGTCCGCCGTCGAGCGATCCCTCGCGCCTCCTCATGCATGCGACCTGCGTCCTAGTCGACGGGCATGGCGTGCTGCTCTTAGGAGCCTCGGGCGGTGGCAAGTCCGACCTGGCGCTGCGTCTTATCGACGACGCCATGCGAGGCGGAGCGCCGGCGCGGCTGGTGGCGGACGATCAGGTCTGCATCCGCCGCCAGGGAGAGGCGCTGATCGCATCCCCGCCACCCACGCTTGCTGGCCTGATGGAGGTCCGCGGCCTCGGGATCATCCCGGTCGAGCATGCCGCGAACGCGCGTCTCGCGCTGGTTGCGGAACTGAAATCCGCGAGCGGCATCGAGAGGCTGCCGGACCTCGAAATGCAATCGAGCGAGATCCTCGGCGTGGCGCTTCCCAAGGTCGAGATCGATCCCGCGCTGCCGTCCGCTCCCGCCAGATTGCGGGCCGCCGTAGTTTATTGCGCTGGCAGGGAAGAGCCGACAGAATAGCGCCTTCGCGCCTCGAATCGGCCGGATCCGGCCAGTGGCGGGCGTGCGGATCATACGCAGCCTGCAAGCGGCGCGAAGGAGACTGGACGTAGACATGATCGGTCTTGTGCTGGTGACGCACGGGCGTCTGGCGGAGGAGTTCGTCTCCGCGCTCGAGCATGTCGTCGGGCCGCAGCGCTCCATTGCCACCATTTCCATGCATCCCGACGACAACGTCGAAGGCCGCCGCGCCGACATCCTTTCCGCGGTGGAGCGCACCGACGAGGGCTCAGGCGTGGTGATTCTCACGGATATGTTCGGCGGCACGCCCTCCAATCTCGCCATCTCCGTCATGGAGCAGGGACGTGTCGAGGTGATCGCCGGCGTCAATCTTCCCATGCTCGTCAAGCTCGCGAGCGTGCGCGCGGAAACATCGCTCGATGTGGCGGTCGAGCAGGCGCAGGAAGCCGGCCGCAAATACATCAACGTCGCAAGCCGCCTTCTGGCAGGACAGGGCTGAGGCGCAGCGCTCCATGTCCGACGCCCCGGCCAGCGCGCAGTCCCGGTTGAGCCGGGAGCTCACCATCTGCAACTCGCGCGGACTGCACGCGCGCGCCTCCGCGAAGTTCGTCAAGCTCGCCGACAGTTTCGACTGCGAGATCACCGTGACGCGCGATGGCCAGACGGTGCCCGGAACCTCGATCATGGGGCTGATGATGCTCGCCGCGCATCCGGGCGCGACGATCCTGGTCGAGGCGGAGGGCGAGGACGCGGCGGCCGCGCTCGATGCGCTCGCGGCGCTCGTGGCGGAGAGATTCGGGGAAGAGGATTGAATTGAACTTCCGCTCATTCCCGCGCAAGCGGGAATCCAGACATGTGCTTGGCTTCTGGGTCCCCGCTTTTGCGGGGACGAGCGGAGGAGACTTGGTTCCATGGGTTGAAAAGGGAACGACATGGCCGACACGGTAAGGCTTACGCTTGCGGAGGGACGTGCGCTGGCGGTGCGGGCGCTGGAGGCGAACGGCTGCGACGCCGACAACGCGGCGGCTATCGCCGACAACATGATCCGGGCGGAGGCCGACATCTGCGCCTCGCACGGCCTGTTCCGGCTGCCCTGGCATGTCCAAACGCTGAAGGTCGGCAAGGCGAACGGCAAGGCGAAGCCTCGCGTCGAGAAGCTCGCGCCGGCGGTGCTCAGGGTGCATGGCGACCGGGGCTTCGCGCCGCTCGGCCAGAAGGTCGGTCTGCCCGTCCTCGCCGCGGCCGCGCGCGAGAACGGCATTGCCGCCATGGGGCATGTGGACATGTACCATGTCGCTGCCCTCTGGCCGGAGACCGAGACGCTCGCGATGGAGGGGCTCGTGGCCATCGCCTGCACGCCCTCCTTCCCCTATGTCGCGCCGTCCGGAGCCAGCAAGGCCCTCTACGGCACCAACCCGATCGCCTTCGCCTGGCCGCGTCCGGACAGCCTGCCGCTCGTCTTCGACCAGGCCTCGGCCGCCATGGCGCGGGGCGAGATTATGATCGCGGCGCGCGAAGGCCATTCCGTTCCGGAGGGCGTGGGCATCGACAGGAACGGCAGGCCGACGACCGATCCCAACGCCATTCTCGACGACGGGGCACAGCTTGCCTTCGGCGGCCACAAGGGCGCCTCGCTGGCGCTGATGGTGGAGCTGCTGGCGGGTCCGCTCATCGGCGACCTCCTGAGCTTCGAGGCGGAGGAGGACGACGCGGGCGCCAAGGCGGCGCCGCACGGGGGCGAGCTCATCATCGCCATGGATCCGAAGCGCTTCGGCGACCCGGAGGGCGCGCTCAAGCACGGCGAGAAGCTTTTCGCCGCCATTACGGCGATGGAAGGCGCGCGGCTACCGAGTGCGAGGCGCTATGCCAACCGGCAGAAGACGCGGGACGGCTTCACGATCCCGAAGAGCCTGCACGACAGCATCCTTGCGACGCTGACATGAGGCTGCATTGGGCTCAGGCGCGCGTCTCGCGCATCGCGGGAACGGCCTCGTCCAGGGCGTGCTGCTGCGCTTCGCCGACCACGCAGTCGCGGCCGGCGGCCTTTGCGGCATAAAGGCGGGCGTCGGCCACCGCCAGAAGGGAGTCGAGGTCCACGCCCCCGCCGCGCGTGGTGGCGATCCCGATGCTGACCGTCGTCTTTCCGGCCGCGCCCAGCGCCGAGCCGAGCTGCACCGCGAGCCTCAGCCGCTCGGCGAGAAGCCTGGCCGCGGGATGCGCGGTGTGCTCGCACAGGACCACGAACTCCTCGCCCCCGAAGCGGAACACCCGGTCTCCCGCCCGGACCTGGGAGGAGATTTCCTGGGCGATCTGGCGCAGCACCTCGTCGCCCTTGGCGTGGCCGAACCGGTCGTTGATCGACTTGAAGCGGTCAACGTCGACGAGCAGCACGCTCAAGGGGGTTCCCTGCATCTGCGCGCGCTGCAGCGCCTCGGGCGCCGCCATCTCGAACCGGTCGCGGGTCAGGACCCCGGTGACCGGATCGCGAGCCGTGCGGGCGAGCAGCGCCTCGTAGCGCTCGCGGTAGGTCAGGGTGTCGAAGACGTCGGCCAGGCGCCCGCCCGTCGTCCAGCTGCGTGTCTCGAACCAGCGCAGATAGCCCGCGACGAGGCCGCTGAAGAGCAGCGCCGCGCACATCTTGGCGATCCAGCCCGCCAGCAGCACCGTCGCCGGCGCGTCGTAGAGGATATGCAGCGCCAGATAGAATCCCGCCTGGTCGAAGGTGAGGATGGCGGCGGAGCTCAGCGCGATGCGCGCGAAGACGTGCCTGCCGAGCCATTTGCCGAGCTGCTCGTAGAGGAGCACGATGGCGATGCCGTCGATGAGGAGGAGCGTCGTGCCCCAGATCATGAGCCCGCCCATCTCGTCGAGGAAGCCGAGATCGGGAGCGCGGCCGGGGCCGCCGTTCAGCACCACGTGCTCGCGCAGCAGCAGCACCATCGCGACGATCAGCAGGTTTCCGAGGAAGAGGCCGTAGATCGGCTGGCGCACCGCGCCCGCGTCCTCCTTGATGTAGAGGAGGAGCAGCATGATGAGCTTGCCGGAGAAGAGGATGATCGAGCCCGGCGAGATGGAGCCGAAGGGTGTCGCGACGTAGAAGACGGCGGCAAGGTAGGTCTCGAGGAAGTGCATGACCCCGAGCGCGCACATGAAGAGGCCGATGCCGTAGCGATGGCGGGCGCGGAACAGCGCGGCCATGACGCAGAAATAGAGAAGCGCTTCCGCCAGCAGCAGGCCGAGATTGACGATGCTCATGCCGGGCAATCCACGTCAGCTTCCGGCATCCAGTCGTAAGATCGAGGAGTTAAGATTATCTTCCCGGCTGATACGCCTTAGCGCTCGTCGCGCGCGCGCCAGAGCTCCCAGAGAAGGCGCAGGTGCACGCCCCAGTCGAGAAAGGGCTGCGGCGGCAACCTGTCGGGCTGGCCGAGGCTCTGCATGTCCTGGATCAGCGGATTGTCGACGCCCGACGCCATGTCCGCCGCGAGGAGGCCGCCGATCGTTCCCTTGGTGACGCCGACCGCGTTCTGGCAGACCGCGGTCCAGATATTGGGCGCGGCCTGGCCGAAGCCCGGCGCTCCGTTGCGCGAGAGGCAGACGAAGCCTGTCCAGGTGTGCTCGATATCGACCTTGGGCAGCGCCGGGAAGCGCTCGTGGAACAGCCGCTCGTGATCCCGCCGGATGAGGGCGCGGCGTTCGTTCGACTGCCGGAGCTCCGGACAGTAGTGGATGTTCTGCCGGATCAGGATGCGCCGGTCGGAGGTGAAGCGCATCGTGATGCCCGCGAAGGCGTTGACGGGCGTGAGACCCCAGTCCTCGATGTTGCCGATGGCGGCGTGCTCGTCCGGCGTGAGCGGCCGGGTAAGGCTCGCATGCGCGGCGAAGGGCAGGAGCGATTGGCGGTAGAAGCCGAAGCCCGTGACGAAGTTGTTGACGGCGAGGACCATGCGCGGCGCGCGCACGGAGCCCGTCGGAGTCCTCGCCCGGATGGTGTCGCCATACTCGACCTCGACCACGGGACTGCGCTCATGCAGCGCCACGTTGGCGGGAAGGCTGTCGGCGAGCCCGCGCGTGAGCGCCGCCGGATTCATGAGGATGCAGCCCGGGGTGTAGACGGCAGCCGCGAAGTGGGGCGTCCCCAGCCTCGCCGCCAGCGGCTTCCGCTCGATCCACTGGTGTGGCTCCTTCAGCGCCTCCATCTCGCGCGCGAAGGGCTCGAGCATGGTCTTCACGCCCCTCGCAGAGGCGGCCGCCTGATATTTTCCTGCTCGCTTCCAGTCGCACTCAATGCCGTGCCGGCGCACCTGCTCCTCAAGATGCGCGATGGCGGCGCGCGCCAGCCTGAGATAGCGCTGCGAGCTTTCGAGTTCGGCAAGCGAGCTGCTCACCGTGTGCGGCAGGTCGATGCCGAAGCCCGAGTTGCGTCCCGATGCGTTCTCGCCAACCTCGTGCGCGTCGAGCAGGAGGACACGCTCGTCCGGGCGGTTCTCGGCCAGCCGGCGCGCCGCGGCGAGCCCTGCATAGCCGGCACCGACCACCAGCCAGTGGGCGTCGGCATCGCCCTCGAGCGGCGGCCGGGGCTGGCGGGCAGGAAGCAGCGCGCTCCAGCCGTTGGTGCGGTCTTCTTCGGGAAGGCGGCGGATTGCAGGCATGGCGCGAAACTCGCAGGGCCGAGGGTTCCGCCTCCTAGAACAGAACGCGCAGTTCGCCAACCCCGGAGGTGGGATCCGGGTTTCCAGCCGGGCCCGGTCTCCCGGCGGCGGGCAACCGGCGGGAGGACTTCCCGGCATTGTCCGTGTACCTTGCATTCCCGTTCGGCAGGAAAGCCGGATGGATGAACAGGGAGCCCCGACTTCATGCCGGACGCAGTACCGTCGCTACCGCCGCGCCGCGGCTTCTCTCCTACCGAGTTCGAGCACCGCACCAGGCGCGCCCAGGCGATCATGCGCGAGCATTCGCTCGATGCGCTCCTGGTGAGCGCGCCGCCCAACGTGCGCTACTTCACGGGCTTCGACTCGCAGTTCTGGGAAAGCCCGACCCGACCCTGGTTCGTTGTCGTGCCGCCCGAGGGCAAGCCCATCGCGGTCATCCCCGAGATCGGCGCGCCGGAGATGGCCGCGACCTGGATCGACGACGTGCGCACCTGGCCCGCTCCGCGGCCGGCGGACGATGGCACCTCGCTGCTTGCGTCCACCATTTCCGAGCTGCCGCGCCGCTTCGGCCGCCTCGGCGCGGAGCTTGGCCGCGAGATGGCGCTCCGCATGCCGGTGATCCAGCTATTCGACCTCCGCGACAGTTTGAAGGGCATCGAGGTCGTCGACGGCTCGCCCTGCCTGTGGCGCATCCGCATGGTGAAGTCGGAAGCCGAGGTGGCGCATATCCGCTACATCTGCGAGCTCGCGAGCGACGCCTACAACGGGCTTCCTGACCTTGTTTCCGAGGGCGAGACGGAGCGCGAGGTGGCGCGCAAGCTCCGCATCGACATCGCGCGGCGCGGGGCGGATTCGACACCTTTCCTTCCCGCCATCTCAGGCCCCGGCGGCGTGCCGCAGATCGTTTGCGGTCCGCACGACCGGGAGATCCGCGACGGCGACATCCTGTTCATCGACACGGGCTCGACCTACGACGGCTATTTCTGCGACTTCGACCGCAATTATGCGGTGGGCGAAGTGTCGGACGAGGCCAGGCGGGCGCACGCGGCCATGTGGAAGGCGACGGAGGCGGGCATCGCCGCCGCGCGGGTCGGCGCCACGGCCGAGGACCTGTTCCGCGCCATGGCCAGGATCATCGACGAGGCGGGCTCGATCGGCAACAATGTCGGGCGGCTCGGCCACGGGCTCGGCATGCAGCTGACGGAGCCGCCGTCCAACATGCCGGGCTCATCGACCGTGCTCGAGGCTGGCATGGTGATGACCATCGAGCCCGGCCTCGAATACGCGCCCGGCAGGATGATCGTGCACGAGGAGAACATCGTCATCACGCCTGACGGACCGCAGCTCCTGACAAAGCGCGCGCCGCAGGAGCTTCCCGTGATCCGCTGATCCCGAGGCGCTGCCAAGGACAAGGCTACGCCGCCGACTCCCGCCGGGGCTCCTTGAGCAGATCGCGCGCTTCCGCGGCGATCTCGAAGGACTTGAGCCGGGCCGCGTGGTCGTAGATGTGGCCGGTGACGATGAGCTCGTCCGTGCCTGTCTTTTCGATGAAGGCTTGGAGCCCTGAACGGATCGTGTCCCTGGCGCCGACGAAGGAGACGGCAAGCGAGCGCTCGATCCCCGCGAGCTCGATTGCCGAGAAATGCTCCTCCGGGTTGTCGATGGGTGGGGGAAGCTTGCCCGGCTCGCCGCGCCGGAGCCGCACGAAGGACTGCTGCTGGGACGTGAAGAGGCGCCTTGCCTCCGCGTCCGTCTCGGCCGCAATGACATTGGCGCCGAGCATGACATAGGGGCGCTCGAGCTGCTCCGACGGCTCGAAGCGGCTGCGGTAGATCTCGACCGCCTGCATCATGAGATCGGGAGCGAAGTGGGAGGCGAAGGCGAAGGGAAGGCCGAGCATGGCGGCGAGCTGGGCGCTGAAGAGGCTCGAGCCGAGGAGCCAGACCGGCACCTTGAGGCCGGCGCCCGGCACGGCGCGGATGCGCTGGTTGGGTTCGGGGTCGCCGAAGTAGATCATGAGCTCCATGACGTCGCGCGGGAACTGGTCGGCCGCCTCCTCGCCGCGCCGGAGCGCCCGCATGGTGAGCTGGTCGGTGCCGGGCGCGCGCCCGAGTCCCAAGTCGATGCGGCCGGGATAGAGCGATTCGAGCGTCCCGAACTGCTCGGCCACCATGAGCGGTGCATGGTTCGGCAGCATGATTCCGCCGGAGCCCACGCGGATGGTGCTGGTCGCCTCCGCGACATAGCCGATGGCGACGGCGGTCGCAGCGCTCGCGATGCCGGGCATGTTGTGATGCTCGGCAAGCCAGTAGCGGTTGTAGCCGAGCTTTTCGGCAAGACGGGCGAGCTCGCGGGTGTTGCGCAGCGCATCGCCCGCAGTCGAGCCCTCGGGAACGGGCGACAGGTCGAGGACGGAGAAGGGGATCATCGAACGCCTCTGGAGGGAAGCCGGAGCGCCTCACATAGGAAGCTCCGGTCCGGTCCGCAACAAGGCTCGCTCATCTGTAGTTCAGGAAGTGGCACGGACACCGCTCGTCCCCGCGAAAGCGGGGACCCATGTGCGCCAAGTCCTGGATTCCCGCTTCCGCGGGAATGAGCGGCCGAACAGACGTTCTAATCGCTGAGGCGTTCGAGCTTGGCGACGAAGGTGATGTCAGGGGCCTGCTTGGCGATGCCGGTGGTGGTGACGGCGTCGCCCTCGGCCGTGCCCTTGAGCTTGAGATCGGCGGAATCCATGCCGACGACCGAGGTGATATGCTCGTGCTTGGTGTGGGCGCTGATCTTCACGCGCGCCTTGAAGCGGTCGCCGGTCTGTTCGTAGGTCCCGACATAGAACCAGCCGGAATCGCCGCCCCAGATCCTGCCGTCCTTGAGGACGACGACGCCCTGTCCGCCGCCCCGCTGGGTCTCGAAGTCGATCTTGTAAAGCCCGTTGCGCATGCTCATCGGTCCGTTCCTCAAGCCCCTTCGAAACCCGAGGTATAGTGGTCGAGCGCAGGATTGTCATCCGGCAAGCGGTGCGGTCGTCTTGCGGAGGGTGCGCGCCCTCGCGCACCAATCGGAAGCGGGCGGCGGGGGCGCCGCCCCTCCGAAGTTCGTGGCCGATCAGTCCGGGATGACGGCCGTTGCCTCGATCTCGACCACCCATTCCGGCCGCGCGAGCGCCGGCACGACGAGGCCCGTGGAGCACGGGAACACGCCTTTCAGCCATTTGCCCATCTCGCGGTAGACGGCCTCGCGGTAGCGGATGTCCGTCAGGTAGACGACGATGCGGCAGATATGCTCCATCGAGCCGCCCGCCTCCTCCATCAGCATCTTGATGTTGGCCATGGCCTTCTCGGTCTGCGCGCGCGCATCGCCCACATGCAGCGACGCACGCGTGTCGAGATCCTGCGAGACCTGGCCGCGCAGGAACACCATGCGGCCACGCGCGACCACGCCCTGGCAGAGGTCGTTGTCGAGCTTCTGCTCGGGGTAGGTCTCCTTGGTGTTGAAGGGCCGGATGCGGGTATGGACGGTCATGTTCTGTCGCCTGCTGCTGATGATTGGGTGGGGAACGTCATGGCCGGGCCTGACCCGGCCATCCTTTGACAAGATGATTGAAAAGGATGCCCGGCTCGGCGGCCGGGCATGACGATGATGATGGGTTCTACTCCGCCGCCTGCTTGCGCTGCCCCCAGACCCGGTCCGAGAGGCCGGCCGCCTTGTGGGCGAAGGCGAGCGGACCCTGCCAGTCGAAATTCCGGTAGACGGCGGCGAGGTGCGCGAAGGGCGGCGACTGGGCGAAGAGCTGGAAGGTCAGCCGGTGCCCGGCATAGTCCGAGTTCACGAGGTCGCGGGCGAGCGCCAGAAGCTTGCGGCGGTCGTCGGCAACCCACTCCTCGTTGATGGAGTAGAATTTCTCGAGCCACGGCCGGGTCTCCGGGTGCTCGAAGGCCGCCGCATCCGGCGTCACGCAGATCTGCCCGCCGCAGAGTTCGCGCGCGAGATGGATGACGCGCGGCAGGTTCGACATGGCGTGCACGCGGCCGGTCATCAGCAGCGACTGGTTGGGCATGAGGAGGCCGTTGGGGCTCTTCTCGGCGGTGGCGATCGAAGCCGTCAGATGCGCGTTGATGCCCTCGCGCCAGACCGCGAGCTCGGCGAGCTTCTCCTGCACCGCCTGCTGCTTGTCGAGGCCGGTCTGCTTCACGTTCCAGAGCGCGGCGCCGATCATCAGGTCGGCGAAGGAGAGCGTGCGCTGCACGAACGGGAAGGCCGAGTAGCGGTGGAGCGTCTGGCGGATGAAGCTCGCCGCGCGCGTGTGCTGGTAGAAGAGCACGTCCTCCCAGGGGATGAGCACGTCGTCGAGGATCATCAGCGTGTCGATCTCGTCGCAGCGGTTGGCGAGCGGATAGTCGCGCGCCGGCGCGCGGCCGGTGAAGCCCGTGCGGCAGATGTGCTTCACGCCCCTGGCGTTCATCCTGACGATGCAGCCCAGCGCGTAGTCCGAAAGCTTGGCGTCGCCCCAGTTGGCGATCGTGGGCTTGAGGAAGGCCTGGTCGGCGTAGGCGGCCGCCGTCTCGTACTTGGCGCCGCGGATGACGATGCCGGCATCCGTCTCCTTGACGACATGCACCAGCATGTCCGGGTCCTGGTCCTGTGGGCGCTTGGAGCGATCCCCCTTGGGATCGGTGTTGGCCGAGACGTGGAAGGGGTCGTTCTTGGTCGCGGTCTTGATGTGGCGCTCGATGTTCTCCGCGAAGCGCGAGTCGATCTCGTTGAGGATGTCCTTGCCGTCCCAAAGCGACCACATCTCGCCGATGGTCTCGTCGCCGACGCGGGTGATGACGCCGCCGATGTCCCACATCACCGCGTCGACCGCCTTGCGCTTGGCGTGCCAGTCCTCCGCGGTGAAGGGCAGCTTGTTGCCGGTGGCGAAGCGCTCAGCCCCTTCCTCGTAGGTCATCAGGCCTTGCGTCTTCGGCTCGTGCTGCATGTCGTAGATGCGGGCGCGCGCATCGACGATCGGCTTGAAGGAGGGATGGCGCGTGACGTCCTTCACCCTCTCGCCGTTGATCCACACCTCGCGGTCGTCGCGCAGGGTCTCGCGGTACTGGTCGCCGGTCCTGATCATGGCGGAGTTCCTTTAGAGTTCGACGATGCGCCGGTAGGCGCGGGCGGAATAGACGAGCGGTTCGGCCTCGCCGCCGAGCGCCTTCAGCACGCGGCCGATGAAGATGCGGTGCGTGCCGGCGTCGTGCGCGGCCTCGAGGCTGCACTCGAAGCTCGCCGCGGCCTCGGGCAGCACTGGCGCGCCGGTTTCGCCAACGAGCCAGTCGGCGCAGCCGAAGTCGTAGGGCCTGCCGCTGCGCGGACGGCCCGCGAAGGTATCGGCGATCGGCTGCTGCCGGACCGCCAGGAGGTTCACGCAGAAGACGCCGTTGGCGTCGATGGCCGTGACGATCGGGCTCTTCCGGTTCACGCAGGCGAGGATGAGCGGCGGCTCGGCCGAGACCGAGGAGATGGCGCTCACCGTGACGCCGAAGCGGCCGGCAATCCCGTCCGTCGTGACCACCGAGACGCCGGAAGCGGCGCGGCCCATGACGGCGATGAAGCGTGACGGACACTCGACCGGGGGAAGCATGAACTCCTGGACCTGCATGACCTGTCCTCCGAACTGCTGGCTCGAAGGTGGCATCGGTCGCTGATGAGGTAAAATTGGAAATTTTTGGGAGCTGGATAGGTTTATCCTAACTCGAGCGGTCAAGCGCGCGAGCGGAACTTCAGTCGTTCGCGGAAGGATTCTTCGGCAAAGCAGGGTCTTCTTCCGGGCAGCATCGAAGCAGGCCCTGGGCGCCGCGGAGAAGTCAGTGCGTCGAGCTGCGCTGCGGGCGCACGCCAAAGCCGGGCGAGTCCTTGGTGTAGAGATTGGAGAGCGCCATCGAGATGAACTCCGGCCGGAACTGCCCCGGAATCCCCTCGAACTTGCAGGAGGCCTTCACCTGGTCGATGATGAACTTGGGCTGGAAGCTTGCAAGCGGGAAGTCGTTGTTCTCGCGCAGCTCGCGGACCACGTAGTCGATGATCTCCTCGGAGGCGTCAAAGCCCGATGCCTTCGAAACGGCACGGAAGATCTTGCGGTATTCATCGCGCGTCGGCCCGGTCACCTCGAGCTTATAGGGAATGCGGCGCAGAAACGCCGGGTCCATGAGGTCGCTCGGCGCGAGGTTGGTGGAGAAGATGACGAGCTCGTCGAAGGGGATGGCAAAACTCTTTCCGGTGTGAAGCTTGAGATATTCCACCCGGCTTTCAAGCGGCACGATCCAGCGGTTGAGCAACGCCTCGGGACTGATGATCTGGCGGCCGAAGTCGTCGATCGTGAAGATGCCGCCGAGCGCCTTGATGTGCAGCGGCGCCTCGTAGAACTTCGCCAGCGAGTTGAAGCTCAGGTCCAGCATCTCCATCGTCAGCTCGCCGCCGGTGACGATAAAGGGGCGGCGGCAGGGAACCCAGCGCCGATCGAGATCCTCCCGCCGCATCAGCGTGCCCCGCGAGGAGGCCTCCGATTTCGACAGCACGGCCTGATGGATGCTCGGGTCGTAGACCTTGATGATCTGGCCCTCCACCTCGAAGCAGTAGGGCACGTAGATGACGTCGTTGAAGATCGATCCGACCTTCTCGGCCACCGTCGTCTTGCCGTTGCCGGGCGGGCCATAGAGCAGGATCGAGCGTCCGGAGTTCACGGCGGGCCCGAGCTGCTGCACGAAGCGCTCCGAGATCACCATGCTGGAGAAGGCGGCGTCGATCGCGGTGCGCGCCACGCGCTCGTTGGTGATGCGCTGGCGCAGGATGCGCTCGCTATAGGCCTTGAGCGACACGGGCGCCGGGCCGACATACTGGTTCTGCCCGAAGGCGTCGGTGGCCCACTGCTTGCCTTTCTCGGTGAGCGCGTAGCGAAGCTCGGAAGCCGCGCTCGCCCCGGTCGCGCCCAGGACCTCGAGGAGCTTACGGTCCTTGGCCTGCTCGAGCAGCAGCTTGATGACGCTCGGCGGCAGCTTCAGCGCCTCGCTCATGGCGGAAGGGGTCTCGACGCTCACCGAGTAGAGAGTCTTGGCGATGAGGTTGAGCATGTCGGCGATCGACAGGCCCGTGTCGGCGAGCGTCTTGGGCGAGGTCGGCGCGCCGTGCACGACAGCCTCGAGCGCCGCGGCGTCGAGCTTGCCGAGCGCGATGAGATTCTCACCCAGGCGACCGCCCTGCAGTTTCTGGCGCTCGAGCGCTTCGGCAACGTCGGCCTCGCTCACAAGGCCTTGCGCAACGAGGATGTCGCCCAGAAACATCGCCACCTCCGAAAGCGCATGCCGAACAGGGGCCGAAAAGGGCGCCAGGACGGATGCGTGGGTTCTGAACGGATAGGCGTAACGGATCAGCCGTAAATCCCCGGTAAAATCAGTCGCAAAAGACTGAGCTTACAGGGATTTTCCAACCCGCATAGGAAGAATTTATAGGGGTATACATCCTAAGATTGCGAGACGATGATCTCAACGCCGGCGCTCGCGGCCATTCCGGAAAGCTCGGGCGGCAATTCTCCTTCCGTGACCAGACGGTCCACTTCCGGAAGTCGGCAGACTTCGTAGGGGGCCCTGAGCCCGATCTTGGTGCTGTCCGCTAGCACCGTGACGGTGCTGGCCTGGGCGATCATGGCGCGGGCCACCTGCGCCTCCTCGAAGCTGAAATCCATGATCGCGCCGTCCAGCCCGACGGCGGCGACCGTCAGCACCGCGTGGCGCATGTGGAAAGTGCCGATCTGGGCGATAGCGAGCGGGCCCACGGTCTGCTGGTTGTCGTTCACATATTCCCCGCCCAGCAGGAAGGTGCGCGTCCCGGTCCCCGGCCTGCTCAACACCTGCGCGATGGCGGCGGAATTCGTGACGACAGACAGGCCGGGAACCTGCTGCAGCGCCTCCGCGAACAGCAGCGTGGTCGAGCCCGTGTCGATGAAGAGCGTGTCGCCTGGCGCGAAAAGCTGGCGGGCGGCGTGAGCGATGCGGCGCTTGGAGGCGACCGACTGTCCCATGCGGCTGCGGAAGGAGCCTTCCACCTCGGGCTCCGGGGCCATGGCCCCGCCGTGGAACTTTCGGATCGCGCCGCTGGCCGATAGCGCCTTGAGGTCGCGCCTTATGGTTTCGCGCGATGCGCCGAGCCCGTCCGCGAGTTCATCGACGCTGACCCGCCCGCGTTCCAGAACAATGCGGAGAACCTCGTCCTGTCGGGAGGGTAAAGGCGCCAATGACCGATCAGTCACGATATCCCCCATTTAGTTGACTGAACAGTCATCCTATCATAGATTTCGGTCAAGGGAGCTTGTCGATCCAAGAGAGGTCGTCGTTGGGAGGCGTCTTCGACATTGCCGTCATCGGAGGCGGCGTGGTGGGCTGCGCCGCGCTGCGCCGTTTCGCGCTCGACGGGTTGAAAGCCGTCCTCATCGAGGCGGAGCCGGACATCCTGTGCGGGGCGAGCAAAGGCAACAGCGCCATCCTCCATACCGGATTCGATGCGCCAGCAAGCTCGCTGGAGCTCCAATGCGTTCGCGACGGACATGCGGAGTATCTCGCGATTCGCCGGGAGCTCAACCTCCCGTTTCTGGAAACCGGAGCGCTCGTCGTCGCCTGGAGCGAGGAGGAAGCGGCGCGCCTTTCCGACATCCTCGCGCAAGCCCATGCCAACGAGGTCGAGGACGTCCACCCTGTATCGCGCCGGGAGCTTCGCACGCTTGAGTCCAACCTTTCAGAAGGGGCGGTGGCCGCGCTCCGCGTGCCGCGCGAGAGCATCATCGATCCCTGGTCGGCGCCGCTGGCCTATGTCACGCAAGCGCTCGCCAACGGCGCCGAGGCGCGTTTCTCGTCTCTCGTCAGTGGAGGCGAATTCGATGGCGAGGCATGGTCGCTTGCCCTGCCGCAGGGGACTCTTAAGGCGCGTTGGGTCGTGAACTGCGCCGGGCTCTTCGGCGACCGGCTGGACAAGGCGCTGCTCGGGGAGGCCGCCTTCACCATTCAGCCGCGCAAAGGCCAGTTCGTCGTCTACGACAAGCCGGCGGCGGGCCTCGTTTCCTCGATCATCCTGCCCGTGCCGAGTGAGCGCACCAAGGGCATCGTCCTCTGCCGCACCGCCTTCGGCAATCTGATCGTGGGCCCGACCGCCGAGGAGCAGGAGAGCCGCACCGACACCTCCGTCACCACCGAGGCGCTCGAGATGCTGAAAGCGCGCGCCGCAACGATGGTGCCGGCGCTCGCAGGCATGCCGGTGACGGCGACCTATGCGGGCTTGCGGCCCGGGACCGAGCGGAAGGACTATCGCGTCTCGCTCCACCGCGATCGGCACTGGATCACCTGCGGCGGCATCCGCTCGACCGGCCTCACCGCAGCCCTCGGCATCGCACGGCATCTCATGTCGCTCTATGCGAGCGCGGAACCGACACCGGCGCTGAGACCCAGGTCTCAAAATGCTCTCGTCCCGAACCTGTCCGAGGAGAGCCTGCGCGACTGGCAGCAGCCGGGCTGCGGCCGCATCGTCTGCCATTGCGAGCTCGTGACGGAGCGCGAGATCGCGGCAACCTTCGCATCTCCGCTGCCGCCCCGCGACATCGGCGGCCTCAAGCGCCGCACCCGCGCCATGATGGGCCGCTGCCAGGGCTTCTACTGCAGCGCCGAGGTGGACGCCCTCGCGCGCGGCCGCCTTGACCCGCCGCTTAGCTCACGGGATGCCCATGGCTGAGGGTCCCCTCGAGGAGGTCGATGTCGCAGTGATCGGCGCCGGGCCGGCAGGACTTTCAGCGGCCATCGAGTTGCGCGAGCGCGGCGTGTCCCGGGTCGTTGTTCTCGAGCGCGAGAGCGAGGCCGGTGGCGTGCCGCGTCATTGCGGCCATCCGCCCTTCGGATGGTTTGAATACGGACGCGTCCTTTCCGGCCCGACCTATGCCGCGCGGCTGAGAGCGGATGCGCGCGACCTCGATATCCAGCTCCGCACGACCGTGGCCGCGCTCGGTGCAGGCGGGCGGCTCGATCTCGCCACGCCGGAAGGGCCGAAGGCTCTTTTGGCCCGGCGCGTGATCCTCGCCACTGGCGCGCGCGAGACCCCTCGAAGCGCCCGTCTCGTCGGTGGCGCGCGCCCCGTCGGCGTCACGACGACCGGCGCGCTTCAGGCGATGGTCTATCTGAAGAACCGTGCGCCCTTCGAGCGCCCGCTCATCGTCGGGACCGAGCTCGTATCCTTTTCCGCCATCCTCACATGCCGCAAGGCGGGCATCCGGCCCGTCGCGATTGTTGAGGAGACCGCGCGCGTCGTCGCGCCATGGCCCTGCATCTTCTACCCGCGTCTGCTCGGCATTCCGGTTCACATGAGCACGCGCGTCGTCGCGATCGAGGGCGGGGCGCGTGTCGAAGCCGCGCTGCTGCGCGACGGGCAGGGCCACGAAAGCCGCGTAGCCTGCGACGGGGTGCTCTTCACGGGGCGTTTCGTGCCGGAGGCCTCGCTGCTGAGGGCGAGCCACCTGGCGGTCGATCCTGCAACCGGCGGCCCAGTCGTCGACCAGACGGGCCGCTGCAGCGATCCGGCCTATTTCGCGGCCGGGAACGTGCTGCGGCCCATCGAGACGGCGGGCTGGAGCTTCCGCGAGGGCCGGACCATGGGGGCAACGGTAGCGGAAGACCTGGCGCGCGCGCCAGGCGTGCGCGGGCACGCAGTGTCGATCTCGCCCCGCCCGCCGGTCCGCCTCGTCATGCCCCAGAAGCTTACGCTGCCGACCAACGGCACTGGGCTTTCGGCACTGCAGCTTCGCGTCGAGCGGCCTGTCACCGGCGACCTGCGGATCGTCAGTGGCGGCGTTCCCATCTGGCGGCGGCATGTGCGCACGGGACCTGAGCGCCGACTGCTCGTGCCGCTCAACGGCTTTCTGGAGCGCATCCGATCGGACACGCTCACCGTCGAGTTTGAGGAGCGGACCGCCTGAGCGGCGGTCGGCATTGTTTTGGGAGAGGAGCAAGGAGGAGAGATCATGCAGAAGCTGAACAGACGCAGCGTGCTCAAGGCGACGGCCGCCGGCCTCGCTGTATCGGCGTTTCCCATGCCGCATATCCGCGACGCGAGGGCGGCGACGCTCGAGCTCCGCTGGCTTGGCTGGGAGCACTACAACGTCAAGAAGATCACCGCCGACTTCGAGAAGGAGCACAGCGTGACGGTGAGCGCCGGCTTCTTCGACGGCAATTCGGAAGCCTATAACAAGCTCAAGGCCGGCGGCACCTCGGACTTCGATCTGGTGATGGCCGACGGTTTCTGGCCGCGCCTCTACGGCAAGCAGGGGCTTACCCAGCCGGTCGACTACGGCAAGCTCTCGCACATGGCGGAGGTGTTCGAGGACTTCAAGGCGCCGAACTACATGCTGCTGCAGGAAGACGGCGGCTCGAACATGATCGCGGCGCCCAACTGCTGGGGCGGCTACGGCTTCACCGTCAACATGGACAAGGTCGAGGAAGCGGACGCGGAAAGCGTCTCGCTGCTCTTCAACGAGAAGTACGGCAAGCATCTCTCGACCAGCGCCCGCTTCGAGGAGAACATCGCGCTCGCAGGCGTGCTCGCCGCCCACACCATGGGCACGGCGAGCGGCGAGCGCCCGGACGGCAAGACCTTCAACCCCTATGTGCTGACCGACGCCGAGCTCGAGGAGGCCAAGAAGCTTCTCATCAAGCAGAAGGCGCTCCTCGTTACCCGCTGGAACGACGAGGACACGCTGGAGCGCCTCCTGCGCGCGCAGGCCGTGTGGGCCTCGCCCGAGTGGTCCGGCATCTACCGGCGCATTCATTTCGACAAGCTCGACGGCAAGACCGAGCTCAACATGCGCCATATCCTGAAGCCCAAGGAAGGCGGCCTCGGATGGGTGGACACCTGGGCGATTACATCCGGCGTCAAGGACTCCGAGAAGCTCGAGCTCGCTCACAAGTGGATCGACCACCGCCTGAAGCCCGAGAACATGGCGACGGTCGCGACCGATGTCGGCTGGGCGCCGACCGTCGATGTGCGCAAGCTCATCCCGGAGCGCTATGTCGAGACGCTGTTCCTCAACGACACCAAGGCGATCAACGGGCTCTACCAGTTCGACGCCCCGAGCTCGCCGGAGAAATGGGAACGCGTATGGTCAGAGGTCGAGGCGGCCTAGCCTGCCTCCGTCCTGTCATCCCGGAAGCCGCGAGGCGGCTGTCCGGGATCAACGTCTGCAGTTGGATCCCGGATCCCGGATCGGCGCTACGAAGGCGCCGTCCGGGATGACAGCGATGCCGGGGCGGCGCAGATTGTGGCCAAGGCTTGCCTGGAGAAGAGATGACGCAACCCGTCCTTGAGCTCATCGACGTGACCAAGCGCTTCGGCGTGGTCGTTGCGGCGGAGGCGATCACGCTGGATGTCGGGAACGGGGAGTTCTTCGCGCTGCTCGGACCCTCGGGCTCCGGCAAGACCACGATGCTGCGGATCATAGCGGGGCTCGAGCGGCCGGACTCGGGCAGCGTCAGGATAGGCGGGCGTGACGTCACGCGCGAGCCGCCCTACCGGCGCGGCATCGGCATGGTGTTCCAGGACTTCCTGCTGTTCCCGCACCGCACCGTGGCGGAGAACATCCTGTTCCCGCTCCGCATGCAGGGCGCATCGCGCGCCAGACGCGACGAGCAGCTCAAATGGGTTTCGGGTTTCGTGCGCCTCACGGGCCTCGAGGAGCGCTATCCGCACCAGCTTTCGGGCGGCCAGAAGCAGCGTGTGGCGCTGGCGCGCGGGCTCGTGTCACGGCCCTCTCTGCTGCTCCTCGACGAGCCGCTCGCCAATCTCGACCGGGAGCTCCGCAAGGAGATGGAGATCGAGATCAGGCGCTTCCAGCTCGAGCTCGGCATCCCCTTCGTCTACGTGACGCACAACCAGGAAGAGGCGCTCACCATGTCCGACCGCATGGCCATCATGCGCGATGGACGCATCGAGCAGACGGGGCCGAAGCTCGATCTCTACCACCGGCCGGAGACCCGCTTCGCCGCCTCCTTCCTCGGCTCCCCCAACATGCTCGACGGCACCGTGGCGGCCCTCGATGCAGGCAAAGCGACGGTCGAATGGTCCGGCAACCGATTTCCCGCGCGCGCCCATGAAGGGCTCGCCGCGGGCCGACCCGTCCGCGCCTACGTCAAGAGCGAGAAGATCCGCATTGCGCCCGGCGTCGGCGAAGGACTGGTCGGCGCCGTCCGGGACATGATCTTCAAGGGCCAGTACACGGACTACATCGTGAAGCTTGCCAACGGCACGGAGATTACCGCCTCCGGACCGCCGCTTCTCGCCGGTGTCGCGAAGGATAGCGCCGTGACGCTTGGCTGGGACGCGGAGGACTGCGACGCCTTCCCGGCGGAGGCCGCGGCATGACAAGCGAGCGCCTTCGCTTCTACATGCTGGCGCTGCCGGGACTCGCTTTCCTCGTCGTCTTCCTCGTGCTGCCGCTCGCTTCGATCGTCGTCTTCAGCTTCTGGCGCACCGAGAGCTACGTGCTGATAGAGGACTGGAACCTCGACAATTATCGCGTTCTCATCACCGACCCGACCTACCGCACCTTCCTCATGCGCTCGCTGCTCATGGCGGTGACGGTCTCGGCCGTGTCGCTCCTCTTCGCATGGCCTGTCGCGCTCTACATCGCGCGCTACGGCGGACGCTACCGGCTGGTCCTGCTTCTTCTCACCTCCGCGCCCTTCCTGACCGGCGAGATCCTGCGCATCACGGCGCTGCAGCAGATCCTCGGCCCCATCGGCATCCTCAACATGGCGCTCACGAGTTTCGGCTTCGAGCCGGTCGAGGCGTTCATGTACTCCCACACCGCGACCGCCATCGGGCTCACCTATCTCTGGATCCCGTTCATGGTGCTCGCGATCTACCTCAGCCTTCTCAACTTCGACTTCAACCTGCTCGAGGTCGCGAAGGTGAACGGCGCGCGGCCGCTCAGGGCCTTCTTCGAGGTCGCGTGGCCCTTGAACCGCGCCGGCACCATGATCGGCATCGTGCTCGTCTTCATCCCGACGCTCGCCTCCGCCATCACCTCCCAATTCCTCGGCGGCCCCAACGGCGCGCTCTACGGCAATATCCTCGCGCATCAGTTCGGCGCCACCGGCACCTGGGCCTTCGGATCGGCCATGGGGGTGGTGCTGTTCGTGATCTCGCTGCTCGTGATCGTGGTCGCGGTGAAGGTCACGGGCGACCTCAAGCGCAGCGGCGTCACCGAACGGAGAGGCTTCTCATGAACCTCGCCCTCGGCCGCAAGGCGCAGGCGCTGCTGCTGGCGGCGCTTTATCTTTTCCTCTACGCGCCCATCGCGTGGGTGATCTACGTCGCTTTCCAGGAGAACAGCATCTGGCCGTTTCCTCCGGACGCATCGCTCAGGAACTTCGAGTCGCTCGTCGAGCTGGACGACTACTGGAAGGGGCTCAAGAACAGCCTGGCGATCGGCGTCGGCACGGGGTTGCTGGCGAGCCTGCTCGCGACAGCCGGCGCTATCGCGGTGCTGCGCTACCGGGTGCGCGAGCGGGCCATCGTGGCAGGCATCTATCTCGCGCCGCTCTTCATCGCCCATATCCTGATCGGCATATCGAGCCTCATGTTCAACCGCTCGATCCTGGGGCTGCCGGGCAATCTCGCCTCAGCGTTCCTCGCCAATGCGTCCTATGCCTCCGCTTTCGCCTTCCTTGTCGTGCTGGCGCAGCTCGCCCGCTACGACTGGAGGCTGGACGAGGCCGCCGTGGGAGTCGGCG
>JBFXDI010000025.1:0-36919 GCA_050181295.1 Parvibaculaceae bacterium | reverse complement strand
CAGGCGAACCGCATCAACGTCGCCATTGCCGTGTGGCCGTGGCCCTCCTACTTCGATCCCAAGCAGCTCGATGCGGGCATCAAGCTCGACATCGCCGAGTGGCGCCGGCCCGATCCGAGGACCGCGCCCTCCAAGGCCAAGGCGGTCGGCCTCTACATGATCTGCACGCTTTCCAAGCACGCCGCGGAGCGCAAGGGCTATGCCGACGCGCTGATGTACGACTGGCGCGGCCGGGTCGCCGAATGCACCGGCGCCAACATCTTCTTCGTGAAGAACGGCGAACTCCACACGCCGACGCCCGACTGCTTCCTCGACGGCATCACGCGCCGCACCGTCATCGACCTTGCGCGCAAGCGCCAGATCAAGGTCATCGAGCGGGCGATCATGCCGGAGGAGCTTGCCGGTTTCGAGCAGTGCTTCATCGTGGGAACCGCGGCCGAGGTGACGCCTGTCGGCGCCATCGGGCCCCACAGCTACAAGGTCGGCGACATCGCCCGTACCCTTCGCGCCGACTATCTCGACGCGGTGCAGCCAAAGAAGAAGGCGGCCGAATAGGCCGCCGCCACTTCTTTGCAGTGTCGTGCCGGGCAAGCCTTAAGCCGCGGGCACCCAGGTTCCGTCGAAATAGCCGAATGCCACGGCATCAGGATGCCGCCTGGCGGCTTCCCTCACGGCACCGAAGGCTTCGTTCTCGCGCCGCTCATCGCGACCGTCGCCATCCTCGAGAGACTGGAGCACGATGATCGTTCGGCCTGCGACTTCCAGGGTCGGATACGCCATCTTCACCTCCCAGGCTGTTCGGGTTCATGTTTCTTGCGGTCAGTGCGCGTCCGTTAACGCCTGTCCTGCAGCCTTTATGGCGATCAACAATGACGCGAGTATGTCGCGCGCTTGTCCATTGCAGGATCGCAGGCAAAACTTGGAACTTGGTCTCTCCTGCCGCATACTGGCCTGGAACGCCGGCCTGAGTCGCTTTTCTGGGCGGCGCATGAACCCCTTCACAAGGTAAATCATGCCGGTTTTGCGTTACCCGCCGCTGCAGGCCATCACGTTCAATGCGGCCCTGCTGCTGCTGCTTCTGTGCCTGACGGTGACCTGGGTGCAGGTCGAGTGGTCATTCCGGCCCGAAAGCCCAGGTTCGCCCATGGACATCGCGGGTCTCGTTCTGGGACACATGCTGGCTTTCGCCGCGCTCTACGCGAGCCAGATCTTCGTGCCCGGATCGCGCTCGCGCTGGCTCATGACCGGAATGGCGATCCTCTGCTATTTCCTCGCAACGGCCGAATACTTCCTTGCCGCCGGCCTGATCGACATTCCGATCGCCTTTCTCTGGATGGCGGCTGGGATCTTCCTCCTGTTTTCGCAGCGGATCGGCATGGCGTCGGCCGGAATCTGGTTCCACATCGCCATCGGAATCTCGGCGGCCGAACTCATCCGAAATCTCATCGGCGCCTATCTCTATGGGCGCCAAATTGAACTGCCGCCGCTGTTTCCCTGGATCGACGCCGGTTCGGATCTCCTGATCTGCAGCTTCTATCTGCTCGGGTTTGTGGATCTTCTGGTCGGCACAGGCCACCGCGAAAGCCCGCCTCGCGGCGAACCCTTGCCCGCTCTCGGAAGCACGTCCTCGGCGATCGGCGGCAGCGAAAGGACGGTCCGGGAGCTTCTCGCATTTGCGAACACGGTGTCGCTCGCGCATGGCGCGGCAGTATCCAAGCAAGCCCGCGCGATGCCGCGTCCTCTTAAGGAGGGCTTATCGGACGCCGGCTTTTCCTCGGTGCCGGAGACATACGGCTGGGAGGTGAGATTGATTGTGCGTGACGACGACAACAGCGTCGTCCGCGAGGAGTTCTTCGATGTCGCGATAGGAAGTTCCCTTGAGGCCGTCGAAGCGGTGCGGCGGATGGCGCGCGTTTCCGGCGCAGCCGGCGCCGAGATTACTGCCGTGGCGGCAATCCCGGCCGATGTTTTCCACGTACTCGGGCTGTCTCCGGGCGAGGTGAAGCTGCAATAATCGAGGGTAAGGCACCGCCATGAGCTGGCTCCCCGGCGACCGTCCCGAATGCACGGAACCCGAGGCTGATCCTTCCATAGAGACGGTCGTGGTGCCGAGGGCCCGCGATCTCGGCGGGTTCGAGGTGCGCCGCGTGCTGCCCTCGGCGAAAAGGCGCATGGTCGGCCCATTCGTATTCCTCGACCAGATGGGCCCCGCCACCTTCCCGATCGGGGAAGGCATCGATGTCCGGCCACATCCCCATATCGGCCTCGCCACGATCACCTATCTGTTCGAAGGCACGATCGTGCACCGCGACAGCCTGGGCGTGCGCCAGCCGATCGTGCCGGGCGACGTCAACTGGATGACGGCCGGGCGCGGCATCGTGCATTCGGAGCGCTCCGATCCGGTTCTCAGGCAATCCCCCCAGTTGCTCTACGGCCTCCAGATCTGGGTTGCCCTGCCGTCCCGCCTCGAGGAAACCGAGCCCTATTTCACCCACTATGCCGGCGACGGCCTGCCACAGCTGGACGGGGAAGGGATCAACGCTCGCGTCGTCGCTGGCGCGGCGCTCGGCCGGACATCACCCGTGAAGACCCTGTCCGAGCTGTTCTACATCGACGTGGCGCTCGAGCCGGGAGCGGTCTTCATGCTCTCGCCGGAGCACGAGGAACGAGCGGCCTATCTTCTGGAGGGGCGGATCGAGATCGAAAGGCAGACGTGGGAGGCGGGACAACTCCTCGTCTTCGCGCCCGGCCGGCCGGTTGCTTTCCGGGCGGTCGGGAAGGCCCGCTTCGTCACGCTGGGCGGTGAGCCCATGGACGGCCCCCGCCACATCTGGTGGAACTTCGTCTCCAGCCGCAAGGAGCGCATCGAACAGGCCAAGGCCGATTGGAAGCGCAACCGCTTCGATCTCGTGGTGCCCGGCGAGACGGAGTTCATCCCCCTCCCCGAGGGCCCCTGAGTCCGCCCGGCACTCAGAGCGCTCACCTGAAGCCTCCGGATATGGGCTGACCCCCCTTGTAACGTGAAGGTTAACTCGACTTGGGCCGGAACTTGGCTATTCTCGGGCCAATCGTGATTCCGGGAGGCAACCATGCGGTTGGCTGCGCGCGCCTTGACCTTCGTGCTTGTGGTTTTCTTCGCGCATTCCTTGGCGCGCGCCGCCGAGAACGAGCAGGTTGCGTCGGCCATCAAGGAGTTCATCACCTCCGGCCAGATGACGCTCGCCAACCAGACCGATGACCAGCGTCTGTTCCAGATCTTCACCTTCTATGAAGGCCGCGACTACAAGCCGATCTGGACGCGCGATTCCGGCGTCAAGGCCAAGGGCAAGGTGCTGCTCAAGGTCCTGAAGGCGGCCGAGGAATACGGTCTCGACCCTGCCGACTACTCGATAGCGGACATCGAGACGCGTATCGGCTCGACCAACCCGGAAGAGCTGGCGGAACTGGACCTCATCATGTCGGACGTCTTTGCCGACTTCGGGCGCGACGTTGGCCAGGGCCGCGTGCTCCCGACGCAGGCCAGCCGCCAGAACCATATCGAGGTCAGGGGACCGGGCCCTCTCAATCTGATCGACGGCGCCGAGCTTGCCGACGACCTGGAACCCTATGTCAAGTCGCTCGAGCCCAAGAGCCCGCAATACGCCCGGCTCAAGGAGAAGCTCGCCCAGTACCGCGCCATCGCCGCCATGGGAGGCTGGCCGAAGGTTCCCGAGGGGGCCACGCTCAAGCCCGGCGCCGATGATCCGCGCGTGCCGGTCCTGCGCAAGACCCTCTCGGTCATGGGCGACTTCACCGGCAATGCCGAGGATTCGGCAACCCTCTACGACGAGCCGCTGGTCGCCGCGGTGAAACGGTTCCAGGAACGCCATGGCCTCACCGATGACGGGGTCATCGGCCCGGGCACGCTCAAGGTCATCAACGTGCCGGTCGAGGATCGCATCCAGCTCATGGTCATCAACCTCGAGCGCCGCCGCTGGATGCTCGACGATCTCGGCTCGTTCTACGTCTTCGCCAACCTCGCGGACGCCTATCTGAAGGTGGTGCGCGACGAGGGCGACCGGGAGAAGACGATCCACGTCGCGCGCCTCGTCGTCGGCAAGCCCTTCACGAGCACGCCGGTGTTTTCCGAGAACATGTCCTATGTCGTCTTCAACCCCAACTGGGGGGTGCCGGCATCGATCGCCAACAACGAGTACCTGCCGAAGCTGAGATCGGACCCGGGCTACCTGGCGCGCCAGAACATCCGCATCATTGGTTCGGCAGGCGAGGTGAACCCCTACACCGTCAACTGGAGCGGCATGTCGCGCATGCCCTACCAGCTGAGGCAGGATTCAGGCGACGGAAACGCCCTCGGCCGGCTGAAGTTCATGTTCCCGAACAAGTTCAACGTCTATATTCACGACACACCGTCCAAGAGCCTCTTCGCCAAGGAAAGCCGGTACTTCTCGCATGGCTGCATGCGGGTGCAGGATCCTGAGGCGCTTGCCGCGGTGCTGCTCCAGGATCAGGGATGGACGCCCGCCAAGATCAAGGCGCAGATCGCTTCCGGCAAGCAGCGGATCGTCAATCTCGACATCAAGGTGCCCGTCCACATCACCTATCTGACCGCATGGGTGAACAAGGACGGCGAGGTGAATTTCCGTCCCGATGTCTACAGCCGCGACAAACAGCTCGCTGCGCTGCTGGTGAAAAAGAGCTAGCCCTTTTCCCGAGGGATTTAGCGCTCTTTTTCGCCAAGAACCTCTGCTATTCGGTGTTCACGTTAGTGAACTTTTCGACCTGCGGAGCGTTGTGTATTTTCGGTGAACTTGCGCGCTGCCGCTGAACTGGGATGGGCTTGTTGTGACGTCGGATGTGACGCGATCGAGGGATACGCGGATCGATGTTCTGCGCGGGCTGGCGCTCGTCACCATCTTCATCAACCACATCCCCGGCCATGCCCTAGGAAAGCTGACGACCCGCAACTTTGGGCTGTCGGACGCAGCCGAGGTTTTTGTGCTGCTGGCGGGCTATGCGGCGGCGTTTGCCTATGACCGCAAGTTTGCCGCCGGCCGCCGCTGGGACATGACATTGAAAGCCTGGCAGCGTGCCGCGACGCTCTATGTGTGGCACATCGCCACGACCTTCGCCGCCGTTGCGATGCTGGCTTTCGCGGCCGCCGTGTTCGCGCGTCCGGGCTATCTCCTCGACACGATCCCGGGCTTCTACGTCAATATCTGGCCGTTCGGCGCCGATCCCGTGAGCGGTTTCATCGGACTCGTCACGCTCGGCCACCAGCTCGGCTATTTCAACATCCTGCCGATGTACATGGTGCTGCTGCTTGGCATGCCGCTTATCATGCTCATGGCGCGGCAGGGGCTCGGGCTTCTGGTCGCGGCATCGGTCACGCTCTGGTTCCTTGCCGGCTGCTTCGCGCTCGACCTGCCCAACTACCCGACCGCCGGCGGCTGGTTCTTCAATCCCTTCGCGTGGCAGGTCCTGTTCGTCATCGGCTTCGCGCTCGCGATCAGGACGCGGGAGGGCCGGCCGATCCCCTTCAATCCGTTCCTGTTCGGGGCGGCCCTCGTCTATCTCGCCTTCTCCTTCTATATCGTGCGCTTCAATGGATGGGATCTCGTGCCCAAGCTGTCGCCGCTTCCCGAGCGGCTGACACGCTTTGACAAGGGCTACGTTTCCTATCCGCGTCTCCTGCATGTCCTGGCGCTGGCTTATGTCGTGATGGCCAGCCCCATGGGGCAGTGGCTGGGGCGCATAGGGGATGCAAATCCGCTGGCCGTCATGGGCCGCAATTCACTGCCGGTGTTCGCCTGGGGCGCGCTTCTGTCGGTGACGTGCTTCATCCTGCGCACGGAACTGCATGGCGGATTGTGGCTTGATCTCTTCCTCACGGCTGGGGGCCTGGCGGTGCTTTATGCCATCGCTCTGAACGCCGACAGCCGCCGCCCCGCTCCCGTGCCGTCCGTGGTCCGGGTGCGCAACCGCTGAACGGTGCCGCATCGAACATTGCCGAGGCCAGGCTCATTGAGTAGCGTCGGGCGTCGTCCCTTGCGTGACCCGTCCCGATGCCTTCCAATCCCTACTCTGAGAACCTCGACAAGCGTCCGGCCAATTTCCAGCCGCTGACGCCATTGTCGTTCCTCGCCCGCTCGGCTGCCGTCTATCCGGCGCGCATCGCCATCATCCATGGCGAGCACCGGATCACCTATGGGGAGTTCTATCGGCGCTGCCGCATGCTGGCCTCGGCGCTGTCGGGACGCGGCATCGGCAAGGGCGACACGGTCTCCGTCATGCTGGCGAACACGCCGCCGATGCTCGAGGCGCACTATGGCGTGCCGATGGCCGGCGGCGTCCTTCACTCGATCAACACGCGGCTCGATCCAGCGGTCATCGCCTTTCAGCTCGACCATGCCGATGCCAAGGTGCTGATCGTCGATCGAGAGTTTTCCAGCACCATGCGCGAGGCTCTGGCGCTCGCCCGCGTGAAGCCCCTGGTGGTCGATTTCGACGACTGCCAGTTCCCGCAGGTCGGAGAGCCCCTCTCCACCAACGACTACGACGCCTTCGTCTCGGGCGGCGATCCCGACTTCGCCTGGGCGATGCCCGACGACGAATGGGACGCCATCTCCCTCAACTATACGTCCGGCACCACGGGCAATCCCAAGGGTGTCGTCTACCACCACCGGGGCGCCTACCTGCTCGCGCAGGGCAACGTCATCACGGCCTCCATGCAGAAGCATCCGGTCTATCTCTGGACGCTTCCCATGTTCCACTGCAACGGCTGGTGCTTCCCCTGGACGCTCTCCGTCAACGGCGGCACGCATGTCTGCCTGCGCTGGGTCCGCGCCGCCGCCATCTGGCAGGCGCTCGCCGAGCACCGGGTCACCCATCTCTGCGGCGCGCCCATCGTCATGTCGACCATTCTCAACACGCCGGATGCCGAGAAGCGGGAGCTCGACCAGACAGTCGAGTTCTTCACCGCCGCAGCGCCCCCGCCCGAGGCAGTGCTCGCCGCCATGGCCGAAGCGGGCTTCAACGTGACCCATCTCTATGGCCTGACCGAGACTTATGGACCGGCAGTGGTGAACGACTGGAACGAGGCCTGGAGTGCGCTTCCCGCGCCCGAGCGCGCCGCCAAGAAGGCGCGGCAGGGCGTGCGCTACGTGCCGCTGGAAGACCTGTCGGTGATGCACCCCGAGACCATGACGCCAGTTCCCGCCGACGGCGAAACGCTGGGCGAGGTCATGTTCCGCGGCAACGTGGTGATGAAGGGCTATCTGAAGAATGCGAAGGCGACCGAGGAAGCCTTCGCGGGCGGCTGGTACCATTCGGGCGATTTGGGCGTCCTGCATCCGGACGGCTATATCCAGCTCAAGGACCGTTCCAAGGACATCATCATCTCGGGCGGGGAGAACATTTCCTCAATTGAGGTCGAGGACGTGCTCTACAAGCATCCGGCGGTCGCCGCCGCCGCGGTCGTGGCCAAGGCGGACGAGAAATGGGGCGAGACCCCTTGCGCCTTCATCGAGCTCAAGTCCGGCCGGTCGGCCACCGCCGAGGAGCTGGTGGAGTGGTGCCGGCAGGGTCTGGCGCGCTACAAGGTGCCGCGCCACGTGGTCTTCGCCGAGATCCCGAAGACCTCGACGGGGAAAATCCAGAAATTCCGACTGCGCGAGATGACTAAGAACATCTGATCGCCGGAAGCCCGACAACCAAAGAACCTTGGAGGAAGCGCGATGGGAGCCTTGAGGAAGCGTCATGTCTGGCCCGAAGGCCACTGGGACTGGCCGATCAAAGTGACGCACAAGCATGGGCTCCGCTGCGGCCAGATGCTGTGGGTGGGCGGGCAGGTGGACCTGACGTCGAGCGGGGAAGTCCGCAACGCCGGCGACCTCGCGGCCCAGGTGCCGAACGTTATTGGAAGCTTCGGAACGGTGCTGGAGGAGCTTGGAAGCTCGCTCACGGACCTCGTGAAGCTCCTCTGCTTCTATGTGAACGACGGCTCCGTGGACGAGACCGAATTCCTGCGCATGGTGGGCAAGGCCCTGCCCGATGGCGCGAAACCGGCCGTGACGGCGGTTCCCGTGCCCTACCTCGCCTATCCGGGCATGGTGGTGGAGATCGAAGGCTATGCCATGCTGGGCGAGAACGATGCGCGCCTTAAACGCACTTATGCCGCGCCCAAGGGCGTGCCTGCCCTGCCGGACCCGTTCGTGCATGGGCTGCGCTGCGGGAAGATGATCTTCGTCAGCGGCCAGTCGCCGCTCGATGCACAGGGTAAAGTTTCAAAGCCCGGCAAGATCATCGATCAGACGAAGATCGTGATGGGCCAGATCGGCGAGGTTCTTTCCGCCTTCGGGGCGGACTTCGACGACGCGGTGAAGCTCAACCGCTGGTACGTCGGCCACGGCACGGTCGAGGACTTCGAGCCGGCGGCGCTCGCCTGCGCGGCGCATTTCAAGGAGCCCGGCCCTGCCGCGACGGGCGTGCCGCTCCCCCGCCATGCCCGCGAAGGCCAGCAGGTCCGGATCGAGATGGTGGCCATGCTGGGCGAGGACGGAAGCCGGCTGCCGCGCCGCCATTCCTGGCCGGAGACGCTCTGGGACTGGCATGTGCATCTTCCCTACAAGCATGGCCTCAAGTGCCACGACATGATCTTCCTCGGCGGGCAGGTGTCGCTCGACAAGCAGGGCCGCGCCGTCCATCCGGGCAAGCTTTCCGCCCAGACCCGCCAGGCCATGACCCATATCGGGACCATCCTGAAGGATCTCGGCGCCGACTATGGCGATGTCTGCAAGGTAATGACCGTCTACGAGGGCGACGGCCATGGAGACGACCTGCACGAGAACCTCTCGATCCGCTCCTCCTTCTTCGTCGATCCCGGCCCCGCCACCACCGGCATCCCGCTGCCCAAGCTTGCCTATCCGGAAATGGTGATCGAGATCGATATCTTCGCCATGGCCGAGCCGGATTGATCCGGGGGCTGAAGCACGACCTCAGCGCATTCCTAACCCCTTTGAGGCGCGCTGATTTTTCGCCTAGTATGACGGCGAGGGAGCGAACGGAGGGGAGGCATGCCGCAGAGCGGCGCCGTAGGCTTGACCGCCATTGGCGTTTCGAAGGACTTCGGAGCCTTCCGGGCTCTGAAGGACATCTCGCTCGACATCGTCCGCGGCGAGTTCCTCACGCTTCTGGGCCCTTCGGGGTCCGGAAAGACGACGCTCCTTCTCATCCTCGCGGGCTTCGAGGCCCCGAGCGAAGGCCGGCTCCTCAGCAAGGGGACGGACATCACCGCGCTCCCCGCCGAGGCGCGCTCCTACGGCATGGTCTTCCAGGGCTACGCGCTCTTCCCGCACATGACGGTGGAGGCCAATATCGCCTTCCCGCTGCAGGTCAGGCGCTATGCGGCGGAAGAAGTCCGCCGTCGCGTGGGAGCCATGGTCGAGCGCGTCGGCCTCAAGGGGCACGAGAAGAAGCTGCCGCGACAGCTCTCGGGCGGCCAGCAGCAGCGTGTGGCGCTGGCGCGGGCACTCGTCTTCGAGCCGGGCGTTCTGCTGCTGGATGAGCCTTTCTCCGCCCTCGACAAGAACCTGCGCGAGCAGATGCAGGCCGAGGTGAAGCGCCTGCACGAGCAGACCGGCACCACCTTCATCTTCGTCACGCACGACCAGAGCGAGGCGCTGGCACTCTCGACCCGCGTCGCCATCTTCAATCACGGCGAGTTGCAGCAGATCGGCAAGCCGGCCGAGGTCTACGAACGCCCGGCCAATCGCTTCGTGGCGGAGTTCCTGGGAGAGATCAATCTGCTTCCGCTGTCGGACGTGAGCGTCAGCGCGGGCTCGGCGGAAGGGCAGTTCGAAGGACAGCGCATCCGCGTGGCCGCGGACGGCGCAAGCAATGGCGGCTCGGTGCTGGCGATCCGCCCCGAGCACCTGACGCTCGCGGACAAGCCCGCCGCGCCGGACGCGGCGAACGCCGTGCGCGCCGCCATAGACAGCCACACCTACCTCGGGGGCGTCACGCGCCTCAAGCTCCGCACCGGCGGCGGCACCGGCCTCACCCTTTCGCTCGCAAGCGCGGAGGCCGCGCCGATCCTCGGCAGGAGCGGGGAGATCTGGGTGAACTGGCCCGTGGATCAGGGTTTCCTTTTGCCGGCGCGCCCGCAAGCCTAGCCGGACGACAATCGCAGGTCTTCGCAAACAGGGAGAGGAAGATGACAGACATGCATGACCGGGCCTTCCAGAAGGATTGCCTGGAGATCCTCGCATCCAAGGTGGCGCGGGGCGAACTCAGCCGCCGCCGCTTCACGCAGATTGCCGCCATGCTGCTGGCCGGAGCGCCCTTCGCGCTCAGGTCCCGCAACGCCGAGGCCGCCGCGAACGAGCTCGTGCTCGTCAACTGGGGCGGCGACGCGATCAAGGCCTATGACACGGCCTACGGGCAGCCTTTCCTGAAGGAGACCGGCATCACCGTGAAGGAGGACGGCTCCGGTCCGACGGAAGGCGCGGTCGCGGCCCAGTTCAAGAGCGGCAAGCCCACCTGGGACCTCGTCGACATCGACCCGTTCTCCGCCATCACGCTCGGCAAGCAGGGCATGATGGAAGAGATCGACTACGCTGTCGTCGACAAGAGCAAGATGCGTCCGGGCTTCGGCTGGGACCACGCCGCCTCGACCTACTTCTTCAGCTACGTGCTTGCCTATGACGCCAAGAAGTTCGGCGACAAGGCGCCCACCGGCATGGCCGACTTCTTCGACGTCGAGAAGTTTCCCGGCAAGCGGTCCATGTACAAGTGGGGCTCCGCCATGTGGGAGGTGGCGCTGCTCGGCGACGGCGTCGCGCCAGACAAGCTCTATCCGCTCGATCTCGATCGCGCCCACGCCAAGATCAAGGCCTTCAAGGACAACATCGTCTCCTTCTGGGGCGGCGGCGCGGAAAGCCAGTCGGTGCTGATGAACGGAGATGCCTCGATGGCCATCGTCTGGTCCACCCGCGCCATGCTCATGGAGCAGGACTCGGGCGGCGGCATCAAGTACATCTGGGATCAGGGCCTTCTGTCCCCGGGCGCCCTCGGCGTGATCAAGAACAACCCGGGCGGCAAGGAGAATGCGATGAAGTTCATCGCCAGCGCCCAGGCGCCCGAGAAGCAGCTCGTGATCTTCGACATGCTGGCCCAGGGCCCCGCCAATCCTGCCACCGACGCGCTGATCCCCGAGGACAAGCGCCGCCACAACTGCGTGGATCAGGCCAACATCGCCAAGCAGGTCCCGCTCGACATGCCCTGGTACGCGGAAAAATACTCGGCCGCGCTCGACGCCTATACCGCGGTCATCTCCGCCTGATCGATTGGGCTCCGGGCGTCGGAACAGACGCCCGGAGCCTCACTGAATTGGAGTGGGGATGAGCCGTTCCGTATCGCCGCTGGCTTTGGCTGCGCTGCTCGGCCCGCTCCTCCTTTTCCTCGCTCTTGCCTATGCGCTCCCGTTCCTCGGCGTTGCGGAATGGAGCGTCACCCTGCCTGAACCGGGCTTCAGCCAGTATGTGCGGCTGACCAGCGACCCCCTCGTGCTTTCCGTCTTCATCCGTACCTTCCGTATCTGCGCCATCGTGACCGTCGTGTCGGTCGTCGGCGCCTACGCCATCGCCTATCTCTGGATCCGCGGGACGCCGCTGCAGCGGACGTTGATCGAGTTCTGCATCCTGATCCCGTTCTGGATCTCGGTGCTCACACGCGCCTTCGGCTGGCTGGCGCTCCTCTCCAATCGCGGCCTCGTCAACACCTGGCTCCAGTCCTTGGGCTTCATCTCCGAGCCGCTCGCTCTCGTCCGCAACGAGTTCGGCGTCATCGTCGGCATGACGCACTTTCTCCTGCCTTACGCTGTCTTCCCCATCGCCTCCGCCATGCGCACCCTCGACGAGCGCGTGCTGCTCGCCGCGCGGGGGCTCGGCGCCAGCCGCCTTAGGATCTTCTGGACGGTCTTCGTGCCCATGACCGCGTCCGGCATCATCGGAGCGGCGCTGATCGTCTTCGTCTTCGCCCTCGGCTTCTTCGTCACGCCGGCGATCCTCGGCGGCGGGCGCAGCGTGATGATCGCCGAGCTCGTCTATCTGCGCATGTTCCAGAGCATCGACTGGGGGCTCGGCGCGGCCCTCAGCGTGACGCTGGTTCTCTTCGTCGGCGCGCTCATTGCGCTCCTTTTCCGCTTCCTGAAGCCCGCGGGACTGGTGCGATGAGCGGATACCGCCCGGGACCGCTGGCCATTCTTTTCGCCGTCCTGGTGGCGATCTTCCTGCTCATGCCGCTCCTGGCGGTCGTGCCGGTATCGTTCACGCCGCAGCGCTTCCTCTCGATGCCGCAGGGGGAGCTGTCGCTGCGGCACTACCGAGCGTTGTTCGAGAACGCTGCCTGGGGTGACGGACTGTTGCTGAGCCTCCGGATCGGGGTGGTCAGCAGCCTGATCGCGACCGTGCTTGCGGTGATGTTCGGCCTCGGCATCTGGATGTTCCGCCCGCTCCTCACCCCGGTGCTCGTGGGTTTCGTGCTCCTTCCCATGATCGTGCCGCCGGTCGTCTCGGCGCTGACGATCTACTTCCTGCTGACCGGCCTCTCGAAGTTCAACGACCTCGTGGGTTACGACACATGGCTCGGCGTGGCGCTGGCGCACGTGATCATGATCGTGCCCTTCGCCGTCGTGCTGATCCTCGTGGCGCTCAGCCAGGTCGATCGACGCATCGACCTCGCAGCCCGCGGGCTCGGCGCCTCCGTCAGCCAGCGCGCCTTCCGGATCATCCTGCCCAACATCAAGTTCGGCGTTCTCACCGCGGCACTTCTCTCCTTCGTCCTTTCCTGGGAGGAGATCGGCGTCACGCTCTTCGTCTCGAGCGTGGACGCCATAACGCTGCCGCGCCTCATGTGGATGGGCTTGCGGGACAATATCGACCCCGCGATCGCCGCGATTTCGGTGCTGCTGATCCTGGCCACCATCACCGTGCTGCTCGTCCGGCTCCTGGTGCAGCGGTTGAGGCCCGTCCAGGACGGCGCCTGAGCTTCAGGACCCTGCGCCGGACCGCTTCCTTCTTCTGCCCGAGACAAGCCGGCAGGCAATCGACCCGAAGCTCGGGTCGTCGGGATTGTAGCCGTCGCGCGGGCGCTTGAACCGGATGACCGTGCGCTCCAGCGCCTCGATTTCCGAAACGACGAAGTTCCGCCATCCGGGAGCCTCGCCGGAGCGCTGCCATCCGCTCAGAAGCGGATTGCCCGCGCTGCTCTGCCCGAAGATATGCGGCTCCACCTCCCGCTTCTCCCCGTGATAGGTGACGAGAAGAACGGTTCGCGTCTCGATGGCCCGGCAGATCGAACGGCGCGACATATCCCTTGCTCCTTGGTGACGCTGGAACGCCCATCCGCTGCCTGCTGTTCCTGCACGCGGAAAACTGCCGGGCTGCGTTCCGGCCTGCGGCGCTCCGCCAATTGACAGAACGGTGCTAAGCCGCTTTGTTGGCCCGAGCGAGCGCTGTTTTCCGGCGACTCACACTCCGGCATTTCAGGGGGATATGACCGTCATGGCCGAGCACGGCGCCACTCCGGCGCATATGGGCGACATGCAGGCCCACCGTCACACTTATCAGGGCTTTATCCGCGGCGCCGTCGCGATCGCCATCCATTGCTTCTACATCCTGGTGGCGCTCTGTTCCTTCGCCTTTGCCACGCGCTGGCCGGTGTTCCTCGGCTTCGCCGGCATCCTGATCGGCGGCCTTCTGATCGCCATCGACCTCCGATCCGGCGCCAAATCCTTTCTTCTGTCGCTGGGAGGCCTCGTCCTCTTCGCGCTGATCACCGCCGTCAACGTCTCCTGACGGGTCGGGGCACCGCATGCGCATAGCGGTCACGTCCGAGGCGGCGACGGGCGAGACGCGCACCGCCATCAGCCCGGATGTCGTGAAGGCCCTGGTGAAGAAGGGCCTGACGGTGGTCGTCGAGACGGGCGCCGGATCCGGCGCCTTCTTCTCCGACGAGGCGCTCAAGGCAGCCGGCGCGACCATCGTGCCGGACACGGTGACCGCGGTGCGGGATGCCGACATCGTGCTGACCGTCCGCCGACCGGGCGCCAGCATCTCGAAGGCCATCAAGAAGGGCGCGGTGGTCACGGGCCAGATGGACCCTCATCACGGCGACCGGGCCAGCCTCCAGGCGCTGGCCCGCGCCGGCGCCACCGTCTTCGCCATGGAGTTCGTGCCGCGCATCACCCGCGCGCAGAGCATGGACGTGCTCTCCTCGCAGGCGAACCTCGCGGGCTACAAGGCAGTCGTGGACGCTGCCGCGACCTTCTCGCGCGCCTTCCCGATGATGATGACGGCCGCCGGCACCGTGCCGCCCGCCAAGGTCTTCGTCATGGGCGCCGGCGTGGCGGGGCTTCAGGCCATCGCCACCGCCCGTCGGCTCGGCGCTGTCGTCTCCGCGACCGACGTCCGCGCCGCGGTAGGCGAGCAGATCCAGAGCCTCGGCGCCAAGTTCATCTTCGTGGAAGGGCTTGGCGACGCCGCGGGATCGGGCGGCTATGCCCGCGAGCTGACCGACGAGGAAAGGCAGAAGCAGGCCGCGCTCGTCTCCGAGCACATCAAGATGCAGGACATCGTCATCACCACGGCCCTCATTCCCGGCCGGCCTGCTCCGGTGCTGGTCACCCAGGCGATGGTCGAGTCCATGAAGCCCGGCTCCGTGATCATGGACCTTGCGGGCGAGCGCGGCGGCAACTGCGCGCTCTCGAAGCTCGACGAGACTGTGGTGCACAACGGCGTGACGATTCTGGCGCCCTCGAACCTTCCGGGGAAGCTCTCCGGAAACGCCTCCCAGCTCTATGCGAAAAATCTCCAGAACTTCATCGATCTGCTGATCGGCAAGGATGGCGGACTGTCCATCGACTGGAACGATGAGATCATCGTCGGCGCTGGACTCATCCGTGACGGCGAGTTCGTGCATCCGCTGCTCAAGTCGACGACGACAGGAGGCTAGCCATGTCCCCGGAGGAAGCCGCCCAACGGGCGATGGAAGCCGCGGAGCAGGCGCGCAGCGCCGCCGAGCAGGCGCAGGCTTTCGCCGATCAGGCGCGGATCGTTGCCGACAGCGCGGCGGACGGGATCGGCGCCGCCACAGGCATAGATCCCTTCGTGTTCCGGCTCTCGATCTTCGTCATGGCGATCTTCGTCGGCTATTATGTGGTCTGGAGCGTGACGCCGGCGCTGCATACTCCGCTCATGTCGGTCACCAACGCCATCTCGTCTGTCATCGTCGTTGGCGCGCTTCTGGCCGTAGGCGCAGGCGCCGCGGCCTCCGGCAGCCCGGTCGCGATGGCCCTCGGCTTCCTCGCGCTGGTCATGGCCTCGGTGAACATCTTCGGCGGCTTCCTCGTCACCCAGCGCATGCTCGCCATGTACAAGAAGAAGGGGTGAGGGACCCGTGCTCTCCGCCAACGTCATCGCCCTTCTCTATCTCGTCTCGGGCGTCCTGTTCATCCTGGCGCTCCGGGGGCTTTCTAGCCCCGAGAGCTCCAGACGGGGCAACCAGCTCGGCATCGCCGGCATGGCGCTTGCCATTCTCACCACGCTTTTCGCCGCCGAGCCGAAGGGCCTCCTGCCCTGGGCGCTGATCGTTGGAGGCATCGCGACAGGCGGTGTCATCGGCGCCGTGACGGCGCGCCGCATCCCGATGACGGCCATGCCGCAGCTCGTGGCGGCGTTCCACTCGCTGGTCGGCCTCGCCGCGGTGCTGGTGGCGGGCGCCGCGCTCTATGCGCCCCATGCCTTCGGCATCGGCGAGATCGGCCACATCCATGCCGGCAGCCTGGTCGAGATGTCGCTCGGCGCGGCCATCGGCGCCGTCACCTTCACGGGCTCCATCATCGCCTTCACCAAGCTCCAGGGCCTCGTCTCCGGCGCGCCGGTGACCTTCAAGGGCCAGCACTTCCTCAACCTGGTGCTCGGCATCCTGCTCGTCGTGCTGATCGCCCTCTTCTGCCGCACCGAGAGCCACGCGCTGTTCCTCGCGATCGTGCTCCTCTCCTTCCTGATCGGCATCCTCATCATCATCCCGATCGGCGGCGCCGACATGCCGGTCGTGGTCTCGATGCTCAACTCCTATTCGGGCTGGGCGGCGGCGGGCATCGGCTTCACGCTCGGCAATACCGCGCTCATCATCACCGGCGCGCTCGTCGGCTCCTCCGGCGCCATCCTCTCCTACATCATGTGCAAGGGGATGAACCGGTCATTCTTCAACGTCATCCTGGGCGGCTTCGGCGGCGAGGTGGCGGGGCCTGCGGCCGGCGGGGGCGAAGCCCGGCCCGTGAAGCAGGGCGCGGCCGATGATGCGGCCTTCATCATGAAGAATGCGGGCTCGGTCATCATCGTGCCGGGCTACGGCATGGCGGTGGCCCAGGCGCAGCACGCGGTTCGCGAGATGGCCGACCATCTCAAGAAGGCAGGCGTCACCGTCAAGTATGCGATCCACCCCGTGGCGGGCCGCATGCCCGGCCACATGAACGTGCTGCTCGCCGAGGCGAATGTGCCTTATGACGAGGTCTTCGAGCTCGAGGACATCAACTCCGAGTTCGCCCAGACGGACGTCGCCTTCGTGATCGGCGCCAACGACGTCACCAACCCGGCCGCCAAGGAGGATCCACAGTCGCCGATCTACGGCATGCCTGTGCTCGAGGTGTGGAAGGCCAACACGGTGATGTTCGTGAAGCGCGGCATGTCGTCGGGCTATGCCGGCATCGACAACACGCTCTTCTACCGCGACAACACGATGATGCTCTTCGGCGACGCCAAGAAGATGACGGACGAGATCGTCAAGGCGATGTGATATCGGGCCAGTGCCTGGCCCAGTGGAAGGCTGTTCTTGTCGCTCGATTTCACCCGAGACGGTGTGGCGGTCCACGAGAATATCGCATCTGGTTCCATCATAGACCGGCTTGCGGGGGAGTTTGACTGTAGTCTCGTCCGTGTCGGCGCTCGGCCTTTTGCACCCTCTGCAACCGTGCTTTCGCTGATTGCGCTAAACGGAGCGCTGACTCAGCTCGCGAGACGGCTGGCGGAAAGGGATGTTCGTCCGGTCCGCATTCTCACCTTGAACAAGACCGCAGAGGCGAACTGGCATCTTCCCTGGCACCAGGATCGCGTCGTCGCCCTGAGACGTAGGGTCGATGCCGAAGGCTTCGAGAACTGGACGCTCAAGGGAGGAAGGGTTCACGCGGAAGCGCCGGTCACCCTGCTTGAGACGCTCTTCAGCTTACGGCTCCACATCGATGCCAATGACACGAGCAATGGAGCACTGAAGGTGGTTCCGGGCTCGCATTGCCTGGGGCGCCTTACTGATCGGGAGGTACGCGACGTGGCGGCTTCCCATCCCCACCACGTCTGCGTCGTGGCGGCAGGCGGGGTCGTTGCCATGAGGTCACTGACGATTCATGCAAGCGATGCCTCCCAGTCCCAAAGGCCTCGTCGCGTGCTTCATCTCGACTACTGCTTTGGAGACCTTCCTCGGGGCCTCGAATGGGCTCTGGATTGGATCCCGGGCAGCCCACTCGTGACCCCGAACTGAGCATGCCCCTCTACGAAGCGCTCGCGGTGGCCGCCGCCTTCTCCGTGGCGCTCGTGAGCATGATCGTGGCCGAGCTGCACGGCCGCCTCCACATCGTGACGCTCACCAAGTGGCAGACGATCACCGCCACGATCGTCACCACGGGCGCCGCGGCCGCGGTCGGGGGCTGGGCATCGGTGCAGGAATGGCACGTCCCCTACATGCTCGGTTCCGGCTTTTTCGGCACGACGCTCGCCAACACGGCGTTCATGATCGCCATCTTCTCGCTCGGCGCGAGGAGCGCCACGCTGCTCTTCTCGCTGAACGCGCCGCTCGCGCTGCTTCTGGGCTACCTGTTCCTGGGCGAGAGCATCCGGGCGCTGCAGGGGCTCGGCATCGCGCTGGTGGTCGCCGGCATCGTGCTGGCGGTGCTCTTCGGCTCGGGGCGCCTCACGAAGGAAACTCTTTTGGCGCGACCGGCCGGCGGCGGCGCCGGCGCGCTGGCGCTCGGCCTAGGCTGGGGCATCGCCTTCGGCGTCGGCTCCGCGTTTTGCCAGGCCGTCGGCAATCTCCTCGCGCGCCCCGCCATGAGCGGCGGCATCGACCCCTTCGCGGCGATGGCCATCCGCTCGGCCTGTGCGGCGGCCTGCTTCACGCTCGCCTCCCTCCTTCCCATCAGCGCGCTGAAGCCCAAGGACAGGCCGTCGCTCAAGCTCCTCGTGATCGGTGCCGGCGGCGCCGGCACCGTCATGGGCATCGCCATGACCTTCCTGATGGCGGCGCTGGCAGGCGGCAAGGTCGGGATCGTCTCGACGCTCGCCTCGCTCACCCCCGTCATGGTGCTGCCGATGGTCTGGGCGCGGACAGGCCGCGCTCCACCTTTGCGCGCCTGGACTGGCGCCCTCCTCGCGGTCGCGGGCATCGCCTGCATCGCCTTCGGCTGATCAGGTCAGCCTGGCGCCCAATCCCCGCCGCATCCGCACCTCGAGCCTGCGGACGCCGAGCGAGAGCGGCAGCGCCAGCACGAAATACATGAGGCCGGCCCAGAGGAAGATGTGGAGGGGGAGGAAGTCCGAGGACGCGATATCCTTGGCGCGAAGCATGATGTCGGGCGCCGAGATGAGGGAGGCGAGCGAGGAATCCTTCAGCACCGAGATCAGCGTGTTGAGGAGCGGGGGAAGCGTGATGCGCGTCGCCTGGGGCAGGATCACGTAGCGGTAGACGGCGCCCGGCGTCATGCCGACGGCAAGACCAGCCTCGCGCTGCCCCTTGTGGGTCGCCTCGATGCCGGCCCGGAAAATCTCCGCGATATAGCCCCCGACGCTGAGGCCGAGCCCGATGATGGCGGCCGGAATGGCGTCGAGCACGATGCCGAGAGGCACCAGCCCGAAATAGATGAGGAACAGGATGACGAGCGAGGGGACGCCCCGCGCCACCTCCACATAGGCGAAGCAAAGGCTCGACAGCCAGCGCTGCTTCGAGAGCCGGCCCACCGCCACGAGGACGCCGATCACGATGCCGAGCGCGAAGGCGCCGGCCGTGATCTCCAGCGTGACGATCAGCGCCCGCCACATGTCCTGCGACCAGATCTGCCACTTGTCGCCATAGACGGCGAAGAAGGCGGCAAGTCGCTCGAAGACGCTCATGCCCAGCTCCGCCGCTTGCGTTCGAGATAGTTGACCCAGCGGGCGAGCGGAAAGGTCAGGCAGAAATAGAGGGCCGCGACCAGGAGGTAGATGATGGGCGTCTCGAAGGTCTCGCTCGTCAGATTGCGGGCCCGCCAGATGATCTCCGGCGCGGCGACGGCCGAGGCCACCGCCGTGTCCTTGAGAAGTCCGATGGCATAGTTGCCGAGCGGCGGCAGGGTGATGCGGAAGGCCTGCGGCAAGATCACGTAGCGCATGGCCATGCCAGGCGTCATGCCGACGGCGGCCGCGGCCTCGCGCTGGCCGTGATGCAGGGCCGCAAAGCCCGCCCGGAAGATTTCCGCGCAATAGGCCGCCCCGTTCAGCCCCAGCCCAACGATGGCGGCCGGCACGGGATCGAGCCTGATTCCCACATAGGTGAGGCCGAAATAGATGATGAACAGCAGCGTGAGCGGCGGGACGTCGCGGAAGACCTCGACATAGGAATCGACAAAGGGGCGTGCCAGCGGGATCCGGGACACCTTGAGAGCGGCAAGCGCCAGGCCCAGCACCAGCGCGATGGCGAGCGCGCCGACGGTGATGCTGACGGTGATGCCCGCGCCCTGGAGAAGGACGCCGATATAGTATTCGAAGCGTTCCAGGACCCCCTCGCGCATCCGGCGCTATCCCGTCCGGAGCTGGCCGAGGAAGCGGCGCGTGCGTTCGTGCTTGGGCGCGCCGATCACCTCCGCCGGCGGCCCCTGCTCGACGAGCAGGCCCTCGTCCATGAAGGTGATGATATCGGCGACGTCGCGTGCGAAGCGGATCTCGTGCGTCACGAGCATCATGGAGCGGCCCTCGTCGGCGAGCTCATGGATGACGTTCAGGACCTCGCCCACGAGCTCGGGATCGAGGGCCGAGGTGGGCTCATCGAACAGGAGCAGCTTCGGCTGCTGCGCAAGCGCCCTTGCGATTCCCACCCTCTGCTGCTGGCCGCCGGAAAGCCGCTCCGGATATTCCTTTTCCTTGTGGCTCATGTGGACCTTCCTCAGCATGCCGGAGGCAAGCTCGAAGGCCTTCTCCTTCGCCATGCCCTGAACGCGCCAGGGTCCGAGCGCCACGTTCTCGAGCGCGCTCAGATGCGGCCACAGGTAGAAGTTCTGGAACACGAAGCCGATCTCGCGCCGCTGCCCGGCGAGCTCGCGCTCGCTCATGCGCTCGAAGCCGTCGCCTCGCCGCTTCTCGCCAATCGGCACGCCTTCGAGGAAGATGTGCCCCGCATTGGGCGTCTCGAGATTGTTGACGCAGCGGAGCAGCGTCGTCTTGCCGGAGCCTGAAGGACCGACCAGCGCCATCTTCTGCCCCTGTTTCAGGGACAGATCGACACCACGCAGCACCTCCAGCTCGCCGAAGCTCTTCCGAAGGCCCTCGATGCGAAGGAGTGGCTCGCTCACGGACAGGCTATCCGATGGTCGGTGGAAGGAGCGGAGGCGGACGATGTCCGCCTCCGCGTCGGATCGGCGGGTCTACTGCGGGCAGGCCCCGAGTTCCGGATACTTCCACGACGCGTCCCGGTCCACGCCGGTGCGCGGATTGTCGCTCGGCGCCGAGAACCAGAACTTGTCCGAGAAGCCGTAGGTGGTGGCGATCTTGAGGTTCTGGCACTGCTTCCAGAGTTCCGCGATCGCCTGGTTGATGCAGGCTTCGAGCTTCGGCGCTTCCTTGCTCATGCCGAAGACCACCTGGTACTTGCCGGTGATCGAGGGCTTCTCGGGATCGTACTTCTCGTCCACGGGCAGCGACTCGAGCTTCCAGTCGGGATTCTGTGTCTGCACCCACTGGATGAGCGGCGGGTCGGCGAACAGCACGTCGATGCGACCCGCGACCACGTCGCGGATGGCGGCATCACTCGTGTCATAGAGCTGCAGGTTCGGGTTGACCGCCTTGAGCTCAGGGATCCAGCCAAAACCCTGGATGGTGGCGAGCTTCACGTCCTTGATCTGCTCGAGCTTGTTGCGTCCGCCGCCGACCTTCTGCGTCATCAGCGCGCCGGCATAGTAGATGGGGTCGGTGATGGTGATGACCTCGGTGCGCGGCTTCGTCCAGCCCATCATGCCGTGCATGATGTCCACGCGCCGCGCCTTCACCGACTCGATCTCGGCCGCCCACTCCATGAGCGACGGCTCGACCGTCAACCCAAGCTGCTCGGCGACAAAGTTCATGATCTCGCCGTCGATGCCGACGAGCTTGCCGTCCTTGGCCCCGGTGCCCGGCATGTCGCCGTTATAGGCGACGACGAGCGTGCCGGGCTTGATGAGCTCGGCGCCTTCGCAGGCGATATTGGCGGCCTGCGCGGCGACCGCGCTTGCGCCCAGTGCCAGCACGCCGGCCACCGCTCCCAGAACCGATTTCCTCAGAGTGCGAACCATTTTGACGTCCTCCCGAATGACTGACTGCCCGGCCCTCCCAAGCCGGAAGCGGCAGGCTAGTGGGTTTGTCTGCGGGAATAAAGCGCCAATGCGTCAGATGGTGGCGATGACACGACTTCGGATCGTCACCAGAGCTTGTGGAACTCGTTGAGCGGGGCGATGGCCTTGCGCGCCTTCACGCGCTGGCAGAGCCGTCCCAGGTTCTTGCGCTGCGCGAGAAGCTTTGCCGGGTCGGGATGCCAGGTGCAGAGCATGAGCAGGTAGGGATCGGCAGCGCTAAAACTGTTTCCGAGGAGATACATGCCCTGCCCGACTGCCTTGTCGAGAATCGCGAACTGGTCCTCCATGTCCCGGAGCGCTGCAGCCTTGACGGCCTCTGCGCCGCCTGGATCGGTCGTATAGCGGTCTGAATAGAAATAGCGCAGGTCGGCCGTATACGGATTGACCGCCATGAAGGTCAGCCAGCGCAGATAGGTGGCTCGCTTGGCCGAGCCTGGCTTCGGCGCGAGCTTGCCACCGGCCAGCATGTCGGCGAGATGGATCACCATGGCGGCCGACTCGGTCATCACGGTTCCATCGGGCAGCGTCAGGACCGGCACCTGCGCCATCGGGTTGAGCTTCAGGAAGGACTTCTTCCGCTGCTCGTTCTTTTTCGTGTCGACATGGACGATGCGGCAGTCCTCGCCTGCCTCCGCAAGCACCGCGTGAACAGCAAACCCGCCGCTGCCCGCGCTTGTGTGTAGGGTATACATGGCTCTCCTCCCAGGAATCACGGCGCGGGCATGTTTGGCTGAGGCGCGGCCGCACTGCAATCCCCTGCAGCATCGGAGAGACGACTAGGAGATCCCGGCGACGGGCCGTGGAGCGTAGTCGCGCTCGAGGGATTCGATAAGGCGCGGATCGAGCTTCAGCGAGGCGGCGGCGATGGCGTCCTCGAGCTGCCCGATCCTGGTCGCGCCCACGATCGGCGCCGTGACCCAGGGTTTGTGGAGGTGCCAGGCGAGCGCCACCTGCGCCTGCGAGACCTTGAGGTTCTCGGCCGCCTTGCGGACACGCGTCACGATCTTGCGCTCCTGTGCCATCCCGTAAAGCCGTTTCTGGAAATCGTCGGAGCCTTCGCGCGTCGTCGCCTTGGCATCCTCAGGCTTAGTGAGGCGGCCGCGTGCGAGCGGGCTCCAGGGGATGATACCCACCCCCTCCGACTGGCAGAGCGGCATCATCTCGCGCTCTTCTTCGCGGTAGAGGAGGTTATAGTGGTTCTGCATCGAGGCGAAGCGGGCAAAGCCGTTGCGTTCCTGGATGCCCAACAGCTTCGCGAACTCCCACGCCCACATGGAGGAGGCACCGATATAGAGCGCCTTGCCGGATCGAACGACCTCGTCCAGGGCTTCCGCGATCTCCTCCATGGGTGTCGAGCGGTCGAGCCGGTGGATCTGGTAGAGATCGACGTAGTCCGTCTTGAGGCGCTTCAGCGAGGCATCGATCGACTCGAGGATATGCTTGCGCGACAGGCCCGTGGCGTTGGGGCTCTCGTGCATCATCAGCCCCACCTTGGTCGCGATCACCACGTCCTCCCGCCGCGCCATCGCCTTCAGGTGCTTGCCGGTCACCTCTTCCGAGGCGCCGATCGAATAGATGTCCGCCGTATCGAAGAAATTGATGCCGGCCTCGAGCGCGCGCTTGAAGAAGGGTTTCGCCGCCTTCTCGTCCAGCACCCAGGGGCGCCAGTCTGGCGTGCCGTAGCTCATGCAGCCGAGGCAGATGCGGGAGACCGTAAGTCCGCTCTTTCCGAGCTTCACATAGTCCATGTTTGGATTCCTCAGTCGAAGTCGCGCCGCTTGAGCACGGCGAGTTCCTTGCCCTCGGCGTCGAGGAGTTTAAGCACCAGGTGGCTCGCCTCCGCCCGCGCCGTTCTCTCGAGGAGCGCGAAGAAGGCCTGCTCCCTTTCCATGACCTCTCCGGCGCAGGCCATGCGCGTCGCTCCGAGCGGACCTATGGCGAGCTTGCCGCCATCGTACTGCCTGTAGGTTCCGAAGAAGCGGTTGCAGCCGCCATGTCCTGCGAGCTTGCCCGCGGATCGGAACTGCACCATGCGCGGATCACCATCGCCGAAGCCCCATTCCGAGCCCGCAAGCGAGGAAAGATCCGCGGCCCCGGCGAAGGTCGGTGCCAGCAGCGTGAGTGCGAATGCGAAACGGGAAAGATGCGGAACGGCAAACTGCAAGACGGAAGGATCCTTGAAGAGGTGCTGGTTCGATGGGGTGGGCTGCTAGGCATCATACACCGCCGTCACGGACCTTCGCGAGGGCGGCGCCGAGTTGCGGCGCCTCGAAGGACATTTCGGCAGGAATCTCACAATGCGGTGACTCCCTCGTCTTGTGCTTGCGCCGCAGGCTCGTGCCGCCTCATCCTGCAGCCCGAAACGATCGACAGGAGAAGAAGCCATGCGCCGGGTTCTCGCAATGGCGGCATTGCTCCTTGCGAGCACTGCGGCTGCCACCCAGGCTCATCACGGCTGGGGAAGCTATGATTCCGCCCGCAAGTTCACCATCACGGCGGCTATTGGGGAGGTCATGTGGCAGAATCCTCATGCCCATATCATGCTGCCATACGAGGGAGCGACCTGGGAGATCACCCTTGCCCCCATTTCGCGGATGGAGCGGCGCGGGCTGACCGCCGACATGCTGAAGGCCGGAACCGAAGTCTCGGTTGAGGGCTATCCGTCGACCCGGAACGAGCACGAGATGCGGGCCGAGCGCATCACCGTCGCCGGCAACACCGTCGAGCTGCGCTGAAGCCCAATGGCCGATCTCCTGTCCTTGATCGAGAGTTCGGCCTTCGCGCGCGAGGCGCGGGCTTCGGTTTGGCTCTATCCGCTCGCGAACCTGGGGCACGTGCTGGGCGCCGCGCTGCTTGTGGGCGCGATCGCGGTCTTCGACCTGCTTGTGCTGCGGGGCCGCTATGCGGAAGCCGCAGGGGCGGCGGGAACGGCCCTCCCGGTGGCGGCCGTCGGCATCCTGCTGCTCCTGGCGACCGGTCCGGTGCTCTTTTCCGCCGAGGCGACGGCGCTCGGGCGCAATCCGGCCTTTCTGGTCAAGATGGGGCTCATCCTGACCGGTCTCCTGAACCTCGCGATCTACTACTTTCGAAGGCCGGCTTCTGCCGGATTTCCGGCCGGCGCGGGAACGCATGCCATGATCTCGCTCGGGGTGTGGACCGGGGTTCTTCTCGCCGGGCGCAGCATCGCCTATCTGTAGTCCAGCCCTTTCGCTATGTGAGCAAACAGGGCCGGCGCGGCGCCGGTGTTAACCAACCCTGCGTACGGAAAAGGTTTTTTCGGATGTGCGGCGGCTTGACGCCCACATGCCCCTTTAACTTTCGGGTAAATTGTGCTATCTTCATGACCATGTAGCGACAACTGTCCGAGAGGTCTGCCGAGCGGCCAAGAGCTCGGATTTTTTCGCCGCCTACAGCCAAGTAAAGACGAAGCAGAGCCGAAAGACTGCTTGGTTGTGACGGAATCCGTTAAGATCACGGAATATCAGGGGAGCGTCGTAGAAGTATCCGCGGGCTCCTTGGACGTGATTTTTTGACTTTTTCGGCTGGACGAAACTGGATCGGACTGGCGAGGTTTTAGGAACCATGGCAGCGCAGAAGCAGACGCAGAAGAAGGTGCCCGTGAAGAAGCTGAAGTTCAAGACGAACGAATTCGTGGTCTATCCGGCGCACGGAGTCGGCAAGATTGTCGACGTCGAGGAGCAGGAGATCGCGGGCATGACGCTTGAGCTTTACGTGATCGACTTCGAGAAGGAGCGCATGCGCCTGCGCGTCCCCACGGGCAAGAGCGAGTCGGTCGGCATGCGCAAGCTTTCCGACAAGGCCAGGATCGAGGATTCCCTCAAGGTCTTGCGGGGCCGGGCGCGCGTGAAGCGCACCATGTGGTCGAGGCGGGCACAGGAATACGAGGCCAAGATCAACTCCGGCGACATCATCGCGGTGGCCGAGGTGGTGCGCGATCTTTTCCGCTCCGACAGGCAGCCCGAACAGTCCTATTCCGAGCGGCAGCTCTACGAGGCGGCGCTCGACCGGCTGGCCCGCGAGGTGGCGGCGGTCCGCAAGGTGACGGACTCCATGGCCGTGACCGAGATCGAGCAGGTGCTCGAGAAGTCCTCGCGCCGCACCGAAAAGGCGGCTGAGGAGGCGACCGAGAAGGCCGCCTGAGGCGAGCGCTCACTGAGACTTCGGCGATGCATGCAAGCCCGGCCTTCGCGGCCGGGCTTTTTGCGGCCGCCTCGGGTTCCTGCGTCGGCCCGAAGCGGCTATAAGTCGGCGCCAGGGCCCCGTAGCTCAGTTGGATAGAGCATCAGATTCCTAATCTGAGGGTCACAGGTTCAAATCCTGTCGGGGTCACCATCCGGCTAGCCTTTGCGGGCGATGAGGATGCCGGTCAACACCATCATGCCGCCGACAAACTGATAGGCTGTCAGCGCTTCCCCCAGAAACATCCAGGCAAGGATGCCGGCCACGACCGGCTGGATCAGAAGGGTGAGCGACGAGAAGGACGTCGGAAGCGCCGCCAGCGCGAAGGCTATGCAGCCCTGCCCTCCGACATGGCTCACCCAGGCAAGGCCGACGACGGTCAGCCACCCGGCCATTGTCAGCGGGAAGAGAGACCCCTCGAACATGAGCGCGACCGGCAATGTGAAGAGCGCGGCGGATCCGGTGCTCCAGATCATCACGCTGTTTGTCGAAAAGCTCTGCCGAACCCACCCGACCAGCAGGATGTAGCCCGCATAGGCGAGCCCCGCGAGCAGCGCAACGCCGTCCCCCTCGATATGACCCTTGTCCAGGGCCGATGGTCCTCCGACCAGACTCAACGTCCCGAGTGTGGTGATGCAAAGGCCCAGCAGGAAGGGCTTGCTGATCCGCTGGTCGAGCAGCAGCCAGTTGAACAGCGTCACGAAGATTGGAGCCAGGTTCGAGATGAGCGTCGCGTTGGCGACTGACGTCTTGTGCAGGGCGATGTGCCAGGCCACGAGGTCGGCGGCCAGAAAGAGACCGGGCAGCATGACCTTGAGGTGATCGCTGAACGAGCGGGGAGTTCCGCTGCCGCGCGCCGCCCTGAGGCTCGAGAAGACTAGAAGCGGCAGCAACGCCAGAAAGAGCCGCCAGAAGGCCGTGCCCATCGGGCCGACTTCGGAGAAGCGGACGAAGAGAGGGGAGCATCCGATGGCCACCCCTCCGGCCAGAAGCGCGATGAGCGCCCGTCTCCGCACATTGGGTAGAGGCGACCTTTCACTGCCCGGCATTTACAAGTTCCCGCTGGCCGTCCGATGAATCCCGCGTCCGGCATTCCCTTACGGACATTGCGAAGCTTCAGCCAGAACGAACAGAGGATGTGAATGGGAAGCGGCCCCGTCCTTTCCAAGGCTGTGGGAGAAGCGGCGCCTCGCCGCAACCGTTCGACGCAAGGGCAGAGATCTCTCCAATCCCGATTGTGGATCAAGCCCCGGTGGGAAGCTTCTTTCCCAGGTCGGTCAGGATTTCCCGGGCCGCATTGTGCCCCGGCACGCCGGTGACACCGCCTCCGGGATGGCAGGAGGCCCCGCACATGTACATCGCCGCGACTGGCGTCCGATAGTCGGCATAGTGCGGGATCGGTCGGCGGGAAAACACCTGGTCCAGGCTCATCTCCCCGTGATGGACGTGTCCGCCCGCCATGGCGAACATCTTCTCGATGTCCGGAGGCGTGAGGATCTGCGCGTGCAGCACCTCCCTGTCGAAGCCCGGCGCATAGCGGGAGATCTGCGCGAGCACGATGTCCAGAAGCTCCTTCCGTGTAGCATCGTTCCACGCGCGACCGTTCAGATTGTAGGGAACATGTCCACCCATCACCTGGACGACATGCTTGCCCTTCGGCGCGACTGTGTCGTCGAAGGCGCTTGGCGTCGTGACCCAGAGGTAAGGGCGCTTGGCCATTTCGCCGCTGCGCGCCGAATGGAACGCATCCTCGAGCTCATCCGTGTTCTCGGCAATCGTGATCGAGCCGGGATTCGGTTCGTTCAGGCGGCGGCTGTCGTATGCGGTCCAGCGCGGCAGCGCGTTCGTGGCCAGATTGATCTTGAAGGCGATGGAGCCTGTCCGGTATCTCCGCACCTGATCCACGATCTTCTCGCTCAGGTGCTCAGCGCCGATGAGATCGAGATAGGTGGCTTTGGCGCCGGTGTTGGCTATGACGATGTCGGAGGCGATGTAGTCGCCATTGTCGAGGTGAACCCCGCAGGCCCGACCGCTCTTTATGTCCACCTTGGTGACGGAACGGCCTGTCACGACCTCGGCGCCATGTTGGGTCGCGACACGACAGAGCGCATCGGAGATCGATCCCATGCCGCCGCGAACCAGCCCTCCGCCGCCGGCGGCCGTGGTGTTGTCGCGCATCAGCGGTCGCGCCAGGACATAGGCCGATCCCGGGGTCCTGGGGCTTATGACGCCCGCAGAACCTGAGGCATAGCTGCCATAGGCCGTGAGAACCTCATCGCTCTCGAACCATCGGCGCAGATAGTCATGGGCGCTGAGGGTGAGAAGCTCCCAGAGATCGTAGGCGCGCGATCCGATGTCCCGCATCCGCCACGCCAGTCCGATCGCCTTTCCGATATCCTTGATCTTGCCCGTGCTGGGATCGATGGGGGTCTCGAACAACAGCCGACGAACGAACGGAATGATATCGTCCATATGGGTAACGAATTTCGGGTAGTTCTCCGCGTCCCTCGCCGAAAATCGGGCGATCTCCTCGATCATCCGGTTCTGGTCGGGCCAGTAGACGATGCTCTTGCCGCTCTCGAAGGGATGGAACGAGGGCGGGACCGAAATGACCTCCAGCCCATGGCCGAGGAGATCGAGGTCGAGGATGATTTTCGGCTGCAGCAGCGACATCCAGTAGGATGCGACGGATACCTTGTAGCCCGGCCACACCTCGCGCGAAATGGCGGCCCCGCCGACGAAGTCCTGCCTTTCGACCAGGCAGACCTTGACCCCCGCCTTGGCAAGATAGGCGGCGCACACCAACCCATTGTGGCCGGCGCCGATTATGACCGCGTCATAGTTTTTCACCCGCGCCCCTTTCCGGCCAGGCTCAAGGCACGACCGCGATGATCTCTGCCTCGACCCGCAGACGCGGGTCGTACAGGGCGGCGACACCGATCATCACCGAGGCCGGCGGAGCGTCCGCGTTGAAATAACGGCTACGGACTCGCCGGATCGTATCCACGGTCTCGGATTCGAAGTCCGTGACATAGGTCGTCATGCGCGCGACATGTTCGAAGCCCAGGCTCGCCGCTTTGAGGGTGCGGCCGAGGCTTTCGAAGAGAGCAACGACCTGGTCCTCGAGTGAGGCATCGATGACATTCCCCTGCTCGTCGACGCCGACATGCCCGGTGGATACGAAGATCCCATTCCCCTTCAGGATCATACCTTGAGAAACGCCCGGCCATGCAGCGCTGGGCGGGTTGATCGGCGTCAACAGCATCTCTTTTGGCTTCCCGGATCTATGGCGGATCGATCGTGCGGCCGACAAGCTGTGCCAGGAGCGACAAAGGCCCTTCCGCAATCTTGTTCAAGGCAGCATACTATTCGGAATATTTTTTGACCACTCCGTCAAAGAGGTCAAGAGGGGATGGACCGTTGACGTGCCGGGCGAAAATTTGTAGCCCGAAGATCGGCTTTAGGTGGGAAGCCGCAATCCGACTAATCGAGGACCGATGAGCGTTGGCGCGGCAAACTCGCACCGGAGGCGCTGAGACCGATGGGCGCATCCATCAATGAAGCGGGTTGAATTGTCATGGGCAAACCCGCTCGCGAGGCTCTGAAGGCAAAGAAGCAGGCCTATATCCGGGACGAGATCCTTACCTCGGCGGAGGAGCTTTTCGCGCAACGAGGGATCCGGGCGGTCACGATCGACGACATCGCCGGCAGCCTCGGATACACCAAGTCCATCATCTATTATTACTTCAAGAACAAGAACCAGCTGCTCTGGGAGATCTTTTGCCGGATCCATGACGCCTGGTGGGAGGACATGGCCTCCCTCGTGGGCCAGGGGCTACCTCCGGACGAGCTGTTGAGCGCGATGATAAGGAAGCATGCCCTCAACGTGATGGAGAAGACCACCTGGACCGCGATATACTTCCGCGACGAGGGGGAGCTGAGCGAAGCTCAGCAGAAAATCGTTTCGCAACGGAAGCGCAAATACACCGACCTCTTCAAGAACGTCTATCGACAGGGCGTGGAGAATGGAGTCTTCAAGGACATCTCCGCTTCCCTCGCAGCCAACAGCATCATCGGCCTGTGCAACTGGACCCATGTCTGGTTCAAGGAAACCGGGAAGCTCTCCCCCAACGAGATCGCCGGCTTCTACGTGATGATCGCCATGCGAGGGTGTCTCGTCAATCCGGGCGCGGAGTAGCGTCTCCACCTCACCGACCGACCGGGGCTGCCGCCGTGTTCGGCTGCGCCACGAGCTTCTTGAGCGCGGCCTTGTCCACCTTGCCGGTCTTTCCCTGCGGCAGCTCGCGAACGAAAAAATAGCGTCGAGGCACCTTGAAGTCGGACAGGGTTTTTCCCGCATGATCGGCAAGCTCCTGCTCCGTCACCGTCATGGAATGGCGGCAGACGACGAAAGCCACGGGCACCTCCCCGAAGATCGCGTCGGAACATCCCACGACCGCGGCGTCCTGAACGGCGGGGTGAGCCGCCAAGGCCGCCTCCACTTCGGCCGGCGATATGTTCGCCCCGCCGCGAATGATGACGTCCTTGATGCGCCCCGTGATGAAGTAGTAGCCCTCCCGATCCCTGCGCCCGAGGTCTCCGCTTCGGAAGAGGCCGTCCTGGAAGGCCGCCGCGGTTTGATCCGGAGCATTCATGTAGCGCTTCATGGTCGCGGCCGCCCGAACGAGGATCTCTCCCTCCTCACCGGTACCGCATTCGGTGCCGTCCCCGTTCACGATCTTAACGATCAGGCCCGGAGCGGCCTTGCCGACAGCGCCGTCGGGCATAGAACGCGGGTCGTCGAAAAACTTTCCGAACACCGGGGTCGCCTCGGTCATCGCATAGTAGTTCTGCAGCTCCTTGCCGAAGCGCGCGGCGAAACGCTTGCGCATTTCGTCCGGCAGCGGAGCGCCTGCGCAGATGAGCTGGCGCATTCCGGAAAGATCGAAGCTCAGGCCTCGTTGCTCGCAGTAGTCGAGCATCATCGCGAACATTGTTGGCACGCCGTGATAGACGGTCGCCTGGTGAGAGACGAGCGCCGCGAGCACGTCGGCGGGATGGAAGCGGCTGAGGATGACGACCTTTCCGCCGGATTGGAGCCCAACGGCAGCCGCCGTGGAGAGCCCATAGAGATATCCGAGCGGAAGGGCGACCAGTGTCACATCGCCTTCGGCGAGGCCCCACATGGTTGCGAGCGCAAGCGGCGCCTTTGTCTGGGCCGCGTGATCGAGGACGATCGCCTTCGGCGTGCCCGTGGTGCCCGACGTATAGATGATGAGGAAGTCGTCCTCGGGCTTCGAGACGACCGGTGGATCCTCGACCGATGCGCGGAGCGGCTCGCGCAGGCCTTCAATCGCACGGCACCGCACCTTCGAAGCCGCCGATCCCATTCCTCTCGGCGCGGACTCTTCGTGGTAAAGCAGCTCCGCTCCGCTGTGATCCAGAATGTATTCGACCTCGGCCGCCGTGAGGTTCGGGTTCAAGGGAACGAAGATGGCGCCGATCTTCGCAGCCGCGTAGTAGCAGAACATGAGCTCCGGCCTGTTCTGGCTGTATGCGGCGAAGATCCTGCCGCGACCGATCCCCTCTGCGGCAAGGTGGCGGGCCGAGCGGTCGATGTGATCCAGGACTTCCCGGTAGGTGAGGCGCTCGCTCTCGTAGACGATCGCTGTCTTGTCCGGATGTCGATCCACCGACAGGCGAAGGGCATCGTAGGCTGTGATGACGTCTGGATCGGTCGGCATGGCTGGTGAAGCGTCTTTCCGCGCGTGGGCATCGAGGCTGGTCACGCGATCAACCCGAGAAACTCCATCTCCTCCGGATTCTGCATCCGCCGGGAGATGACGAGACGGTTGATGTCATTCGTCCCCTCTCCGATGATGTAGAGCAGGGCTTCGCGGTGAAGCCTTTCGACCGCGTAGTCCTGGATGTAGCCGGCTCCGCCGTGGATCACGACCGCATCCTGCGCGATCTCGAGCGCGGTATCGCTGGCATAGGTCTTGGCCATGGCGGTTATCATGTCGCAGCGTCCCCCGCGCTGCTTGAGCCGGGCCGCCTCCATCGTGAGCAGCCGGGCGGCGACGAGCTTGGTCGCCATGTTGGCGAGCTTCAGCCGAATGGCCTGATGCTTGTCGATGGTCACCCCGAAGGTCTGCCGTTCCCCCGCGTAGCGCATGGCCTCCGACAGGGAGTTGGCCGCAAGGCCGACAGCGCTGATCGCAATGGCGATCCGGCCCACTTCGAGCGCTTCCAGAAGCTGGCCGAAGCCCCGACCCTCCACTCCGCCGAGAAGCTGCGCCTTCGGAACCGCCACCTTGTCCATTTCTATCTGGACCGTGTCGACGAGCCCGAATGCCGTCTTGCGGAAGGTCGTCGTGACCTCGACCCCGGGGGAGTCCTTCTCGATGAGAAGGAGGCTCATCCTCGGATCGGCTTCGTCGCCGGCCAGCGGATGCTTTACGAGGGTCAGGAGAAGGCTCGCCCTCTTGCCGTTCGTCACATAGGTTTTGCTGGCTGTCAGCTCATATGCATCGCCGCTGTCGGTCGCCAGGGCGCGGATCGCCCGCAGGTCGGACCCTCCGCTGGCCTCGGTCAGGCAAAGCGCCGCGTGGCCGCTTCCGGTGGCAAGGCCGGGCAGGTATTTTTTCTTTTGCGCTTCGGTACCGTAGGTCGCAATCGCATAGGCGACGGTGCTGTGGCTGTTCAGATAGGCCGCGAGGGTTGTCCAGCCGCGGCTCAACGCCTCAAAGACGGAAGCCAGAACCGGCATGCGCAGTCCCAGGCCACCCCACTCCTCAGGAACCGCAATCCCGAACAGTCCGATCGCCTTCATCTCGCTGACGAGAGCTTCCGGGTAGATGCCCTCCCGCTCATGGCGGGTGACGTTGGGACGGACCTTTTCGTCCACGAAGCGGGCGACCGTGGAAACAATCGCCCTTTCCTCGGGGGTGAACTCGTCGGTCGTCATCTGGCGGTCCAGATAAAGCCCTGGCCGGTCACAATGATCTGGCCCATGAAGCTTCGCATCGGCATCTCGCATCGATCATCCCACATACCGTTTGGTACATAATTTGAACTCATAGTACAACTGCGATGCCGCGCTTCCTCGTCAGCCCGCCAAGCTGGGTATTTCCGTGGATTTACGGCCTTCGATCCGCTCGTCTTGCTGACCGTTCGGTTGAAAAATTATACTCATAGTTTGAATTTGCGATAGACGGCAATCGTTCAACGACCCTCAAGGGAAATGATCCATGGGCTGCAAGATCAACTTCATCAACCCGTTCGGCACCACAGCCTACGACGACCTGATCCGGGAAACCCTGACCCACTACTGCCGGGAAGGCACCAGGCTCGATGTGACGCACCTCGACGGCTGTCCGGCGGACATGGATTATTTCTATCCCAAGCACTTCGTCGAGGCCGCGCTTCTGGAAGCCATCCGCAGATCGGAGGAAGACGGCTACGACGCCGTGATCAGCGGCTGCTGCTACGACCCTGCCGTCCGCACGGCTCGCGAGCTGGTGGCGATCCCGGTGATCGGTCCGATGGAAGCCTCGATCAACATGCTCCCCTACTACGGCCGCACCGCGGTCATCGTCACCGATCATGTCAAGGCCGGAGCCCTCATGAAGGACAACATCAAGACCTATGGGGCTTCGGAGCTGATCCTCGGTCTCGACGTGATCCACTGGTACGTGCGCGACATGGTCAAGGATACCGAATCCGTCGCGCGGGACGTGATCGACGTCACCTCCAAGGCGGTTGAGAAGACCGGGGCGGAGGCGGTGATCCTAAACTGCACGATTATCGCGGCGGCCTATCAGAAGTATCTGATGCAGGGTGGCAAGCCCGCGCCCATGCCGATCCTGAACCCCAACCTCATGGCGCTGAGCATGGCCGAAGCGTTGGCCCATCTGCATCGGAAGGGCGCCTACCAGATCTCCCGGTTGGGATACTACGCCCAGCCGGCGGACGATCATTTCAGAGGCGTGAGCGAGAAGACCCGCGAGGCCTGGCACGCCGCCAGGCCGTCACTCCTGAAGAGCTTCGGCTGATACGGGAACTTTGCCGCAATGGAATCTAGGTTTGCCGACCGGCCTATTGATCCATCGCCAGCTCACGGAGGTACCACTCCGTGAGCCTCAGGGTCTTGCTTTCGATCGGAAGTGCGTAGGGACCAGGAGCATAGTAGCGCGAAGCCACCCCGATCTGGTTCTCCTCGACGATCTTCTTGTCCGCTCCGGCCGTGACCCGCCAAAGCCAGGTCACCCTGTCGACGTCGTAGTCGACGCCTTCCTTGGCGTCCTCGCGAACGAGCCACGTCACGTGGAGTTCGGTCCCACACACGGATCGCGGCGTGTAGCGGAAGATTGCGCCGTAATCTCCATAGGCGAGGAAGTGGTTCAGCGGCCCGACATAGAAGACCGTGAACCCGCCATCATACTCGCTGATGCGCCCCATGAGCGGCGCAACGGGCTTGCCGTCCTCGCTTCCCGTGACGGCCTCTCCCCAGAGGGCGTATCGATTACAGAAATCGGCCTCCTCGCCGGGTTCGGTATTGAGGCCCCAACGATCCCGGATGGGTATGGCCGTTCCGCAGGCGGCGGCCCGCTCCCACATGCTGGCGGTATGGGCCTCCTCGCCGGGGTGCCCCTGGGAATGCACCCGCGAGAAATCGGGGTGGGCCGGACCGCAATGATAGCACTCCACCTGGTTCTCGAGAGCGAGCTTCCAGTTCGCCTCGATCATGAAGGTCTCGCGATGGATGACCTTGGCCTTCGCCCAGCCGAAGGGGCCGACCGTAGATCGAAGCATCTCGCCGGCTTGTGACAGGCCGAGCGGCTTTTGCGCCAGGGAGACGAAGATGAGGCCCTCGATGACCTCGACAGCGACCTGCCTGAGCCCATGGTCCGAGACGTCGAAACCTTCAGGCATCATGCGGGCGTTCCGCAGGCTGCCGTCGGTCCTGTAGGTCCACGCGTGATAGGGACAGATCAGGATCCCGCCCTTTGCGTGGCCGGTGGCCTTGTCGCAAATGCGCGATCCCCGGTGCCTGCAGACATTGACAAGGCCCCTGATCTTCTCGTCACGGCCGCGTATGACGATCACGGATTCCCTGTCGATCTCGAACAGAAAGTAGTCGCCGGGCGCCTTCATCTGGCTCTCGTGGCCCACGCAATGCCAGTGGCGCAGAAGGAAGCGCTCCCTGTCGAGAGCATAGATCTCTGGAGACGTGTAGAACGCCTGGAGCAGGCTATGTCCGGGAGGCTGCTGCCGGAGCAGCGTGTCAAACAGCAGCTGTCCGTCCCCGGCAGGCTGCCATCCGGATTGACGGATCACTGTCGCTTGGCTGGACATATGAATACCTCCAGAAAAACTGGACCGTTGTCAGTGGCGAGGTCAAGCCGGCCGTCGCCGCCTCATACGCCTTCGACATCCTGACAGCCGATCAAGTGCATCGGCGGCGGCAGGGAAATACGCGATTCCGCCTCACAGAGCATACTTGATCGTCAATTATTTGACCATCCGGTTTGTAGGCTGGAGCGGGCAAGCCGTCAACGGAAATGGCTCCTTGACGAAGTGGCTTGCCGCGGGGTCTCGTCGGTCGGTGGCTCAAGCCGCAGAGACTTGGTCGAGTTGGGGGGAGAATGCGCTGGAAGAAAACCTTCACTGTCGTCGGCTGCCATGCCGAGGGCGAGGTCGGAAACGTCGTGGTCGGTGGCGTTGTGGACGTCCCTGGCAGAACGATGTTCGAGAAGAAGGAGTACCTGGAGAATTCCATGGACGACCTTCGCCAGCTGCTCTTGTTCGAGCCGCGCGGCGCCCCGTTCGTGAATGCCAATATCATCCTGCCGCCCTGCGACAGGACTGCCGACCTCGGCTATGTCATCCTCGAGAGCACCGAATACCCGCCCATGTCGGGCTCGAACACGATCTGCGTCGCGACGGTCGCGCTGGAGACAGGGATCGTGCCCATGACCGAGCCCCACACGAAACTTCGCATGGAAGCCCCCGGCGGCCTCATCGAGGTTCTGTGCACCTGCGAGGACGGCAAGGTGAAGCGCGTCGAGTTCACCAACCGGCCGGGCTTTGCGATTCACCTCGAGACGCCTGTTGAAGTCGAGGGGCTCGGCACCATCACCGTCGACACAGCCTATGGCGGCATGACTTTCGCGCATGTCGATGCCCGCAAGCTCGGCTTTGGCATCACGCCCGACGAGGCCCACGACATGTGCCTGATCGGAAAGCGCATCAAGGCCGCCGTCAACCAGCAGCTCGAGGTGGTCCACCCTGAGAATCCCAAGATCCGCGATGTGTCGAACGTCATCTTCGAAGGAGAGATCCAGCGCACCGAGCAAGGTCTCGAAAGCTGCAACGGCGTGGTGGTCCTGCACGGCCGCCACGATCGGTCGCCCTGCGGCACGGGAACCACGGCGCGTCTCGCGGTCATGTCCAGGAAAGGCCTGATTGCGCAGGGCGAGAACTTCCGGAATTATTCGATCACAGGGACATATTTCGACAGCCGGATCATCGAACGATCGACAGTTGGCCCCTATGACGCGGTGATCGCGAAAATCTCGGGCCAGGCCTGGATAACGAGTATCGGGCAGTACGGCATCGACCCGACCGACCCCTATCCCCGCGGGCATCGTCTTTCGGACGTCTGGTTCTGACGAAAGCCGGCCAGAGCTGGGAGGTTTTCTGAGGCCGTCGCGCGAGAATGCTGGCTTACAGCCCGGCGAGGGGGTGGACAGAACTCCCGTCGGAAAACCTCGAGAACCGGAACGGCTTGGGATCGACGATAGGCTTTCGGTTGGCGACGAGGTCGGCGGTCAGCCGGCCGGCTCCAGGGCCGATCCCGAAGCCATGCCCCGAATAGCCCGTGGAGAGATAGAGGCCGGGAATGTTCTCGACGCCCGAGATCACGGGCAGGATGTCGGGTGTCGCGTCGATCAGTCCCGCCCAGCTCTCCTCGATCCTGGTCGACCGGAAGGCCGGGAAGGTTTCAACCAGGCCCTTGAAAGCCGCATCGAT
>JBFXDI010000024.1:0-37140 GCA_050181295.1 Parvibaculaceae bacterium | reverse complement strand
GTTTCAGACGAGGTCGTCGAGCTGCACGCCCAGGGCTTCGGCGATCCTCTTCATCGTGCGGATCGTGCCCTCACGCTTGCCGGTCTCGATCTGCGACAGGTAGGGCTGCGCGATGTCGGCCTTGCCCGCCAGCACCTTGGTAGAAAGGCCTCGATGCTCGCGCCAGACCCGGACGGGGTTCTCGTCTGCAAGCAGCCTCTCTGCGACATCCGAGGGGACAAGCTCCTCCTCGCCCTCCGCAAGCTTGTGTCGAAAGTTCCTGACGAGCGCCCTGTCGTGAGCGTCCTCGGTCGCCTCCACCAGCGCCAGATACTCGGCCTCAGGCAGTACGACGAGACGTTCACCCGTGGGACTGGTGATGATCTGCTTGTTCATGTCGTCCTCACTCATAGGCGCTGCCGCGTGGAGCGATATCGATGATGACGAGGGTGTCGTCGTCTTCCGAGTAGAGCGCTCTCCAGTCGCCCACCCGAAGGCGGAACACTCCCGCCTCGCCCTTCAGGGCCTTGATGTTGTTCGCGAGATCGGCGGGATTCTCCGCAAGCTGTCGGATCTTGCCTGCGATCGTCTTGAAAACGTTCGCGGGCATCCGGCGAAGCGCCTTGATTGCGTCCTTGCTATAAGCAACCGCCTTCATGTTTCCATGTATAGCATTATGCTATTATAGGCAAGTGACGCCTCGCATTGACTTTCCGGGCCGAAGCCAGCTATCTGCCGGCCGTTCACGCGATGCCTGAACGCTCATCGGTCGCCGCGCACAGGGAAGCCTAAAGCTTCCGGGAGGCGCTGAGGCCAACACCCGCCAGCGATGCTCGCCCGCGGGTGCGATTTGCGTTTGGGCGGGCCGTAACCCACCTTCCCTTTCGGGAAGGCGCGAGCAAACGAGGTTTCATGTTCGACACGCTGCAGGAACGGCTTTCCGGCATCTTCGACAAGCTGACGGGACGGGGCGCCCTGTCGGAGGCCGATGTCGACGCCGCCATGCGCGAGGTGCGCCGCGCGCTCATCGAGGCGGACGTGGCGCTGGAGGTGGTGCGCGGCTTCATCGAGAAGGTGCGCGAGCGGGCGGTCGGCCGCGAGGTGGTGAAATCGGTCACACCCGGCCAGATGGTCATCAAGATCGTCAACGACGTGCTGGTCGAGACCCTCGGCAAGGATCCGGCGCCGCTCGACTTCCGCGCCGAGCCGCCGGTCGCGGTTTTGATGGTGGGCCTCCAGGGCTCCGGCAAGACCACGACCACGGCCAAGATCTCGAAGCGTCTCAAGGAGCGGGACAGGAAGCGGGTCCTCATGGCTTCGCTGGACACCCGCCGCCCCGCAGCGCAGGAGCAGCTAGCGGTGCTCGGCCGCCAAGCCGGCATCGATACGCTGGAGATCGTGCCAGGGCAGGGGCCGATCGATATCACGAAGCGGGCGCTGTCTGAGGCCAGGCGCGGCGGCTACGACGTGCTCATGCTCGATACGGCCGGCCGGCTCCATATCGACGAGGAGCTGATGGCCGAGACGGCGGCCGTGCGCGATCTCGCCAGGCCGCACGAGACGCTGCTCGTCGCCGACTCGCTCACGGGCCAGGATGCCGTGAACCTCGCCCGGAACTTCAACGAGAAGGTCGGCGTCACGGGCATTGTCCTTACCCGCATCGACGGCGACGGACGCGGGGGTGCTGCGCTCTCCATGCGCGCCGTCACCGGCCGCCCGATCAAGCTCCTCGGCACGGGCGAGAAGCTCGACGGGCTCGAGGACTTCCACCCCGAGCGCATCGCATCCCGCATCCTCGGCATGGGCGACGTCGTGAGCCTCGTCGAGAAGGCCGCACAGACGATCGATGTCGAGAAGGCGAAGAAGATCGCGGCCCGCATGAAGAAGGGCGCGTTCGACCTCGAGGACCTGCGCGAGCAACTGCAGCAGATGCAGAAGCTCGGCGGCATGTCGGGCGTGCTCGGCATGCTCCCGGGCGTCGGCAAGATCAAGAAGCAGCTCGAGGGCGCGGACCTCGATTCGACCGTGCTGAAGCGTCAGTCGGCGATCATCGATTCCATGACGGTGCAGGAGCGTCGCAGCCCGAAGGTCCTCAACGCGTCGCGCCGCAAGCGCATCGCGGCCGGCTCGGGCACGCAGGTGCAGGACGTGAACCGTCTGCTCAAGATGCACCTGCAGATGGCCGACATGATGAAGAAGATGGGCCGCGGCAAGGGCCTCCTCGGCAAGATGTTCGGCGGCGCCGACATGCCAGACGCGGCGGAGATCGAGCGCATGCAGGCGGAGCTTGGAAAGCTCGATCCGAACGCGCTGCCGCCGGAGCTCCGAGACATGGCGAAGGCCGCCGCTCCGGCCTCGGGCGGAGCCGGCCTTCCGCAGCTTCCGCCGGGCGGACTCCCCAGGCTGCCGGGCCTCGGCCTGCCTGGCCTCGGAAACGCGCTCCCGGGTCTCGGCGGCGGATTCAAAGGTTTGCCGGGAATGCCCGGAAAGAAACGCTGAAATTCAACTCTCAAATCAGGAGACGACGACATGGCACTCAAGATCAGACTGGCGCGGGGCGGGGCGAAGAAGCGTCCGTTCTACCGCATCGTGGTGGCGGAGGAGTCCGCGCCGCGCGACGGCCGCTTCATCGAGAAGCTCGGCACCTGGAACCCGATCCTGCCCTCCGACCATGCCGATCGGCTGAAATTCGACGAGGAGCGCATCAAGCACTGGCTGTCGGTCGGCGCCCAGCCCACCGACCGTGTTGCCCGCTTCCTCGACGGCGCCGGTCTTCTCAAGCGCAAGGGCCGCAACAACCCGCAAAAGGCGCTCCCCGGCAAGAAGCGCACCGAGCGCGAGAAGGCCGCGGCCGATGCGGCGGCCGCCGCCGCTGCCAAGGCGTCGGCGGAAGCGCCTGCGGCGTAAGGCTTCGGCAACTCGTCATGCCAGCGGAGGCTGGCATCCAATGAAGCGGATCCCGCTGCGAGAGATTCTTTTGTTGTCGAGAAGAGTCCCGAGGAAACCTCGTTGTCGCGCGAACAGGCGGACTGGCTCGATTGGATGCCAGCCTTCGCTGGCATGACGAAATCAAAGGAGCCCACATCCTCGCGGCTCATCGTGGTCGGAGCGATCCTCGGCGCGCATGGCGTCCGTGGCGAAGTCAGGCTCCGGAGCTTCACGGAGGAGCCGAGGACGATCGCGCGTTACGGCGCGTTGCTGACGGCGGACGGGCGGCCGCTGGAGATCGTCTCGCTCAAGCCGGCGAAGGACGGTTTTACCGCGCGGCTCAAGGGCGTCGACACGCGCGATGAAGCCGAGGCGCTGAAGGGCACCGAGCTCTTCATCCCGCGCGAGCGGCTGCCGGACGAAAAGGGGGCATGGTACCATGCCGATCTCGCCGGGCTTCAGGTGTTCGACGTGGGGGGCCTGCGGCTCGGGACGGTGACGGACGTGCGCAACTACGGGGCCGGGGACCTTCTGGAGATCGAGCGGCCGGGCCGGCCAAGCGCGCTCGTTCCCTTCACCGACGCTTTTGTCCCGCACGTCGATCTCGTGGCGGGGCGCCTCACGATCAATCCGCCAGAAGGCCTGCTGGACGACTGAGATGACCTTCCGCGCGACAGTGCTCACGCTCTATCCGGAGATGTTCCCCGGTCCGCTCGGCGTCTCGCTCGCCGGTAGGGGGCTCATTGCCGGCCTCTGGTCGCTCGATGTCCTGAACATCAGGGACCACGCGAGCGACAAGCATCACACGGTCGACGACACGCCGGCAGGCGGCGGGCCGGGCATGGTCCTCCGGCCCGATATCCTGGCGGCGGCCATCGACAACGGCCTGCCTGCCAACGATAGCCGCCCACGCCTGCTGATGAGTCCCCGAGGCGTGCCCTTGACCCAGGCGCGGGTGCGGGAGATCGCCGCCTCGGATGGCATCGTCCTCGTCTGCGGACGTTTCGAGGGCGTGGACGAGCGGGTGATCGAGGCCCGCGACCTCGAGGAGGTTTCGATTGGCGACTTCGTGCTTTCCGGCGGCGAGCTGGCCGCCCTGGCGCTTCTCGATGCGGTGGTGCGCCTGCTGCCGGGCGTCATGGGCGCGCATGCAAGCCAGGCCGAGGAGAGTTTCGAGAAGGGGCTTCTCGAGCATCCGCAGTACACGCGTCCGCGCGTCTGGGAAGACCGGGAAATCCCGCCGGTGCTGCTGTCCGGCGACCACGCGGCCATCGCACGCTGGAAGCGCGAGGCGGCGGAAAGGCTGACATCGGAACGCCGCCCCGATCTGCGGCCGCAATGCAAGCGACATCGGCAATAAGGACCAGAAACATGAACGACACGCTCATCCTGCTCGGCCGCATCCTGCTCTCGGTCCTCTTTCTCGTGGCGGGCGTCGGCAAGCTCATGGATGCCAATGCCTTTGCCGGAGCGCTCGGCGGCATGGGATTCCCGGCGCCGCTCGCCATGGCCTATCTCGTCGGCGCCTTCGAGCTCCTGGGCGGTCTGGCGGTGCTCCTGGGCTTCCAGACCCGGCCCGCAGCCATCCTGCTGGCGCTCTTCTGCGTGGCGACGGGCCTCATCGCCCATCTCACGGAATTTTCCGCGTTCATGAAGAATTTGGGCCTCGCCGGCGGGTTTCTGGCGCTCGCGGCCTCCGGGGCGGGAGCCTTCTCGCTCGACGCCCGGCGGAGAACCACAGTCAGCGCGTGAGGCGGAGCTTTTCGGGCGAATCCGGCCCCTATCCTGTTGATTTTCGCGCCCGAGCCCGCTAAAGAGCCGCCAACTTCGGAAGGACTCCCGACATGAATATCATCCAGCAGCTCGAGCAGGAGCAGGCCTCTACCATTGCCTCCAAGCGTGCGGTTCCGCAATTTTCCCCCGGCGACACGATCGTCGTGCAGGTGCGCGTCAAGGAGGGCGAGCGCTCGCGCGTCCAGGCCTTCGAGGGCGTGGTCATCGCGCGGGGCGGGCAGGGCCTCAACGAGAGCTTCACGGTCCGCAAGATCTCCTATGGCGAGGGCGTGGAGCGCGTCTTTCCGATCTATTCGCCGCTGGTCGAGGGCGTGAAGGTGCTGCGGCGCGGCAAGGTGCGCCGGGCCAAGCTCTATTATCTGCGGGGCCGCACCGGCAAGCGCGCGCGCATCGCCGAGAAGCAGCGCGCCGTCCAGATGGACGCGCAGGCGAACGACACGACGCCCGCCGCCGAGTTCAAGGATGACATCTCGCTTATCTCCGGCATCGGCGCCACGATCGCGGAGAAGCTTGCGGGCGAGGGTGTGACCAGCCTCAATCAGATCGCCGCTTGGACCGCCGACGATATCGCCGACTACGACCAGAAGCTCGATCTCAAGGGCCGCGTCGAGCGCGACGAGTGGGTGCAGCAGGCGAAGGAGCTCATCGCCGGCGGAAAGCCCCGCGCCAAGGTGGATCAGGAAGCCGCTTCCGCCTGAAGCGTCCGCTCCGATAATCAAACTCACCGCTCGTCCCCGCGAAAGCGAGGACCCAGAGCCTCCGTGGATTCCCGCTTGCGCGGGAAGGAGCGGACTTGAGGAGGCTGCTGCCGGTGATCAGAGCTTCGCCAGGAGGTCGGTCTTGCCGGCAGCAAATCCCGAAGCGATCCACCAGTCCTCCATGCGCTTCAGAGTCTCCCCAAACTCCGGTCCCGGCTGCATGCCGCGCGCCAGAAGGTCATCGCCGGTCACGGGGAAGGGCGGTGGCGACCATGCCTGAGGAAGCGCCAGCAGCTCGAGCCAGCTTCCGGCCTCGCCAGGGTCCTCGCTCGACGCCCAGGCGAGCCGCACAGCATCGCCGTAGGTCTGCGAACCCAACTGATAAAGCACGACCTTGCGCTCCGGCTCGCGGAACGCTGGAGACGGCGCGCCGCCATCCTGCAAGGCCCTGAGGCGAGCCTGCTCGGCGTTGGAGAGCCGCAGCCGTTCGGCATCGCCGGCGATGCCCGGCGCGAGCGCGGCGAGCCTCAAGAGCGCGTCCGGCGCAAGCTGGTGCCGGGCCTCTATCGAGGCCATGCGTGAGAAGCGGACAAGATCAGCTTCCCCGGGCAGGACGAGCGCCAGAATGGCCGCATCCCGCATGACGGCCAGCGTTGACGCCGCGCCCGGCGTCACCAGAAGCTTCAGAAGCTCCTCGCGCACGCGTTCGGCTGAAAGGCGCGCGATACCCTCCTTCAGCGCCGCGCAGGCGGCGAGGCCTTCAGGGTCGGGCGCGCCCTCTCCGTAACGGGCATGGAGGCGGAAGAAGCGCAGGATGCGCAAGTAGTCCTCGCGGATGCGCGCCTGCGGATCGCCCACGAAGCGCACGCGGCGGGCGATGATGTCGGGGTATCCGCCGACCGGATCGGAGACGTGGCCCTGAGCATCGCAGTAGAGCGCGTTGATGGTGAAGTCGCGCCGGCGCGCATCCGCTTGCCAGTCGTCGGTGAAGGCGACGCGCGCATGCCGGCCGTCGGTTTCCTCATCCACCCTGAGCGTCGTGACCTCGAAGGCCTTGCGGGTTTCTCCCCCGTCCGCCACCACCGTCACGGTGCCGTGGGCGAGCCCGGTCGGATGCACCGAAAGGCCTGCCGCCTGCGCAAGCTCCATCACGCGCTCAGGGCGATGCGTGGTGGCGATGTCGATGTCGGCCACCGGATGCTCCATGAGCGCGTTGCGCACCGCGCCGCCCGCCACGCGCGCCGATCCTCCCTCGGACAGCACGGTGAGGACTTTCTGGAGCGCGGAATCTCTCAGCCATGCCGCGCCGCGGAGCGAGGGAGTTTCGGTAGCGCTATTCGGCGTACATGCGGTCATGGAAGTTCCGGAGCATGCCGGCGGTGGCGCCCCAGATATAGCGCTCGCCATAGGGCATGGCATAGAACTGCCGTTCCGTTCCCTGCCAGATGCGCTTGTGGCGCAGATGGTTGGCAGTGTTCATCAGGAACGACAGCGGTACCTCGAACACATCCTCGACCTCCGAGGGGGCGGGCACGAGCGTGAATCCGGGCGAGACGAGCGCCACCACCGGCACGACGCGGAAGCCGGTGCGGGTCTGGTAGACATCGAGAAAGCCCTGCGGCTCGATGAAGGCATGCTCCAGCCCCGTCTCCTCGTGCGCCTCGCGGATGGCGGCGGCCACCGGCGTCTCGCCGTCCTCGATCTTGCCGCCGGGGAAGGCGACCTGCCCGGCATGGGACGGCAGGTGCTCGGTGCGCTTGGTGAGCAGCACCGTGAGTTCCGGCTCGCGGGCGACTATGGGCACGAGCACGGCCGCGGCTTTCAGAACGGGAAGGTCGGCGGTCGGCGGCAGATGCGGATTGAGGTCGTCGTCGCTGCGGAGCGCAGCGAGCGCCGGGTCCGTGGCCTGGGCAGGCAGCTCGCGATGGAGGTGGCGAGGGGCGCGGGCGCGAAACTCCTCCAGCGTGTAGCGGAATGGCATGGGGGCGTCAGGCCTTCGCCAGGAGCCCGATGTCGGCGGCCCGAGCCATGGGCCAGAAACGGCCGGACGACCAGACGCCGTACCAGTCCTCGCCCCGGTGGTTGGCGACCGTGCCCGCCGCCACGAGATCGTAGAAGATCGGGCGGTTCACCAGCGCCTCCAGCCGTCCGCGCACCAGCACATAGGGCTTGAGCCCATCCGTTCCGGCCTCCTTGTCGAATCGTAAGGGATGGGCCTCGTCCACCGTCACGTCGTCCTCGACATTGGTGCCGAAGCGGATGACCTGATCTTCGCCCTTGCCCTCGACCTCCATCCGGATCGCGAGGAAGGGCGCATCGTCCACCCGGATGCCGCATTTCTCGACCGGCGTGACGAGATAGTATTTCCCGTCGGGGTCACGCCGGAGCACGGTCGAGAAAAGCCTCACCAGCGGCTTCCGGCCGATGGGCGAGTTCATGTAGTACCAGTTGCCGTCGGCGCCGATCCGCATGTCGATATCGCCGCAGAAGGGCGGGTTCCATTTCTCGACTGGCGGAAGGCCGCTCGTCTTCTTGATCTCGCCCAGTCCGCGCAGGGGATTGGCGGCGTCGGCGGGCGCGGGGTCGGACCCCCTGTTCATGTCACACGATCGTGAAACAATGACGGAACCCTTAGGACGGCCGCCGCATTCGGGCCATGCTTTCCCGTCAAACAGGCCGATGCCCCAAAGCTCGGTGGCTTCAATCGTTTCATGCGTCAACCTATAGTGTGGGACATGGGCACTATCAACGAAGCCGACAAGGCAGTTCTCGACGGTCTGGAATCCACTGCCGCCCGGCTGGGGCAGGCGCGCGAGGCCGTGCGCTCGCTGATCTTCGGGCAGGACCAGGTCATCGATCTCGCGCTCACCGCGATCCTCGGCGGCGGACACGCGCTCTTGGTGGGCGCGCCGGGCCTGGCCAAGACCAAGCTCGCGATCACGCTCGGCCGCGTGCTGGGGCTCGACGAGAAGCGCGTGCAGTTCACGCCCGACCTCATGCCCGCCGATATCCTCGGCACCGAGGTGCTGGAGGAATCGGAGACGGGCCGGCGCCAGTTCCGCTTCATTCCCGGACCCATCTTCTGCCAGATCTTGATGGCGGACGAGATCAACCGCGCCAGCCCCAGAACCCAGTCGGCGCTGCTCCAGGCGATGCAGGAGCAGCATGTGACGGTCGCAGGCGCGCGCCACGACCTGCCGCGGCCGTTCCATGTGCTGGCGACGCAGAACCCGATCGAGCAGGAGGGAACCTATCCCCTGCCCGAGGCGCAGCTCGACCGTTTCCTGCTCGAGATCGACGTGCCCTATCCGGACCTCGACGCCGAGCGTCGGATGCTCTTCGCCACGACGGGAGGCGAAGAGCCCGAGCCGCGGCGCGTCTTCTCCTCCGGAGAACTGATGGCGGCGCAGCGCATGGTGCGCATGCTTCCCGTGGGCGAGTCCGTGGCAGAGGCCATCCTGAAGCTCGTGCGGCAGGGACGGCCGGAGCCGGATGCGAGCGACTACATCCGGGCGAACGTCTCCTGGGGCCCGGGTCCTCGCGCCAGCCAGGCGCTCATGCTCGGCGTCAGGGCGCGGGCGCTGCTCGACGGACGGCTCGCGCCCTCTGTCGACGATGTGGTCGCGCTCGCAGGACCGGTGCTGAGGCACCGCATGGCTGTGAGCTTCGCGGCGCGCGCCGACGGGATCGGGCTCGACGACGTCATCAAGCATCTGGTGTCGGCCATCGCATGAGCGCGCCTCCGCGAGCGCATGCGTCCCGGCATTCCGGCGATCTCGTCCTGCGCGAAAAAGCCGAGACGCTATCCGCGTCGCTTCCGCCGCTTCTCATCGCCGCGACCCGCGTCGCCAACGCCGTCGTTCACGGCCTGCACGGCCGCCGGCGCGCAGGGCCGGGCGAGGACTTCTGGCAGTATCGACCCTACAGCTTCGGCGACTCGGCCCACCGCATCGACTGGCGCAAGTCGGCGCGCTCGGACCGGGTGCTCATCCGTGAGAACGAGTGGGCGGCGACGCACACGCTTTATCTGTGGGCGAACCGGAGCCCCGGCATGGAGTTCCGCTCGCACCTTTCGGGCACGAGCAAGCACGAGCGGGCGGCGCTTCTCTCGCTGGCGCTGGCGGTGCTCGCCACGAGGGCCGGAGAGCGCGTCGCGGGACTGGGCCTTCCCTATCCGCCGGGACATACGCAGCTCACGCTCAACCGGCTGGCGCACACGTTCGCGGAGCGCCCTTCGGAGGAAGCGGCTTCCCTTCCCGCCGAGCAGCCGCTGCCGCGCTTCGCCGCCGCGGTGCTGATGGGCGACTTCCTCGAGCCGCTCGACCGGATTTCGCAGCGGCTGACGACGATCGCGGCCACGGGCATCGCCGGCCATCTCGTGCAGGTCCTCGACCCCGCGGAGGAGACGCTCCCCTATCAGGGAAGGACCGAGTTCATCGAGTTCAAGGGCTCGCAGAGGTTCCTCGCCGGCAAGGCGGAGCTCCTGCGGAAGGACTACCAGACGAGGCTGCACAGGCACCGCGACAGCCTGCGGGAGCTGGCGCGCCGGCTCGGCTGGTCGTTCACGCTGCATCTGACCGACCGGCCACCGAGCCAGGCGCTGCTCTCGCTCTACGGTCTTCTGGCCGGCCCGCGCGCCGTTGGGGCCAGGGCAGCCGGATAGCCACCATGCTCGGGCTCGGCGCGCTCACCTTCGGAACACCTCTGGCGCTTTGGGCGCTGGCGAGCCTGCCCGTCATCTGGTGGCTCCTGCGGTTCACGCCGCCCCGGCCCGACTCCGTCCGCTTCCCGCCCTTCCGGCTCCTCCTCGACCTCATCTCGCGCGAAGACCAGCCGGACAAGACGCCCTGGTGGCTGATGCTGCTCCGCCTGGCGCTGGTGGCGCTGGTCATCCTGGCAGTCTCCCGACCCATGCTTTCGGAGGATTCGGGGTCGGGCCTGACGGGGGACAGGCTGCTCGTCGTCGTGGATGATGGCTGGGCCGCGGCCGCGAACTGGCCGACCCGGCAGAAGGCGCTCGGCGAGATCCTCGATGCCGCCCAGCGCGCCGGCGCGCCCGTCGCGCTTGCCACGACCACCGCCAATGCCCGTCCGCAGGCGCTCGAGTTCAAGCCGGCCTCGGACGCACGGGAAAGGGCCGCGGCGCTGCTGCCGCGCGGGCTTCCCACCGACCGGCCGGCGGCGCTTGCGGCCCTTCGGGAGAGGATCGAGGATCAGGGCCGGCTCCAGATCACCTGGCTCGCGGACGGCCTCGATGCCGGCACCGCCGAGGCCTTCGCCACCGGGCTCAGAAGTCTTGCCGGCAATACGACGCTCAGGGTCTTCAATCCGCCCGCCTCGGAGCTTCCGAAGGCGCTCGCGGCGCCGACGCTCGAAGAGGGCAACCTCAAGATCGCCGCCCGCCGCGCCGGCACCGGCAACGCGGAGGAGGCTCTTGTCGAGCTCAAGGCGCTCAACGGGCGCACGCTCGCCGAGCAGCGGCTGACGTTCCAGCCGGGCGCCGACCGCGCCGAGGGCACGATCGAACTGCCGGTGGAACTCCGGAACGAAGCGGCACGGGTGGAGATCGCCAGCCAGCGCTCGGCAGGCGGCGTCTTCCTGTTCGACGACCGCTGGCGGCGCAAGACCGTGGGGCTCGTGAGCGGCGCCTCGCTCGAGCTAGACCAGCCGCTCCTCTCGCCGCTCTACTATGTGTCGAGGGCTCTTGAGCCGACCGCCGAGCTGCGCGAGCCGCAAGGGCAGGGCGGAACCGCCGAGCTCATCCGGCAGGGCCTCTCCATGCTCGTCCTGGCGGACGTGGGCGTCATCGCGCGGGAAGAGCGCGACGTCATCGGCAAGTGGGTGGAAGAGGGCGGCGTGCTCCTCCGGTTCGCGGGCCCAAGGCTTGCCGGCGGCAATGACGATCTCGTGCCGGTGGAATTGCGGACGGGAGACCGCGCGCTCGGAAGCGCGCTCTCTTGGGAAGAGCCGCAGAGCCTTGCGCCGTTTCCCGACACCAGTCCCTTCGCAGGCCTCGCCCTCGACGACACGGTGAAGGTGAGCCGGCAGGTGCTGGCCGAGCCGACGAGCGACCTGCAGGAACGGGTATGGGCGAGCCTCGCCGACGGCACGCCGCTCGTGACCGCGGCCAAACGCGGCAACGGCCTTGTCGTGCTCATCCATGTCACGGCCAATGCCGACTGGTCGAATCTGCCGCTTTCTGGTCTTTTCGTGGAGATGCTGAACCGCGTCGTGGAGCTTGCGCCGGGTTCGGGCGCCACCACCACCGAGACCTCCTCGGTGCGCGCCGGAGACGTCCGCGAGCCCTGGTCGCCGCGCCAGGCCCTCAACGGGTTCGGCGATCTCGTGTCGCCGCCGGGAGAGGCCGTTCCGGTGCCCGCCGCGGAAATGGACCGCGCCAAGCCGGACGCTGTCCACCCCGCCGGCCTCTACCAGCGGGCCGGCGCCACGCGCGCGCTCAACCTCAAGGCAGGAGACGAGGCGCTCGCGCCCATCGGGACAATGCCTGCCGGCATCACCGTCAGCGGCTATATCGCGGCCTCCGTCACGGCGCTTGCTGGCCCGCTGTTCGCCGCCGCCTTCATCCTCTTCCTGCTCGACTGCCTCGCCGCGCTCTTCCTGTCGGGCGCCTGGACCAGGCTGCGCACGCGCCGCGTGACCGCCACCCTGATGGTCGGCGCTCTGGTCATGCTCGGTGCTCCGCATGATCTCAGGGCGCAGCAGACGCCTTCGGCTGCGTCCGACGAGTTCGCCATGCGGGCCTCGCTTGAGACACGGCTCGCCTATGTGACGACGGGCAACAGCGAGGTCGACAATGTCAGCCTCGCCGGCCTTTCCGGCCTCAACACGGTGCTCTTGCAGCGAACTTCGGTGGAGCCCGGCGAGCCCATGGCGGTCGACATCGAGCGCGACGAGATCGTGTTCTTCCCTCTGCTCTACTGGCCGGTGCTGCCGAACGCGGAAGTGCCGTCCGCCCAGTCGCTCGCCAAGATCGACGCCTTCATGAAGAACGGTGGCACCATTTTCTTCGACACGCGCGACTACCAGTCGGATTTCTCGTCCGCCTCGGGCGAGCCGACGCCCGCCACGCAGGCGCTCCGCCGCATCCTCGAGAATCTCGACGTGCCGGCGCTCGAGCCCGTGCCGCCGGAGCACGTCATCACCAAGGCCTTCTATCTCCTGCAGACGTTCCCTGGCCGTTATTCGGGCGGCAAGCTCTGGGTCGAGGCCGCAGGCACGGCCAACGAGGCGCGGCGGGACGACGGGGTCAGCTCGATCATCATCGGCTCCAATGATTACGCCGCGGCCTGGGCGCTCGATGGCAGCGGCCAGCCCATGTTCGCGGTCACGCCTGAAGGCGAGCGGCAGCGCGAATTCGCGTTCCGCACCGGCATCAACATCGTGATGTATGCGCTCACCGGCAACTACAAGGCCGACCAGGTGCATGTGCCGGCCCTGCTCGAGCGGCTGGGGCAATAGGACATGAACTGGTCCATCGCTTTCTCGCCGCTCCTGCCCGACCCTGCGGTTCTCGCGCTCGGGATCGTCGGGCTCATTCTGGTTGCCGGCGGAGCCTTTGCTCGCGCCCGCGGAACCTTCCTGCGGTTCCTGACGCTGGCGGCGCTCTTTCTCGCGCTTCTCAACCCGTCCGTCCGGGAGGAGCAGCGCGAGCCGCTGACCGACGTCGCGGTGGTCGTCGTGGACCGCAGCCAGAGCCAGGAGATGGGCAAGCGCATGCCCCTGGTCGAAGGGGCGGAGGCGCATATCCGAAAGGAGCTCGCCAACCTGCCGGAGACCGAGTTCCGCATCGCGCCGGTGACCTCGGGCGTGGAAGCCGGCGAGGACGGCACGCGCCTCTTCTCCGCCTGGAAACGGGCGGCGGCCGACGTGCCGCCTGACCGTTACGCCGGCACCATCCTCATCACCGACGGACAGATCCATGACGTGCCGCAGACGAAGGCGGAGCTTGGCTACGACGGTCCCATGCACGCCCTCATCACCGGCCGGACGAACGAGCGCGACCGGCTCCTGATTGTCGAGCAGGCGCCGCGCTTCGCGATCGTCGGTCAGCTTCAGACATTGAGAGTGAAGGTCGAGGAGACAGGCACGAACACCACGCGAGGCGACGTGACACTGTCGCTTTCGGTGGACGGCGGGCCGCGGCGCGATTTCGACGCCCGCACCGGCGAGAGCATCGACATTCCGGTCACGATCGAGCATGGCGGCAAGAATGTCATCGAGCTTTCGGTCGAGCCGCTGCCGGGGGAGATCACGGAGCAGAACAACCGCGCCGCGCTGGTGGTCGAAGGCATCAGGGATCGGCTGAGGGTGCTGCTCGTGTCCGGTCATCCGCATCCGGGCGAGCGGACATGGCGCAACCTGCTCAAGGCGGATGCTTCCGTCGACCTCGTGCACTTCACCATCCTGCGCCCGCCCGAGAAGCAGGACGGCACGCCCATCCGCGAGCTTTCGCTCATCGCGTTCCCCACGCGCGAGCTGTTCGTGGAAAAGCTGAACGAGTTCGACCTCATCATCTTCGACCGCTATCAGCGTAGGGGCGTGCTGCCGCTCGCCTATCTCGCCAACATCACGGAATACGTGATGAACGGGGGCGCTGTGCTGGTCGCCGCGGGGCCGGACTACGCAACGCCCCTCAGTCTCTATTCGACGCCGCTGGCCGAAGTGCTGCCCGGCATACCGACCGGCGAGGTGACGTCCGAGCCGTTCCGGGCGCAGATCTCCGAGATGGGCCGCCGGCATCCCGTGACGCGGCCGCTGGCCGATGGCCACACCGGCGAGGATGGCGCGCCGACCTGGGGCCGCTGGTTCCGGCTCGTCGATGCCGACGTGCGCGATGGCACGACGCTCATGGAGGGCCCCAAGGGCAAGCCGCTCATGGTGCTCTCGCGGCGCGAGAAGGGCCGGGTCGCGGAACTCATGAGCGATCACGCCTGGCTCTGGGCGCGCGGCTTCGACGGTGGGGGACCGCAGGCGGAGATGCTGAGGCGGATGGCCCACTGGCTGATGAAGGAGCCGGAGCTCGAGGAGGAGGCGCTCTCGGGACGCCAGCAGCAGCGTCAGATCGTGATCGAGCGCCGCACGATGGCCGACAAGGCGGCGCCGGTGACGATGACCGAGCCATCCGGCGAGACGCGCCAGATCGAGCTTTCGCAGGCGGAACCCGGCGTCTTCACGGCGCGGGTCGATGTCAAGGAGGCCGGCATCCACCGGCTGGACGACGGAACGCTCAAGGCGGTGGTCGCGGTCGGAAGCGCCGATCCGAAAGAAACCTCCGAGATCCACGCGACCGACGCCAAGATCAAGGACCTCATCGGCCAGACGCAGGGCGCCGTCACGTGGGTCGGGAGCGAGGGCGACCGGCTGACGCTGCCCCGGATCGTCAAGGTGAAGCCCGGCCGCGCCATGGCCGGCTCGGGATGGCTCGGCCTCAAGGCCAACGGCGCCTATACGGTGCGCGCCATCGAGGAGGTGCCGCTCTTCGGGACGCTCCTCAGCCTCGCGCTGCTGCTCGGGCTTGCCGGGCTGATGTGGTACCGCGAGGGGCGCTAGAGGAAGCCTGAAGGGCCCGGAACCGGGCTGGCGGCAGCACGAGCCCGCTGGCTTTCCCGAGAGCGCCCGGCTCGATCTCCAGATAGAGGAAGCGGTCGGGGTTCACCGGGCCGGGCATGATGAGCCGGGTTTCGGGAATCTTCCGGAAGCCGACGCGGCCGTAATAGGGCTCGTCGCCGACCAGGAGGACCAGGCGGTGGCCGAGCGCCTTTGCCTCCGTGATGCCTTCCGCCATGAGCGCTCGCCCGATCCCCCGGTTCTGGAGATCGGGCGCCACTGCCAGGGGGCCGAGCAGGAGCGCCGGCATCCCCTCCTCGCCGATCCGCAAATTCCAGAAGCTGATGGCGCCGATCAGCCGGCCGTCGCCGTCGCGCGCGACGAAGGAGAGGCCGGGAACCGGCTCCTCGCCTTCGCGGAAGCGGTAGGACGTCTTTGTCCGGCGGTCGATGCCGAAGCAGTCATCGAGCAGCGCTTCAATGGCCGGCCGATCGGCGGCGGTCTCAGGCAGAACGGTGAAGGGAAGGGAGGCGGCGGTGGATGTGATCATGGTCCCGGTTCCGGAATGTGCCGACAACAGGCTTCTGCCTGCGCGGTGCTCATATCCGGAAACGGGATGGAGGCTCGGGGAGGCGGAAGCGGCTCAGATGCGCGGGCGTCGCGCGCGGATGGCGCGTCGTCGCAGGGCATGCCGCTTTCCGGTGATGGCCACGGGCCTTCTCTCCAAGAGATCGAGGGCGCCCCGTATCATGGGGCGCGCAGCCTTGTCCAGCCCGATCAGAAAAGAAAGCCTGAGTGGAGCCCGACATAGGGAGTGATGCCGCGGCCGGAGAAGTCCGACTGGACACCCAGTTCGCCGCCGATGAAAGTGCGTCTCCACGTAATGAACTCGAGCTCGTAGCCGCTGGCGAAAAGGCCGAGGCGTGCCTTCTCGTAGTCCGGCCCGCCGAAGACAGCGAGGCTCAGGCCGGTCCTGAAGCCGTCTCCCAGCTCGAGAAATGGCTTCACCTGAGCCCAGTGCTGATCGACGCCGGTCACATAGCTGGCGTTGACCATCACCCCCAGATCCGGGAGGGCGCGCCATTCACCATCGAGCGTGAAGGCGACACCAAGCCGGGCGCGGTCGAGCGAGGAGCCGGGATCGGGGGGCTGAAGCTCATGGTCCCGCCAGGCCGGTCCGACGAAGCCTGCCAGGTGTCCCCAGTCGCCCGCGAACTGCCAGCCGAGTTCGACCTGGAAACCGTAGCCCATGGCTTGGATCCTCGCGCCTGGATCGTTGGGAAGCGACGTCTCGTATTCGAAGAGGTAGCTCTTCGCCCAACCGCGAACCTGGAAGCCGCTCTCGCCGAGCGCACTCCAGGGCGCGTAGAGCACGCCCTGGAAGGTGTCGAAACCCTCCAGCGTCCCGCCCCCGCCGCTGACCGAGAAGCCCTCGCCAGCGACTGCCCCGTTTGCCCCGCAGACAACTATGAGACCGGCCAGCCCATTGCCGAGCCGGTCACGCCAGCCTCTCCCCCGGCTGCCGCCCAACATGCCCGATTTCCCCCGGAAGCCGGACAAGCACCCGGCTTCAACCGAAAGCACGCATGGGTTGAGCGTACGAAAGAATGCGCGGCAGTGTCCAGAGCGCCCCGCTAAACCATGGGGATAACTTTGGCCCCGGTGGCGTCGCGAAGCGCCGCCGGCTCGAGGCGGATGACGGTCCGGGGCGTGCCGGCAGCGGCCCAGATCACCTCGAACTTCAGGAGATCCGGGTCCATGTAGGTCGCGACCGGCACATCATGGCCGAAGGGCGGAATGCCGCCGATGGCATAGCCGGTCGTGTCGCGGACGAAGTGGGCGTCTGGCCGGGCGAGCGGCTCGCCGACATGCAGCGCCGCCTTCTCCTCGTCGACCCGGTTGGCGCCGGAGACGAGCAGCAGAAGGGGCTTTCCGCTCTGCCGGCCGCGGAAAACCAGCGACTTGACGATCTGGGCCACGTCGCAGCGGCAGGCGGCCGCGGCCTCGACGGCGGTGCGGGTGCTTTCGGGCATTTCGACGATTTCGGCAGCCAGACCAAGGGCTTTGGCGGCTTCGAGAACCCGTTTCGTGCTGCGGGGAAGGGAGGTGGGGCTGGAATCCATGGGATCTCCGCTGGCATTCGGGATGCATGAACGGCTCAAGTTGCGTTAAATTGCAGGCAGACGCGGCCGATTTGATACAGGCCGAAAGTCAAGGGGAGTGCGTAGGCGTTGACAGTCTCGGGACCGGGCGATCCGCCGCCGGGCACAAACGACCTGGACCGGGCCATCCGGAAGGCGCGGCTTGCCGAGGCCGCGCATTTCGACGCGATCGTCGACATCCGGGACGCATCGACCCTGCGCCTGCAGGTGCTGATGGACGGCCTGCGACCGGTGCTCAGCGGCCGGCCGGATACGACAGGTTTCGTCGATCTGTCGCTCGTTCCGGGCTTTCCGCCGCGGCTATGGGTGGACATGGTCAGCTATGTGATCATGGCTCCGGACGCCCGCACCTACCGTTTCCAGCGCGACGTCCACGGCGGCCACGAAGTCCTCTTCGAATCCTTCGACCGGGCGGAAATGACCGGCAAGATCACGGACTATGTCGCACACCGTCTGATCGAGCGGCAACGGCTGATGGCCGGGGCGACCAGAGACGCGCCCACGGCCGTGCCCTCCTACAGCGGCACCACCCTGATTCTCGCCTGGCTTTCGGGCTTCGCGCTCGGCGTGCTCCTGCTTTTCGTGGCCCTGGTCCTGTTGTCGAAAATGCCATAATACCAATGGTTTACGACTCCTGCCGTCTCGTTACATTCTGAAACACCATTTGATTTTGACAGCTCCGGGCCGCCTGTTACCACATTGTAACAAGCACGGCGGCAGGCCCTTGAGTGCCAAGGGGAATTGGCCTTTCCGCCTCTATCATCGAGCGAGCGGGGCAATCCCGCCGAAATCTTTAAGGGGTGAAGTTTGGCATTTCAGAAGATGCCGGAGCGCAGCATGGGGGCGCCGGATAACGTCGTTCGGTTGTTCCCGACCACGCGTGCCAACCGCAACCTGCCGCTTCGTCTTGGCGGCTTTCCGACACTGGCCGAGGCGCTCGACTACGCGGCGCAGGGCGATACCGGCTTCGATTTCTACTCCGCCCGGGGCGTTCTCGAGCATGTACTGCCTTACCGCGAGCTTCGCCGGCGGGCGCTGCTGACCGCCGAGCGGTTGCTTGCCTGCGGGCTGACGCGCGGGGAGCGGGTGGGCGTCGTCGCCGAGACGGGCCCCGACTTCATGGCGGTGTTCTTCGGCTGCCAGTATGCGGGCCTCGTTCCGTGCCCCATGCCCTATTCCATCCATATCGGCGGACGTGAAGCCTATGTGGAGCGCATCCGCGGCATGCTGGCGAGCGCGCATGCATCGGCCGCCGTGGGTCCGGAAGACCTCTCAGGCCATCTGCGTGACGCAGCCAAGGGCACGGGCGCGCGCACGGTTCTCTCTTTCGGGGAGCTCGAAGCCGTCGAAGCGACGGGGGAAGGGCAGGGCCTCGAGCCGTTCCGGGCCGATGAAGTGGCCTATATCCAGTATTCGTCCGGCTCGACCTCGCATCCCAAGGGCGTGCTCATCGACCAGAAGGCGATCTGCGCCAACGGCACGGGCATTCTCCGGCACGGGCTCAAGGTCCGCGAGGGCGATCGCGCCTTCTCCTGGCTGCCGCTCTATCACGACATGGGGCTCGTCGGCTTCTGCATCACGCCGATGATGGGGCAGGTGACGGTCGACTATCTCTCCACGCCGTCCTTCGCGCGCCGGCCAGCCCTCTGGCTGAAACTCATGTCCGACAACGGCTGCACGATCTCCTATTCGCCGAGCTTCGGATACGACCTCGCCGCGCGCCGCGTGAACGGCGGCGCCAAGGATCTCGATCTCTCCGGCTGGCGCGTGGCAGGCATCGGCGGCGACATGGTGCGCGCCGATATCCTCGAGGCTTTCTCGGCCCACATGAAGCCGGCCGGCTTCGATCCGACGGCCTTCCTGCCGAGCTACGGCATGGCGGAATCGACGCTCGCGATCACCTTCGTCGAGCTCGAGCAGCCGATCCGTGTCGACATCGTCGACCGGGCGCATTGCAAGCTTTCGCGGCGTGCGCTGCCGGCAGGATCCGACGTGCCGGCGGACCGGCGCCGGTCCTTCGTGGTCTGCGGCAAGCCGCTTCCCGGGCACACGATCGAAGTCCGCGACGGCAAGGGCCGCCGCTTAAGCGAGCGCGAGATCGGCCACGTGCTGGTGAAGGGCCCGAGCCTCATGGCCGGCTACTTCCGCAATGCGGAGGCGACCGCAGCCGTGATGGGCGCCGATGGCTTCATGGACACCGGCGACATGGGCTATCTGCTCGACGGCGAGATCGTGATCACGGGCCGCGCCAAGGATCTGATCCTGCACAATGGACGCAACATCTGGCCGCAGGACATCGAGTGGTCGGTGGAGCAGATCGAGCCGCTGAAGGGCGGCGATGTCGCGGCCTTCTCGGTCGAAGGCACCGACGGAGACGAGCAGGTGGTCGTTCTCGTCCAGTGCCGGCTTGCTGCAGAAGACCAGATGGAGGAGCTACGCCGCCAGGTTGCCGCCATCGTGCATCGCTCGGCGGGCGTCGAGTGCGAAGTGGTGCTGGTGCCGCCCAAGAGCCTCCCCTTCACCTCCTCGGGCAAGCTTTCGCGCGTCGGCGCCAAGGCCCGCTATCTCTCGGGCGACATCGCGGAGATCTCCGGCATCACGCTCGGTCACCGCCGGGCACGCCCGGCCGCCATGACGGCAGCGGCCAGCTAGGACTTTCGAGCGGCGTCATCATTGGATCGCATTGCCGTCAGAGAAGACGGCAATGAACAAGGGCTTGCGCTTCCCGTCACGCGGGCATTGAGGGACTATTCGGCGAGAATGTCCGGAACCATAGCCATAACCGGGGCGACCGGCTTTGTGGGACGCCGCACCGCCAGGGCGCTGGTGGCGGCCGGATTTGCCGTGAAAGCCCTCGTGCGGCGGCCCGAGCTCTTGTCGGAGGGCGAGCGGGAGCTGCTGCAGCCGGTGCGGGGCGACCTGCTTGACGGGAGCGCGCTCGCGCAGCTTGTCCGCGGCGCCGATGCCGTCGTGCACTGCGCGGGCGAGCTAGCCGATCCGCGACATTTCGATGCCGTGAACGTGAGGGGCACGGCGCAGCTGGCTAAGGCCGCGCGCGATGCCGGCGTGCGACGTTTCGTGCACGTCTCCTCGCTTGCTGCACGGGAGCCGGGCCTCTCCTCCTATGGCGAGAGCAAGCATGCCGGCGAGGCCGTCGTGCGGGCGACGCTTTCGGACACCGGCTACATCCTCCGTCCGCCCGCCGTCTACGGCCCTGGCGACCGGGCGACGCTGCCCCTCATCGCGCAGCTCACGCGCTCGACCGCCTTCCTTCCCGGCAGCTCGCTGCAGCGCTTCTCCCTCATCCATGTGGACGACCTGGCGCGGGCGCTCGTTGTCCTGGTCTCGGCGGACGGACCTGGGATGGGCATGCACGAACTCGATGACGGCCACCGGGACGGATACTCCTGGCAGGACCTCGCCACCATCGCCGGAACGGCCCAGGGAAAACGGGTGAAGGTCGTGCACCTGCCCGAAGCCGTGCTCGGCGCGGCGGCCTTCGCAAGCGAGGGATGGTCCTGGCTCTCAGGGCATCGGCCGGCGCTCACGCGCGGCAAGGTCGCCGAGCTCCATCACCGCGACTGGGTCTGCCGTCACGACCTCCTCGACAGAACCCACGACTGGAAGCCCGCGATCGGCTTTGCCGAAGGGTTCACGCAGACGCTTGCCTGGTATCGCGAACACGGATGGTTGCCGGCCGCAGCCGGCGCCACTAGAACACCCGCAAGACAGGATCCCTGAGCCGCATGCCCGACCGCGACGAAATCTTCTCGAACCTCTGCCGTCTCCTCCAGCCCTTCAACGCTAAGGGCATCGAGCTCGTGCCCGCGACCGACATCTCGGCCGACCTCAACATCGACTCGGTGTCGGTCATGGATTTCGTGATGGAGGTCGAGGACCACTTCGATATCGACATCCCGCTCAACGTGCTGTCGGAGACACGCACCATGCAAGATCTCGTGAGCGTGGTGGAGGGGAGGCTCAACCGGAGCGCCAAGCCATGACCGACCTGTTCGACAAGCACCGCACCATCGCCGAACGGTTCCAGCGCATGCTGAGCATGGGCGTGAACGCGCTCGGCGTCACCAACGACCGGATCCTGTCGCCGACGCGCGCCATTATCAACGGACGCGAGACGATCCTCGCCGGCACCAACAACTACATGGGCATCACCTTCGAGCCGGAGCTGATCAAAGCCGGCCAGGAGGCGCTCGCGGCGTTCGGCAGTGGCACGACGGGCTCGCGCATCGCCAACGGCACCTATGGCGTCCACCAGGCGCTGGAGAAGGAGCTTGCGGCGTTCCTCAAGCGCGAGCACTGCATCGTTTTCACGACCGGCTATCAGGCCAATCTCGGCATGCTGGCGGGGCTGGCGGGACCGAAGGACACGATCTATCTCGATGCCGACTCCCATTCCTCGATCTATGACGGCTGCACGCTCTCCGGGGCCAAGCTCGTGCGTTTCCGCCACAACGATGCCGCCGATCTCGAGAAGCGGCTGCAGCGCTCGGAGGGCGAGGAGGGCGGCCGGCTCGTGGTGCTCGAGGGCATCTATTCCATGCTGGGGGACCGGGCGCCGCTCGCCGACTTCGTCGAGGTGAAGAAGCGGCAGGGCTTCCAGCTCCTGGTGGACGAGGCGCATTCCTTCGGCGTGCTGGGGCCGAACGGGCGCGGTCTTGCCGACGAGGCCGGGTTCGAGGCCGACTGCGATTTCGTGGTCGGAACCTTCTCGAAGAGCATCGGGTCGATCGGCGGCTTCGGGGCGGGCGATCACCCCCTGTTCGAGACGCTCCGCTATGCCACGCGGCCCTACATGTTCACGGCCTCGCCATCGCCCGCAACCATCGCCACGGCGCGCGCGGCCATCGCCAAGCTCGCAGCCGAGCCGTGGCGGCGCGACCGGCTGGTGCAGAATTCCAAGCGGCTGTTCGATGGCTTCAGCGCGCTTGGGCTTGAACTCGGAAGCTCCGTGGTCAGCCCCATCATCGCGGTCAAATGCGCCGATGAGGCCTCGACGATCGCGATGTGGAACGCGCTTCTCGAAGCGGGCGTCTACGTCAACATCGCGCTTCCTCCAGGCACGCCCGCCAAGCTCTATCTGCTGCGGTGCTCCGTTTCCGCCGCGCATGCGGACGAGGAGATCGACCGCATCATCGACCTCTTCGGCGAGGTCGTGGCCGCCGGCCACCATCAGCGCAAGATCGCCTGAGAAACGGCTTCCGCTTCCCAATGCCGCATCGGCTGGCGGCCGGCCGGCAAGGCGACTAGATTCGCCTGCGCGGTAACGGACAGCGTCCGAGCGGGTTCTGGCATGAAGATCCTGGTTGTCGAGGACGACGAGATCCTGGGCGCCTTCGTGACGCGGGGCCTCACCGAGGCGGGCCACTCCGTCAACTTGGTCGCCAACGGGCATGACGCCCTCTTCATGGCCACGCGCGACCCTTACGATCTCCTCATCATCGACCGCATGATCCCGGGCCTGGACGGGCTCGCCACGGTCCGCGCCATCCGCGCGGCGGGGACCGGGCTTCCCATCATCTTCCTCACCGCCATCGGCGGCGTGGACGACCGGGTGGAAGGACTGGAGGCGGGCGCGGACGACTACCTGGTGAAGCCCTTCGCCTTCTCGGAGCTCCTGGCGCGCGTCAACGCGCTCGCACGCAGGCCGCCGTTCCAGGACCAGAAGACGCTGCTGAAGGTTGCAGATCTCGAGCTTGACGTCATCAAGCGGCGGGTGACGAGAGGAGGCCAGATCATCGACCTGCAGCCGCGGGAGTTCTCGCTGCTCGAGGTGCTGATGCGCAACGAAGGGCGCGTGATGACCCGCACCATGCTGCTGGAGCGGGTGTGGGAGCTGCATTTCGATCCCCGCACCAGCGTGTCGAGACACATGTCAGCCGGCTCAGGGCAAAGATCGACAAGCCTTTCGACGTGCATCTCCTGCACACCATCCGGAACACCGGCTACAGCCTCCATGCGCCCGGCTAGGCTTCTCAGGAGCACGCCCTTCCGGCTGGCGATCGCCTTCGGCGGGCTCTTCGTGGCCGCCTTCCTCGTGACCGAGATCATCGCCTATCAGTTCATCAAGACGGAACTGGACGAGCGCCTCGATGCGGATACGCACCAGATCTGGACCCTCGTTTCGGCCGCCTATTCGAGCGGCCACGTCGAGGACCTCGTGCATGCCGTCCGGGTCTATTCCGAGGCCAGCAAGCAGGAGGACTGGCTGCTGCTGCTGCTGGATCCGGCCGGCCGCGCCCTGGCCGGAAACGTCGATCCCGCGGCCCTCGCCCTTCCTGTCGAGGGAGCGGGTCCCTACGACGTGGCCATGGGGGATGGACGCGCCTTCCGCATCATCTCCGACAAGCTCGGCGACAACAGGCTGGTGGTGGGGCTCAGCCTCCAGGACACGCAGGAACTGGAGAGCCTGGCGGTCGCGAGCTTTTTCTGGACATGGGCGGTCGTCACCCTCTTCTCCACGGCGGGGGGCGCCATCCTCGCCTTCAGAGCCCAGCGTCGCCTCGACGGCATCGCGCACACCATGGACGAGGTTTCGCTCGGCAAGTTCGCCGCGCGCATACCGCTGACCGGCAACAGCGACGACATCGACACGGTCTCGCGCCAGATCAATTCCGCGCTCGACCGCCTGGCGCGCGTCATGGAGGGCATGAAGCAGGTCAGCACCGACATCGCCCATGACCTCAAGACGCCGCTGAACCGGCTGCGGATGAAGGTCGAGACGGCGATCGCCAGTTCCGGAAGAGGCGCCGATGTCGGGGACGAGCTGCAGGCGATCCTCGAAGAGAGCGGACGGATCAACGAGACCTTCGAGGCGCTGCTCAGGATCGCGCAGATCGAGTCGGGCGCGCGCAGGGCGCGGTTCACGCAGCTCGACCTCGCCAGCGTGCTCGCCTCCGTGACGGAGCTCTATGCCGATGCCGCCCACGAAAAGGGCAGGCGGCTCAGCCTCGAGGATATGCACGGTGCCCGGCTCATGATATCGGGCGACCACGAACTGCTCGTGCAGCTCTTCGCAAATCTGGTGGAGAACGCCATACGGCATTGTCCGCAGGGATCGGAGGTCCGCCTTTCGCTCCATCGCAACGGCGGCGTCGTCGCAGCGGAAGTGGCGGACGACGGACCCGGCATCCCGCCCGAGGAGCGGGAGAAGGTGTTCCAGCGCTTCTACCGGCTCGACAAGAGCCGGACCACGCGCGGCACCGGCCTCGGCCTGACGCTCGTGCGGGCCATCGCGGATCTCCACACCGCGTCGCTGGAACTCGCCGACAACCGGCCCGGCCTCAGGGTCATTCTCCGGTTTCCCCCGCTCCAGGCCTGAGCGGCTTCGCCGCAGCGACCTTACGAAACCGTATGGGCTCCGACAGGCGAGGGGCTGACTGCGGGCGCTAAATCCGGCGCGCAAACAGGAGATGGCGCTCCATGAACCAGGCTAGGCTCTGGGACTCCTGGCGGCTCGACCCGAATGCCGCGGCGGAGCGATCGCCTGTCTGGCGGATCCTCTCCTGGTGCTCTCCCGCGGCTCCGGCCGGTTTCAGGCCAACCACGGCGAGGAAGCCCCGGCTCTCGCGCTGGGAAGAGACGGCACTTCTGGCGCTGCACGCCTATCCGGTACTCTTCCGCTGCGCGAAGTGGCAGGTGCCCGGCACGCCCTCGGCCATCATCTTCGAGACAGTCCACGAGGATCTGGAGGCGAGGCTGCTCGCGATGCCGGTGTGGAAGCGCGTCCTTCTCACCGCGATGTGGCCGCCGGCGATGCTGGGCTTGGCGATCGGCCTCACGGCGAAGAACGGCCTCTCCGTCTCGCGCCGCTATCACCGGAGCGTCCTCAGCCAGTTCGTCGGGCAGCTAAACCTGGCCTTCCTCCACGGCGTTCCGGTGAACTTCTTCTACACCTACGAGCTGCACGAGCCCGAAAATCGCGAAAGGGCCCACGAGTACGTCTTCCGCGGCTACATCAAGAAGGGGGCGGGCGTCTTCCGCGCCCTCTACCGGCAGTCGCCCGAGCGCAGCCGGCGGGCGAAGCTCCTCAACGACAAGTACGCCTTCCACCAGTTCTGCCGGCAGCACAACCTGCCTGTGCCGCGCCTCATCGCGACGGTCGAGGATGGCGGCTTCGCTTGGCACGACACGAGTCTGCGGACGCTGCCGCCCACCAGCCTCTTCGTGAAACCGCGCAAATCCAACGGCGGCACGGGCGCGGAACGGTGGATCTATTCAGGCGGCTGGTACTCCGGCAGCAACGGTGAGGCGTTGCAGGCCGCCGAGCTGATGGAGCATCTCGCCCGACTCTCGCGCCGCGGCCCGCGCCTTGTCCAGGAGTGCCTCGTCAACCATCGCGACATCTGGGACCTGACGGCAGGCGCGCTCAGCACGCTTCGGATGCACACGATCTGGAACGAGCGGGACGAGGTCGAGCACCTCTTCACGATGCTGCGCATGTCGCAATACCGCAGGCGCATCGTGGACACGCGCGACGGCATAGCGGCGCCTGTCGACCCGGAAACCGGGGAGCTGGGCCGCGCCTCGAACTCCGTCATGAGCGCGCGGTGGTTCGACCATCATCCTTCGACCGGCGCCCTCATCGCCTCCAGGCGCGTGCCCTTCTGGAACGAGGCGCTTGAGCTCGCGATCTCGACCCATCGGCAACTGAGAGCGCCCATCCTCATCGGCTGGGACATCGCCATCACCGACAAGGGGCCCGTGATCGTCGAGGCCAACAAGTCCCCGGACATCGAGATCGAACAGCGGCTGGACGGTCCCTGGGGCGACGCGCGCTTCGGCCAGCTCCTCGCCCACCACCTTCGCAAGGGCATCGGCCCGCCCGCAACGTCAAGAGGACACTAGATGCCGCATGACCCGACCTTCCGCGCCGCGCTCCCTCGCGGATCGCCCGAGGCCGACGCCTAGCGCACCGCGCCGCGACGCAGGAGGCCCGGCAGGATCGAGAGCGCGCCGAGAATGGGATGCCGGCGCTGCCAGGGCTTGAGCTCGATCTTCTCGCCCGAGTGGCGGGCGACCTTCCAGGCCAGATACTCCGCGCCGCCGGAGAAGGTGAAAGCCGCCTTCAGAAGTCTGAGTACCGATAGGGTCTTTCCCACGAGGCGGCGCCAACGCCAGTTGGCCGAGCGCTCCGGCAGGATCGGCGCTGCCGCATCGGTGAGAGCGCGATAGAAGGCCTCATCCGCGGCCACGATGGCGGCGGCACGGTCCGGTCCTTCCGGACGAAGCTCCGTGCGGTAGGTTTCCCGAAAGCCCTCCACCCAGAGGGTCGTCGTATCGGCGCCGGCCGGCGCGACGCCCGCGGCCGCCGTCAGCATGGTGCGCACGGCTTCGCCCAGCGCCTGCACGATCCGGATGCGGGTCACGTTGTCCCGCACATGGAGCAGGCGGCAGGGCTGCGAGAAACGCGCCCAGAAATAGGGATTGTCGGTCACGCCGCCGCAGCGGAGCTCGAAGGCCTGGAGCGGCAGCACGGCGTACTTGGCGCGAAGCGTTCGTCCGGCGAACGGCGTCTCGGCGTAGTAGACATTGGGTGGAAGCAGGGCGCAGGCGGCGCGAGAAAGAGGATTGCCGCTCACATCCGCGAGCGAAGCCGTGAGGACATAGAGATCGATCAGCGTCTCGGACGGATCGATGCCCCTGAGGCTCGATCCATAGGCCAGCACGGCCACGGCGCCCCCGCCATAAGCACCGCGGACAGCCTCGCCCATGGCCGCCACTTCGGGAGGCACAGGCTCCTCCGCACGCCGCGCAAGAATGTCTTCGAGGCTTTCGTACTGCATGTCCGGACCGATCAGGCCCGAAGATACCTGAAGACGGGGCCGGTTTCGACCTTGAGCGGTCCCTCGGCCGGCGGATCGAAGAACTCGCCGTCGATGAGCAGCGGCGACCTGGTCTCGATCTCGATCCGCTCGGCGGAGCGGCTGATGCAGGAGGGCGGCATCCTCCTCGCCTCGCCTCCATAGAGAGCGGGAAGGAGCCACCGCGCAACGCTCGGAGGCGGATAGCCGATGGCGGTGGTGCGGATCGGCGCCGTCTTGCCGCCCCAGAAGGGTCGCGAGCGGAGGATCAGCCGGTTGAGCGTGGTGGCGAGCAAGAGAAGCTGGTCTCCCGACACGAGGGTTCCCTGCTCGGTCGTCGCATGCATGGGATAGGGACGGACGATGCGCCCCGCTTCATCCTTGCCGCCGGCACGGCCGAAACTTCCGATGATGCCCGCCGCAAGCGTCGCGAAGGTCGCCCAGTCGCCCTTGATGCCGCGTTTGTTGAACTGCTCCTGGCAGAGCGCCGCGGCGCGGGGGATGGCGCCGGCGCCCAGGAACATGCCGTGGCGCACCTGACCGTCGCCCGGATTGAGGATGCGCAGCGTCGGGCGCTCTTCGATGGCCGGCACCGGCGGGGAGTCGGATGTGAAAAGAGACGCGAGCCGGTCGAGATTGCGCTCGTTGAAGCCGATCTCGTTGGCGGTGAGGTTGGTCGTGCCGTGGGGCAGGAGCGCCAGATCGGGCAGTGCGGTGAAAGGATTGCGCTCGGCAAGCTCCGTCTGGATCGCCTGCACGGTGCCGTCGCCGGAGCTGATGAAGAGCGCGTCGACGCCGGCTCCGGCAAGCTCACGCAACGTGGCCGGCAGGGCGTGGAACTGGTCGAGCACGGCGATGCGGCTGCCGCAGCGACCTTTAAGTTTCTCCACGAGCGAAAGACCCCGGCCGCTGTGCTTGCCCGACCGGGGATTTACGAGGAGTCCTGCCTTCATGACCGCTTCGTGGCTGTCTCCATCCAGGACGCGAGCGGTCCGGACCTGCGTTTCTCGAGGAACGCATGCAGAAGCTGTACCAGATGCAGGAGAAGGCACAATCCCGTCCAGGCCGCGACGGCAATGAGACCGAGATCCGGCCGGCCCGCCAGCGCCGCGACCGTCAGAAGGGCCAGGTTGGGATTCCGGCGGGCCGTGACCTGTCGGAAGAGCGTGTCGATGCGCCGCCAGATATGGATCTCGAGCCCGAGCCACTTGATGGCGATGCCTTCCATGAGCCGTTGCAGCACGTAGCCCACAAGAATGATGCCGAGCACGGTCCAGAGCACATCCGGTAGCAGGCCGAGCCCGACGGCCGGCAGGCCCAGGCCCCAGGCGGCATACCAGAAGGGCGGGTGCACGAGGTCGATGCCATGGTCGAAGACATCGCCCCACTTGCTCGATCGGAGCGTCGTGCGCGCGAGCTTTCCGTCGACCGTGTCGAGGAAGGTCATGGCCCAGGCGGCGACAAGGCCCGTGAGGAACCAGCCTTCGAGGAAGAGCCAGAAGGCGGCAACCGTGAGGATCGCCGCCACGGTCGTCACCATGTTCGGCGTGATGCCCATGGGGGCGAGCCAGCGCGTGACATGATAGGCCGGAACGGGCCAGGCATACTTCGTGATGAAGTCGGTGGCGCCCTTATAGGTGCCCATGAAGACGCGGCGCTCGATGTCGGCGGAGCTCGCCTGGCTGAGCAGGAGCGCGTAGGGCGTCTCGCGCTTCCTCAGACCTTTCCAGAAAGAGGCATCGAGCTCGGAGGGCCTGCGGATGAGGAGGCCGGGGTTCTCGCCGACAAGCGCCTGATCCTCGAGGAGGCGCGCCGCGGCCGTTGCCTCCGCGCTCTCCACGACGGCGGCTGCGGGACGCTCGACGGCGCCGTCGGTGCCCAGTATCGCGAACCCGACCCCGTGGGCCAAGGCGGCGATGAGCGGCTGGTCCAGCACGGCGTCGGCCCGGACGAGAATGACGCGGCCGCCGCGCTCGATCGCGTCGGAAAGCGGAATCTGACCGATCACCCCGGCGGCGGCGAATTGCCGTCGCAGCCGCTCCGAAGGCGTCAGGCCGAAGATCGTCCCGGCATGATGTCCGATGATGACGAGCGCGGGTTGGGGCGAATTTCCCGCCTGGGCATCACGAACGAGGGCATCCATACCGGTATTCCTATCGCAGGGCTTCCGAGCGCAACGCCAGGGTGGCGCCAGCGCCGAGGAAGATCAGGATCGGCAGCCAGGCCGCCATCCATGGCTGCAGGACGCCCAGCTCGCCCATGGTGAGGGAGATACCGTCCAGCACGAAAAAGGTGAACCCCAGCGCCACGCCGACCATGAACAGGTAGCCGATGCCGCCGCCGCGGCGGAAGCGCAAGGCGAGTGGAACGCACACGATGATCATCAGCCAGGTGGAGAAGAGCAGGCTGATGCGCTTCTGCCACCATGTCTGGTAGACGTGAGCCGGCCTGATGCCGAAGCCGGCATTGGCGATGAAGTAGTCGAGGTCCGACAGCGACATCTCCTCCGGATCGCCCGAACGCGCTCCGGCGGCAGCGGGCTTCAGCGACCCGCTGTAGATGAGCTTCTCCAGGCGGTTCGCCGGCAGATTCTTCTGGTAGTAGACGACGACGTCCGAAAGCTGCCAGCGGTCGCCCTCGAGCTTCGCGTGCGCCGCCATGATCTGCTCCGTCAGGAGACCTTCCGCGTCACGGCGGAAGATGATCACGTTGTCGAGCTCGGTGGCCTGCGGATTGGAGTCCACGGCGCGCAGGATGTCATTGCCGGAGCGCATCCATAGCGGATCCTTCTCGCCCACATTGAACCGCTTCGAGCCGTAGTCGCCGATTCCCCAGGCCTGGAGCGTGGGCGCGACGCGGGGGACCGCAATGTCGCTCAGGAGAAAGTTGCAGCCTCCGAGGAAGAGGCCGAGCGGCAGGAGCATCAGCATGACGCGATAGGGCGAGGCGCCGCCGGCCCAGATGGCGGTCAGCTCGCTGCGGTAGCTGAGTTCGGTCAGCGTCAGGAGCAGCGCCAGGAGCACGCTCATGCTCAAGAACGTGGAGAGCGTGCGCGGCAGCAGCAGCGCCGCGTAGTGCGCCAGTGCGGACACCTCGTTGTTCTGGAGCTTCAGAATCTCCTCCGAGTAGGTGACGACCTCGAGCAGCACGACGAAGGCGGAGATGCCGAAGAGGATCAGGAGAAAGCGCAGAAAGATCATGCGCGTCAGCATCCATGCGATGGTCATGATGCCCTCGCGCCACGTCTGGATGGCAGGATGCGGGCGATCGAAGAAAGAAAGTCACCCAGGCGCTCGATCAAGGGCTCGAGCCGATCACGCTTCACGCGGAAGGCCGTGTTGGCGAACTGCCAGAGCGCGAAGGCAAACAGCAGTCCGAACGGGAGCCACATCGAGAGATACGGCGACGTGCCATGCACCCGCGATGTCACCGCGCCCTGCTCGATGATCTCGTGATAGGCGACAAGGATGATGAGCGCCACGCCAAAACGATAGGCCCGCTGCCCGCGCCGCCGGCCGATGGCGAAGGGAAGCGCAAGGATCGGGAGCATGAGCACGGTCGCGATGGACACCATGCGGCGATGGAGCTCGGCCCGGATGGCGGTCGGCGAAATGTTGTTGGGCGGATTCGTGAGGGCGCTCACCAGCTCGGGCAGGGTAAGCTCGCGCTGATCCTCGCCGCGCGGACGGAACGCCTTGTCGGAAATGCGGCCGAGCGGCGTGTCGGCCGTCTGGAAGGTGCCGACCCGGGCCTCGGGCGGCGGGGCTTCCGTGCCGAACTGCGGCCAGGCCCGGAGCTCCACGCGATGACCGCGCTCGAGCCGCAGGATCGGTCTCGGATCGTCGGCCGATTCGATCAGCTTGCCGTCAGCCGCCGTCACGGTCTCCGAACCCTTCTGGCCCTTGTTGTCGAACAGGAAGATGCGCTCGAAGGCATTGTTGGCGCGCGACAGCTTGTCGAGGATGAAGGTGCGCGTGCCGGCCTGCATGAACACGCCTTCTTCCGCCAGGTAGAACACCTCGACGTTCTTCACGGTGAACAGCACCGAACGGTAGGCGTAGCGCGTCTGGGGCTGCAGCCAGCCGAAGATGCAGAGGGAGACGATGGCGAGCGCCGCCGCCAGCACCACGACAGGACGGGCCAGCCGGTGCAGTCCCGCGCCCGAAGCGAGAAAGGCGTCGATCTCGCTGTCCTTCGACATCTTGTTGAAGCCGAAGAGCAGGCCAAGGAACATGGCGGCCGGAAGCGCCAGCCCCAGATAGTGAGGCACGAGATAGGCGAGAAGCTCGAACACGACGCTGAAGGAGTTCCGCTTGCCGAGCGTGATGTCCAGCAGGCGCACCATGCGTTCTGCGAGCAGCACGATCAGACCGATGCCCATTGCGGTCAGGAGCGGCATCGCCACCTGCTTCAGGACATAGCGGTCGATGACCCGGATCATGCCGGAGGCCTCGTCCGGCCGGCCGTCGGCCATGCGGCCTTCAGGGCCGAGAGGAGGCGCGAGCTCTTGTCCTCGGGCAAGGTCACGGCGGAAGCGAGATCGGGCACGCCCGGCCAGCCCTTGTCCGCGAAAGCCTGCCCCTCGAACTCCTGAGGCTCGGCGTAACGGGGCAGGACGTGGAAATGCACGTCGGGGTCGACCATCATCAGCATCAGGTAGTTGATCTTGTCGTATGGCCGGAAGGCGTTGAGACCTGTCTCCACGTCGCGCGTCACCCGGGAAAGCTCGGCGAATGCGGCCGGCGATATGCCAGAGAACGCCCGTGCCTCGTCCTTGCAGACAAGCACGAGGGCGCCGAGCGTCACCTGGGCCGGACGAAGCAGCACCCACCAGTGTTGATAGTCGGCGATCAAGGAGGAAGGATGGCCGAACTTCCGCGCCGTGGCATTGGTCATGTCGGGCCGGACCATAGCCCGGAGCCCGCCCGGTGGCCAGCCAGCCGGCATTCCGCGATCCGATGCATCATGCGCTGTCGAGGCTGAAGCGGGTCCGGGTGGCCATCGTGCCGGTGATCTCGTCGTAGCTCCTGATCGTCACGTCACAGCGCCATATGCCGTTCTGGCGGCGGATTTCGTAGAGATTCCAGGCCGCCGCGGGCTTGCGCTTGGTGGAGCGGGCGGAGGCTGAGGGCACGCCCACGACATGTACGGGCCCCGAGGGCGTTTCGAGGCGCTTCAGCTCGTGCAGGTGCTCGTGGCCATGGATCACCAGCTCGGCTCCCTCCTGCACCAGGATCTCCTTGAGTTCCCTAGCGTCAAGAAGAGCCTTGCGCGGCTCGCTCTGGCCGGGAAGCGGGGGATGGTGGATGAGGAGAATGCGGTAGAAGCCGCGCTCCCTGAGCTCGCGCAGGATCTGGGCGAGGGATTCGAGTTGGCGGGCGCCGAGCTCCCCTGCCGCCATCCGCCAGGAGGTCGGAAGGGCGGTCGAAACGCCGATGAGCGCCAGATTGCGGCGCTGGCGAACGAACGGAAAAGGATTGGCGAGCCCGCCCGTGCCACGGGCGCCGGCCATGCGCAGATCGCCCGTCATGTAGCCGGCCCAGAGGCCCATGCCCTCGTCCCAGGGCGACACGACATAGGCGTCGTGATTGCCTGGCACGAAGGTGATCCAGTCGGGAGCCCCCAACGCCTGCAGCCAGCGGGCACCGACGATATATTCCTCCCTCAGCGAAATGTTGATCAGGTCGCCCGTGATCGCGACGTGGTCCGGCCTGTGCGTCAGGACGTCCGCTATCACCGACTCGAGGATGTTCGGCCGGTGCACATGGCGGCGACGGAACCGCCAGGAATGGTAGCCGATCAACCGCTTGCCCGTGAGATCGCCCGGCCGCACCTTGGGAAGCGGCGCGAGGTGGATGTCCGAAAGATGGGCGAGCGAAAACAAAGAGGCCTCAGCGTTGACTTGGGAGGGGGCGGGTCGGTAAATGCCCGCGTCCTTAAAGCGTTTCGGCGGTCAAGGTTCAAGCATCGTGAAAGTCGTGATACTCGGCGCAGGGCAGGGCAAGCGCCTATTGCCGATGACCGCCGAGGTGCCGAAGGCCCTGCTGGATATCGGCGGCCGGTCCCTTGTCGCGCGGCAGATCGACGCCTTCGCGGCCCAGGGCTTCGGCGAATTCGTCGTGGTCACGGGCTACGGGTCTCTCGCCATGGAAGAGGCGTTGGCTGCGCTGGCCGGGGAGAAGCGGGTCGCCATCCGGACGGTCTACAATCCTTTCTATGCCGTGGCCGACAATCTTGCGAGCTGCTGGATGGCGCGGCACGAAATGACAGGCGATTTCGTGCAGGTCAACGGCGACAATCTCTTCCGGGCCGACCTCGTCGGCGCGTTGATGGAACCGTCCTCGGCGCTCGTCACAGTCGCCACCAACCGCAAGCCGCAATATGACGCGGACGACATGAAGGTGATGCTGGACGGCGGCCGGCTGACGGAGATCGGCAAGACGCTGCCCGTCGAGGCGGTCGATGCCGAGGCGATCGGGCTCTATGTGTTCCGCAGCGAGGGCGCGAGGCTCTATCGCGAGGTGCTGGAGCGCGACATGCGGGAGGCGCAGGCGCTCAAGCAGTGGTTTCCGAGCGCCATTGGCCAGCTCGCGAAGCTCACGACCGTGCAGCCGGTGGACGTCACCGGCATTGAATGGTGCGAGGTAGACTTTCCGACCGACCTGCAGGCCGCCCGCCACATGGTGGCGCAGTGGCAGGGCCCTGCCTGATCCGTCAGGCGCGCCCGAGGATATCCTCCACGAGCTCCTTGTCCTCGGGCTTGTCGACGTCGACCGCCGCGTTGGCGAAGGGCATGAGAACGGCCCGGGCCGCCAGATTGAGGCGTCGGGAGGCGAGCGCCAGCGCGCCTGAAAGATCCATGAGTCCCAATGCATAGCGGATGATTGCGCCGGCGCCGAAAGCACCGACGATGCGCCACGGCCGCTTTCGGTCTCTATCGAGCCTCTGCCAGAGGTCCACGGCGCCAAGCGCCCGCGCCGACATGAGGCCATAGAGGTTGCAGCCGGAGACGCGGTCGCGTCCGAAACGGAGGAACGTCCGTTTCGCATCCGGGTAGGCGGCGAGAATGGTTTCCGCCGTGGCAAGACCTATGGTGAGGTCGGCCCTGGCGCCTTCCGAGGCGGAGAAGAAATGGTCGAGCATCGCGCGGTCGAGGAGCGCGTGGTCGGCCGTCGTGAGCAGGATGGGCCAGGCCGACGCCACGGCCTCGACCGCCGCAAGGGCCGAGGCCGGGGCGCTGTCGGAGGAGGGGATCACCGCCACGTCCGGATAGGCCGTGCCGAGGGCCGTGGATACGACCGACGGCTCCTCGATGGAGATGGCGATGCTCGCGACGCCGGGATGCGTGCGGAGCGTGTCGACCACCCGCCGCAGCATCGGGATGCCACCGACCGGGATCAAGCATTTGTGGGAGACGCCATAGGCGCGCGCCAGGGGATCGCCGGATCCTCGACCCGCCGCCAGAACGATCGCGGTCCAGCGCCCCCTCAAAGCCCGCGCTCGTAGATGCGGTAGGTCTTGTAGGGCCTGCCGCCCAACCCCTCGATCATGCGCCGCATGGGCATGTTGTCCTCGAGGATCCAGGAGAGCTCGCCGCGCGTTGTCCCGCGCGCGACATGAGCGGCGCGGATGCGGTCGATGACGGCAAGCGCCAGGGCGGCGCCGACAGGGGTCGACTGGTGCTCCTTGAGCACCCCCATGAGTGGCAGGCGGACGGCTCGCGGTGGTCTGGCAAACACCCGCCAGAGCAGCTTCGCCCAGCCGAGCGGCAGGAGCCTGCCCTTAAGGTCACGGATTGCGAGGTTGATGTCCGGAAGGCTCACCGCCATGGCGGCGGGCACCCCCTTCCAGGACGCGATGGCGACGTAGTCTTCGCCGACCAGGAGCTTCAGATTGTTGCCCAGCGCCTCGATCTCCTCATTGGTCCAGGGAACGAAGCCCCAGTTGGACGACCAGGCGTCGTTGAAGATCGAGACGATGAGCGCGAGATCGCGCTTCAGGTTTTTCTTCGAGAGCGGCCGCACATCGAGGTCGCCCGAGGCTTCCGCGCGCGAGACCATCGCCGCCATGGCGCGGGGAAGCGGCCTTGCGTCGTAGTCATAGGCGAAGACGTCCATCGCCTTGATGAAGCCCTGTTCCTCGACGCGGGGACCAGCATAGGGCAGGGCGTGCCCCATCATGAGGCGGGGCGGGGCATTGAATCCGTCCACCAGCAAGCCCGTCTCCTCGTTGATCGAGAAGCTGAAGGGTCCCTGCATACGGCGCATGCCACGCGCCTTCAGCCATTCCGCAGCGGTATCGAACAACGCAGCGAACACTTCGGGATCGTCCGGCGCCTCGAGGAAGCCGAACTGGCCCGTGGCGTCGCCGTAGCGCTCCAGCCTCAGCCGGTCGATCTGGGCCGAGATGCGTCCGACAGGCCTTTCCCCGCGTGTCGCCAGGAAGAGCTGAACCTCGGCGTGCTTGAAGTAAGGGTTCCTCTTCGGGCTCAGATGCTCGTGCCGTTCCAGAAAGAGCGGCGCTATCCAGTTGGGATCGTCGCGATAGAGGTCGAAAGGAACTTCGAGGAAGCGATCGATGTCCTTCGCACCCTCCACCTTGCGAATCGTGACGGGCATGCGGCCTTGCGACATCGGCAGGAGCCTTATTGCGCCGCCTGCAGGGCTTCCGAGCGTTCCGTCACCGGAACAGCCTTTCCGCCTTCGACCCGATAGAGGCGGTCCGCGATCGCCGTCCAGGCATCACGGTGGGTGATGGCCACGATCGTGAGGTCGCCTGCGAGCGATCTCACCTTCTGGCAGATCTCAGCCTCGGTGTCGGGATCGAGCGCGCTCGTCACCTCGTCCAGGATGAGGAGCTTCGGCTTGAGAACGAGGGCGCGCGCCAGTGCGATCCGCTGGCGCTGGCCGCCGGAAAGCTTGGCGCCCATCTCGCCCACCACCGTGTCGAGACCCGCGGGCATGGCGGCGACGAAGTCGGCCGCGCCGGCGCGGCGCAGCGCCTCCATGACGGCCTCATCGTCGATCTCCGCGTCGCCGAGATCGACATTCTCCCGGATGGAGCCGTGCAGCAGCACCAGTTCCTGCGGCGCATAGCCGATCATCCTGCGCCAGGCCTTGAGCGAGATCTGGTTCAGGGACACGCCGTCGATGGTGACCTCTCCGGAGGTCGGGCGATGGAGGCCGATCAACAGGTCGATGAGCGTGGTCTTGCCAGCGCCGGAAGGACCTCTGAGCACGGTGATCTTGCCGGCGGGAATGTCGAACGAGGTGTCGCGGATCACCTCCGTCTCGCCATAACCGAAGGAGACATTGTCGAACCGGCAGTCCTTTTCCAGGGTGGGCGTCAGGGTGCCGGCGTCCACCTCCCTGTTGGTCACGAGTTCCTCGGTCAGCTCCATGGAGCGCCAGTAGGCGCTTTCCACCTCGGCGGTCGCCTGGACATAGGTCTGGATCTTCGCAAGCACGGCGATGACCTGCACGAAGATGACGCCGACGACCACCATCTCGGCGAGCGGGATGCCCCAGTGGACGGCGGCCCAATAGGCGCCGATGGCGGCTGCGATGACCTGAAGGGCTTCCTGGCCGGAACCGAATCCCTGCTTGGCGAGCGCACGCGCGATGAGCGCGCGCTTCAGCGAGCGGATCTTCTTGCTGAAGAACTCCAGGAAGTAGGCTTTGCGCTCCATCGTCTTGATGGGCTTGATGTTGTTGAGCGCGTCGGAGACATAGGTCACGAGCTCGGCCGTGCGGTCGGTCTGGCGATAGCCCGCCTGGCGGCCAGCCTTCACCAGCCGGCCGAGGGTGAACATGAAGATCAGTCCGACGAGGAGGCCCGCGGCCGCGAGCTTGGGCGAGATCAGGAACGAGACGAGGACGTAGACCGAAGCCTGCAGCGTGTAGGCGACACTGCGCGCCGAATAGTTGTAGGCGTCGCCCGCGCGCGTGGCGTCGTTGCTCAAGGCGTTGGCGATGCGGCCGGTGCGGTGGCCGACAAAATAGCTCCAGCGCGCGGCGAAGAGCGCGTCCAGCATGCGGCGGCGGATGCCCGTCGACACGTGCGCCACGGCATATCCGGCGTAGGAGAAGGCGATGAAGCCGAGAAAACTCTTCAGCACCAGCGCCGAGGCGGCGATGAAGATCAGCGTGCCGAGTTCCGGCTTGATGCCGAGCGCATGCATGTGATTGACGA
>JBFXDI010000023.1:0-39998 GCA_050181295.1 Parvibaculaceae bacterium | reverse complement strand
GCCTGACTTTTGCGCGTGGCCATCCTCGCCGGATTCGGTAACCAACAGTTTAACCCAGTGCTTGCGCTTGCACCCTTCGGGCGGGCTGGTTAACTCTCCTGAAATGAACGCCTCGAAATTTCAACCACCGGCGGTGGAAGCGGAGATTCTGGCGCTGGATGCCCTGCGTTTTCTGGCATCCGAGCCCGACAGAATAGGCCGTTTCATGGCTATGACGGGACTGAAGGCCGCCGATCTCATGGCCACCGCCGCGCATCCGGCGCTTCTCGCCGCCGTGCTCGACCATCTTCTGTTCGACGAAACGCTCCTGCATCTCTTCGCCGAGGAGACCGGCATCTCGCCCGAGGCGGTGCCGGCGGCGCGCCAGAAGCTGCCGTTTCCTCCTTCGCGGTCGTAAAGAGATGGATAGCGTCGTCACGCCCCGGGAGCGGCCATCCCTCGATCTTGCGCCTTACAAGCCGCTCGTCATCTGCGACGTCGACGAGGTCATCCTGCACTTCCTGCGCGAACTTGAAGCTTTTCTTGAAGAAGAGGGCCTATGGCTCGATCCCGCAAGCTTCGCCCTCAACGGAAACATCCGCCGGCGCAGCGACGGAGAGCCGCTGCATGCAAACGAGCTTGGCCCGGTGCTAATGCGCTGCTTTGCGGCGCGCACCCGCCACATGCAGCTCATCGAGGGTGCGAAGGAAGCGCTCCACGAGCTTTCCGGTGTGGCGCAGGTGGTATTGCTCTCGAACCTGCCGGCCAGGTTCGCCGAGGATCGACGGATCAACCTCGCCGGGCACGGGATAGACTTGCCCTATCTTTCGAATGACGGTCCCAAGGGACCCGTGGTGCTGGAAATGGCCGAGGGAATGGCCGCTCCCGTCTTCTTCATCGACGACAGCCCGAGCAATCTCCAGTCCGTCGCCGAGCACCTGCCCGACGCCCATATCATTCATTTCCTCCAGGATGGCCGTTTCGGCCGCCATGTCGGACTTTTCGACTATGTGTCACTCCGGACCGACAACTGGGCCGAGGCGAAATCCCATATCCTGGGCCTCATCTCCGCATGACGGCCGCGCTGCGCATCGGGATCGACCTCGGCGGCACCAAGATTGCCGCCATCGCCTTTGGTCCCGGCGACAAGATCCTGGGTGAAGACCGGATCAAGGCGCCGAGAGACGACTATGAGGCGAGCATCGCGGCGGTGCGCGGACTGGTCGAGAAGCTCGAGACGACGGCAGGCTGCCAGGGAAGCATCGGCATCGGCATGCCGGGCTCCATCTCTCCCATGACCGGTCTTGTGCAGAACTCGAACTCGACGTGGCTCAATGGCCGGCATTTCGACACCGACCTGGAGACAGCGCTCGGGCGCAAGCTGCGGTTCGCCAATGACGCGAACTGCTTTGCGCTTTCGGAGGCGACCGACGGGGCGGCAGCCGGCGCCAGGATCGTGTTCGGCGTGATCCTGGGCACAGGCTGCGGCGGCGGCCTCGTGTTCGAGGGCAAGCCGATACTGGGGAAGCACCATGTCGGCGGAGAATGGGGCCACAATCCCCTGCCATGGCCCGGCGAAGGCGAGATACCGGCGCCCATCTGCTGGTGCGGCAGGGCAGGTTGCCTCGAACTGTGGCTTTCCGGCTCCGGCCTTGAGCGCGATCACCGCGAAGTGACGGGCGAGGCTTTGAGCGCAAGCGATATCGAGGCCGCGGCAAAGGCAGGTGAGGCGAAGGCCAAAGCGACGCTCGCCCGGCATGCGCACCGTCTGGCGCGGGGGCTATCACACGTCGTCAATCTGGTCGATCCCGACGTCATCGTGCTGGGCGGCGGGCTTTCCAAGATGCCGCATCTTTACAGCGACGTGCCGCCCCTCATGACGCCCTTCGCGGTGGCGGACCGGCTTTCGGTAGACCTCAGGCCGCCGGAACACGGCGATGCCTCCGGCGTCCGGGGCGCGGCGCGGCTTTGGGATACGGATTGGGCCGCTGCATCCTGAACCATTGAAAATCGGGTTCCATGGCTCCATAAGGGGCCCCCATTTCCGCTGGATTCTCCTGACAAAGCGACACCATGAGCGACCCGCTGAAACTCGGCATTGCCGGCCTCGGAACCGTAGGGACCGGCGTGCTCGATCTCGTCGAGCGCCATGGGGAGGCGGTCGAGAGCCGCACCGGCCGGCGCATCACGGTGACGGCGGTCAGCGCCCGCAACAAGGCCAAGCCCAGGGGAGGACACGATCTTTCGCGCTACCGGTGGCACGACGACCCCATAGAGTTGGCGAAGGACCCGGAGATCGACGTGCTCGTCGAACTGATCGGAGGGGAGGGAGATCCGGCCAAGGCGGCGGTGGAAGCGGCGCTCAAGGCCGGCAAGTCGGTCGTCACCGCCAACAAGGCGCTCATTGCCCACCACGGCACCGGCCTCGCCCGGAAGGCCGACAAGGCGGGGCTCGCCTTCAACTTCGAGGCGGCGGTGGCGGGGGGCATCCCCGTCGTCAAGGCCATGCGCGAAAGCCTCATGGGCAACCGCGTCAAGCGGCTGCACGGCATCCTCAACGGCACCTGCAACTACATCCTCACCAAGATGGCGGAGGAGGGACGCGATTTCGGCGAGGCGCTGAAGGAGGCCCAGGAGCTCGGCTATGCCGAGGCCGACCCGACTTTCGACATCGGCGGCTTCGACACTGCCCACAAGCTTGCGATCCTCACCTCGCTCGCCTTCGGGACCGAGATCGATCTCGCATCGGTCTATATCGAGGGCATCGAGCGCGTGACGCTCGCCGACATCCGCAACGCCGCCGATCTCGGCTATAAGATCAAGCTCCTAGGCATCGCGGTCGAGACGGATGACGGCATCGAGCAGCGGGTGCATCCGACGCTGGTGCCGGAAGAATCTCCGATCGCGGACGTGCATGGCGTGTTCAATGCGGTCGCCCTCCATGGTGATTTCGTCGGCGACCTCATGCTCGAGGGACGGGGCGCGGGAGCGCACCCCACGGCCTCGAGCGTCGTAGGCGACATCTGCGACATCGCGCGCGGCAGCCGCCAGCCGGCGCTCGGCGTGCCGGCCGAAAAGCTCAGGCCCTATCGCAGGGCGCCAATGCGGGCGCATGAGGGCGGCTACTACGCGGCGCTCGATCTCTTCGACAGGCCGGGCGAGGTGGCAGCGGTGGCGAGTGCCTTCGCCGCGGAGAAGATCTCGATCGAGAGCATCGTGCAGCGGGGACCGGCCACGCGGCAGAATGGTAGCGCGCAGCGCGAGACAGCGCCGTTCATCCTCATCACGCATCGGACACTGGAAAGCAGCATTCGCGCGGCATTGTCGCGGATAGAGGAACAGGGACACGTAGCGTCGTCGCCGCGGCTCATCCGCATCGAGCGGCTTTGAGCGGCGACGGGCGTCTCTTACGGACCGGATAGCGGGAAAGAGCGGGAGATCGGCATCGTGCTCAGCAGAATCATGACCATAGAGATCGTGCGCGTCACCGAGGCGGCGGCCATCGCCGCGGCGCGGCTCAGGGGGCGGGGCGATGAGCGGAAAGCCGACGAGGTGGCGGTCGACGCCATGCGCAGCGCCCTCAACCGCATCGAGATGGACGGCATCGTCGTCATCGGAGAAGGCGAGCGCGACAGGGCGCCCATGCTCTACATCAGCGAGAAGGTGGGAACCGGCAAGGGACCGACCATCGATATCGCCCTCGATCCGCTGGAGGGAACGACCCTCTGCGCCAAGGCGATGCCGAACGCCCTCTCGGTCGTGGCCATGGCGGTCTCGGGCAGCCTCCTTCATTCGCCGGATTGCTACATGGACAAGATCGCCATCGGCGGCGGCTATCCGGAAGGGCTGGTCGACCTCGACGCGCCGCCCGAGGAGAACCTCAAGCGACTCGCCAAGGCCAAGGGCGTTCCCATCGGCGAGATCACGGCCTGCATCCTCGACCGGCCGCGCCATGCCGAGCTCATCGCGGCCGTGCGCAAGGCCGGCGCCGCCGTCATGCTGATCACCGACGGTGATGTCGCGGGCGTCATCCACACCGCCGAGCCCGCCGAAACCGGCATCGACATCTACATGGGTGTCGGCGGTGCCCCGGAAGGCGTTCTCGCGGCGGCGGCGCTGCGCTGCATCGGCGGCCAGATGCAGGGCCGGCTGGTGATGAAGATGCAGGAGGAGCGAGACCGGGCCCGCAAGATGGGGGTCGAGGACCCCAACAAGAAGTTCGTGCTGAACGAGCTTGCCTCGGGCGATGTCATGTTCGCCGCCACGGGCGTGACGGACGGGTCCATGCTGCCCGGTGTTCGCTTCGAGGGCGAGACGGTGACGACGCACACGGTGGTCATGCGCTCGGCCACCGGGACGGTGCGCTGGATCAAGAACCGCCGCAAGCTGGGCTGATACGGTCTCACAGCAACGTCATGCCCGGCCATCGGAACGATTTGTCCGTATGAACGTCATGGCCGGGCTTGACCCGGCCATCTTTTTTCCTGGCCTCAGGAAGGAAAGGATACCCGGCTCAAGGCCGGGTATGACGAAGGTGTTCAACCTCAGCCCGCCTCGATCTCCTCCTGCAGCGCTGCCATGTGTTGTTCCGCGGCCGAGGTCGCCGCCCGCTCGATGGCGCGGAAGCGGCTGACGATCGCGAGGCCGACCGGCGTGAGCTGCGCGCCACCGCCTTTCCTGCCGCCGGTCTGGGCCGCGACGACGGGCTTTCCGAAGAGAGTATTCATCTCCTCCACAAGATCCCAGGCGTGCTTGTAGGACATCTCCATCCGGCGGGCGGCGGCGGAGATCGAACCGAAGGATGCGATATGCTCCAAGAGCTCGATCTTGCCCGGCCCGATGCGGCCTTCCGGGTCGAGATTGATCCTGAGACTGAGTGAAGGCATCTTCTCTCCTGCGGAAGCAGTCTAGCCCGGCCGACCCAAGCTTCAAGCCGTCTGCTATCGGACGGAAGCCATGGGCACGCCGCGCCCGACATTGGACCGGTCGAAGGACACCGCCTTGATGATGGCGTGGACCTCCTTGCCGGACGCGAGCGCCAGTTGCCGAACCGAGTACCGCGTGACGCGGGAAACGAGGATGTCGCCTCCGCAATCGATGCGGACAAGGGCTTCCGCGCCGCTCCCCTCCGAAATGTCGACGATCCGGCCGGACAGGATGTTGATGGCGCTCAAGCCTCTGGGCTCCTCCGTCGCGATCATCACATCGCGGGCGCGGATCCGGATGCGGACCGGACTGCCGACTGGCGCATCGACTTTTGCAAGCCGCCACTGCCCCGCGCCCGAGCGCAGCCGGCTGAGGCCCGCGGCCTCGTCGTGGGTCGTGAGCACCGCGTCGATGACCGCGCCTCCCTCATCGACCTCACCCTGCGGCATGAGATCGAGCCGCTGCATGACTTCGCGCACCGGACCGCTCGCCGTGACGCGGCCTTCGGAAAGGATGACCATGTCGGTCGCCAGGCGCGCGACCTCGCTCAGCGAATGGCTCACATAGACGATGGGGATGCCGCTCTCGTCCCGCAGCCGCTCGATATAGGGAATGATCTCGCCCTTGCGCGCCTCGTCGAGCGAGGCCAGGGGCTCGTCCATGAGCAGGAGACGGGGGCTCGACAGGAGGGCGCGGCCGATGGCGACCCGCTGCTTCTCACCGCCCGACAGCAGGCTTGGCCGGCGCTCCAGAAGGTGGCCGATGCCCAGAAGCTCGATCACGGTCCCCACGTCGGCATAGCGTTCCGTCGATGGCGTGAACCAGCGCCCATAGGCAAGGTTCTGGCGCACCGTCATGTGCGGGAAGAGACGCGCGTCCTGAAACACATAGCCGATGCGCCGCCGGTGTTTCGGCAGAAAAAGGCCGGTACGCGTGTCGACCAGCGAGCGCTTGTCCACGGCAATGCGGCCCTCATCCGGCCGCAGGAGGCCGCCGATGAGATTGACGAGCGAGGTCTTTCCGGATCCCGAGGGGCCGAAGAGGGCCGTCAGACGGCCGGCGCTCTCGAATGTCGCCTCGAGGCCGAAGGCGCCGAGCCTGTGGCGGATGTCGACGGCAAGGCTCATTCGACCTCCAGCCTACGGCCGACCCGGCGCGCCATGACCTCGGATGCGACGAGCGCGAGCATGGCGATGACAATGGAGACGAGGGTGAGTCTGAGGGCGCCCAGATCTCCGCCAGGCACCTGCGTGAAGGTGTAGATGGCGGAGGGCAAGGTCTGCGTCTCACCCGGAATGTTCGAGACGAAGGTGATGGTGGCGCCGAACTCGCCCATGGCCTTGGCGAAAGAGAGGATCATGCCGGCGATAATGCCCGGCAGAATGAGAGGCAGGGTGACGGTGAGAAACACCCAGGCGGGATTGGCGCCGAGCGTTCCCGCCGCCGCCTCGAGCCTGCGGTCCACCGCCTCGATCGAGAGGCGGATCGCCCGCACCATCAGGGGAAAGCCCATCACCCCGCAGGCCAGCGCCGCGCCGGTCCAGCGGAAGGAGAAGACGATGCCGAAATGCTCGGCGAGAAAGGCGCCGATGGGCCCGCGCCGCCCGAAGCCCAGCAACAGGAGATAGCCGGTGACGACGGGGGGCAGGATGAGGGGCAGGTGGATGAGGCCATTGACCAGCGACTTGCCCCAGAACCGCCCGCGCGCCAGCAGGAGCGCAATAAGGATTCCGAAGGGCAGGCTCACGACCATGGCCCATGTGGAGACCTTGATGGAGAGCCGAACCGCCGTCCATTCCTCAGCGCTGAGCGCCAGCCACTCCATCACCGATCCCGACCGTTGCGCCGCTGGTGTCTTCTACACCAGTCGCGCCGCCGCCGCATGCGGCCCGGCGTTTCTCAGTTGGTCGGCACCGGCGCCAGGAAAATGAAGCCCTGCTGCTCGAAAAGATCTCTGGCCTTGGCGGACTGCAGGCACTTGAGGAAGGCCGGCGTCTGCTCGTCCTTGGAGGACGCCGTCTGCGCCACGGGGTAGATGATCGGAGGGTGCGTCTCCTCCGGGAAGGTGCCGATGACCCTGACATTCTTATCGGCCGCGGCATCGGTCTGATAGACGATGCCGAGCGGAGCCTCGCCCGTCGATACCAGGGCCAGCGCGGCGCGCACGTTATCGGCCTGGGCCACCTTGCCCTCGACCGAGGACCAAACGCCGAGCTTCTCGAGCGCCGCCTTGCCGTACTTGCCGGCGGGAACCGACGCGACGTTCGCCATGGCGAGCTTGCCGTCGCCCAGGAGCTTCGCGAGATCGAAATTGGGCGCGATCTCCGTGGTCGCGGAAGAATCGGCGGGTGCAATCAAGACGATGCGATTGCCCAGCAGCTTCGTCTCGGTGTCCTTGCGGACGAGGTCCTTGTCGGAAAGGTACTTCATCCAGTCGAGATCGGCCGACATGAAGACATCGGCGGGCGCGCCGGACTCGATCTGCTTGGCGAGCGCCGAGCTGGCGGCGTAGGAGATGGTCGCCTTTTCTCCCACCTCGGCCTCACAGGCGGCGTTGACGTTGTCCAACGCGTTCTTGAGGCTTGCGGCGGCAAAGATGGTGAGGCTTTCGGCATAGGCTGCGGGAGCGGTGGCGGCGAGCATGGCAGCGAGGCCGCCGGCGGCGGCAGCGAGCCGGAGGGCAGACCTGTTCCTGGAAATCATGGACATCTCCCTGAGCATGGCCGCCAGATGCGGCCGACAACGATATCGCTATATTTATTGGAATATATCCAGCGCCGCAACCTCCACCGATCCGGGGGCGCTTGGGGATCTTTCCCTCTATCCGGATGAAGTCAGCGCGGCTGTCAGGCTGGCTTTCTGACTCTTTTTGCTTTGGCCACCCGAAGGACGTGGGTGTGCGCCGGATCGTAGAGGGCGGAGTCCCGGAAGGCAGTCTCGCCCAGCACGCGACCGACCAGCACGAGCGCCGTGCGGGTGAGCTTGGCGGCCCTGACCTTCGCCGCGATGTCGGCGAGCGTCCCCCGGAGCACCAATTCGTCCGGCCAGGTCGCGCGGTAGACCACCACGACCGGGCAGTCCCCACCGTAATGCGGCTCCAGCGCTCGGCGCACATGCGCAAGGTTGCGGATCGAGAGATGGATGGCGAGCGTGGCGCCGGAGCGGCCGAGGCTTTCCAGCTCCTCGCCCTCGGGCATGGGCGAGGCCTTCATGGTGGTGCGCGTGAGCACGATGGTCTGGGAGACCTCGGGCAGCGTGAGCTCCTGCTTGAGCAGCGCCGCGGCCGCCGCGAAGGCCGGCACGCCGGGCGTCACGTCGTAGGGAATGCCCAGCGCATCGAGCCGCCGCATCTGCTCGGCGATGGCGCCGTAGATCGAGGGGTCGCCCGAATGGACGCGCGCCACATCATGCCCGGCGGCGTGCGCTGCCTCGATCTCGGCCACGATCTCGTCGAGCGTCAGGGGTGCCGTATCGATCACGCGCGCGCCCTTTGGCGCCGCCGCGACGATCTCCGCCGGCACGAGCGAGCCCGCATAGAGGCAGACCGGGCAGCGCCCGATGAGCCTCAGGCCCCGGACGGTGATGAGATCCGCCGCACCGGGGCCGGCGCCGATGAAGTGGACGGTCATGCCGATGCCCCACGCTTCCTGGCGTAGCCGCGCGGTGTATAGGCGCGGACAGTGCCGTCGCCGCGTGCGAAGCTGCGGCTCTGGCTCGAGCCCACGAGCACGATGGTCAGCATGTCGATCACGCCAGCGTCGAAGGATCGGAGCGGCACGATGCCCACCTTCTCGTCGCTCCGCCCGAGGTTCGAGGCGACGACAACGGGCGTGTCGGCCGGCCGGTGCTCTTTCAGGATGGCCATGGCCCGGTCGAGGTGGTCGGCGCGCTTGAGCGAGCGCGGATTGTAGAAGGCGACCACGAAGTCTCCTTCCGCCGCTCCCCGGATGCGGGTCTCGATGGCTTCCCAGGGCGTGAGCAGATCGGAGAGCGAGATGCAGCAGAAGTCATGACCGATGAAGCCGCCGGCGCGCGCGGCCGCCATCTGAAAGGCGGAGATGCCCGGCACCACGCTCACCTCCACGCGTCTTGCGGCATCCGACAGCTTCGCGCCCGAGTCTGGATCGAGAACCTCGAGCGCCAGCGCCGCCATGGCGTAGATGCCGGCATCGCCCGAGCAGAGGAGGGCCACATCCTTGCCCCGACCCGCGAGTTCCAGCGCATGGATCACGCGCTCCTCCTCGGCGCCCAAGGGGAAGCGGTGCTCGGTCTGGTGTGTCCGAAGATCGCTCGCGAGATCCAGATAGAGTCCGTAGCCCACCCAGTCGGTGGCTCCGGAAAGAGCGTGCGTGGCTTCCGGTGAGCGCATGGCCTCGCTGCCGGGCCCAAGGCCCACCACACGCAGCGCCCCGCGCGCCCTGCCGCGCTGCTCGACGATGGGCTCGGGCGCCCGTGCGATGGCGCAGGTCGCCCGGGCGGATTTCGTCTTCTCCACGATCAGCTCGCCATCGGGGCCGGCTGCGCACAGCGCAGCGGCTTCCGCGACGCTCGGTGTGCCGACCTCGCGGCGCACAATCTCCGAGGGGTTCTTCACGCGGCCTGTCACGGCGTTCAGCTCGTCCGCCGGGAAGAAGCGGAAGTATCCAAGCTCCACCATCGCGGGCTCGTCGGCCTTGACGTCGATCGATGCGATGCCGCCGACGCCATGCCAGGAGAGGCCGTGGCGCTCAAGGCTCTTCTCGATGAGGCCCTGCACCTCATGCCGCTCCGTGCCGCGCTCGCAGCCGACCCCGATCGCAAGCGTCGCCGTGTGGTAGACAAGCCGGGTCGGTGAGCCCTCGATCTCACGATCGGTTACGACAATCTCCAGATCCCCGTCCGGCGATTGGGGCAGGGCGGAGAGCCAGGGAGCATCTCCGGTGATCCGCACGGGTTCGCCGTCGAGGACGCGCGCCGCGAAGCTCTTGTAGTGCTCGATGTTGCGCAGGACATAGCCTTTCGGCGGATCGTCCAGGGCGACGCCGTGCGCGAGATCGGACGCCGTCGAAACGGCTGGGAAGGCTCCGATCGTCTCCGCGATCCTTCCGGCAAGCGCGTTGCCGCCGCGATGCCCGCCGAGGAGAGGGATGACGGCGCTCCCGTCCCAGGCGACGGAGAGGACCGGAGGCTCTTCCTGCTTCTCGGCGATGAGAGGCGCCAGCGCCCGCACAAGAATGCCGGAGGACATGATGCCCACGATCGGGCGCCCACCCTGAAAGAAGGCGCGCAGAGCATCCGCCACGTTGCCGATCGAGCAATGGAGATCGCCATCGATGGCCGCAGCAACGTCTCTCGCCAGCGCCTCCGATCCGGCGCGGAGGTGTACGACGACCGGTCGTTTCGCGCTACCGGCCCCGTTCACCACTGCTCGCCGCCCTTGTAGACGAGGATGGTCGAGAAATAGGGCCGCTCGCCTTCCGGAATGTCCTCCAGCGCGGTGATCTTCTGGTCGTCGCAGGTCGCCGACTCGATGATGGCGGCACGGCCGGAGAGATCGAGCCGCCGGAGCACGCGGCGCACCTTGTCGAAGTGGCGGCCGACCTTGATGATGGCGAGCGACTGGGCGCCTTCGATCTCGGCCTCGAGCCGCGCCTCGTCGAGCGGCGCCGGCACCACCTTCAGCACGTCGTTGCGCGCCGCTAAGGGGCGGCCGAGCGCGGCGGCCGAGGCGGTGAGCGAGCTCACGCCCGGCACGACCTCAATCTTATGAGTCTCTGCAAGGCGTTCGAAGAGATACATGAAGCTTCCGTAGAAGAAGGGATCGCCCTCGCAGAGCAGCGCCACGTCACGTCCCGCATCGAGATGGCCCGCAATCAGGCGCGCGGCGACGTCGTAGGCTTCGCGGGCAGGCTCGCGCTCCTCCTTCATGGGCACCTGGAAGGGAAACTCGGTTGCGTCCTCCGGCACGAAGGGCGCCACGATGCGGCGCGAGAAGCTCTCGCCCGATCCCGTCTGCGGATAGGCGATGACCGGCGCCATGCTCAGGATGCGCCAGGCCTTGAGCGTCAGAAGCTCGGGATCGCCGGGTCCGACGCCCAGCCCGTAGAGCGTGCCCGTCACGGCTTCCTCGCGCGCCACTGGGTGACCGGCAGCTTGGGCCGCATGGCGCGGAAGGGGCCGACGGCGCCCACATGCGAAATCTCGATGCGCAGAAGCTCGCCACCGTGCTTCTCATGCAGGTCCATGAGGTGTGCCTCGCCCTCAATCGTCACCACGTTCGCCACCATGCGTCCGCCGGAGCGGAGCGCCTCCCAGGACTCCTCGACCACGCCCGGCACGCCGAGCGCGCCGCCGACGAAGACGGCATCCGGTGTCTCATCACCAACGCCAAGCGAGCCGGGGAGATTGCCGGGCACGATCCTCAAACCGGGTGTTCCGAGAGCGTCGGCGTTGTGCGCGATGTGCTTCAGGCGCTCCGGATCGCGCTCGAAGGCCGTGGCGCGGGCGCGGGACGCAGCCCGTATCCACTCGATGGCGATCGAGCCGCAGCCCGCACCGACGTCCCAAAGGAGCGCGCCGGGATAGGGCGCAAGGGCCGCGAGCGTGATGGCGCGGACCTCCTGCTTGGTGATGAGCCCGTCATGCCGGAAGGCATCGTCGGGCAAGCCGGGCGAGCGCTGGAGGAGGGGGGCATCGGCCGAGGGAATGCATTCAACGGCAAGCGTCAGGAGATCGGAAAACGGAGTCGCCGGAACGCCTTCCGCAGAGAACCGGATGCATCGCTCGAGCTTTCCGCCCATATGCTCGAGCGCGGTCATGGAGCTTCCGCCATACCCCCTTGCCACGAGGCGGCGCGCCACCTCGCGCACCGTGCTGTCGCCTTCGGTGAGCGCGAGGATACGGGCATCAGGTGCGATGAGCGGCTCGATGAGCGTGGCCGAGCGGCCATGCAGCGAGACGATCTCCGCCTCCTGCAACGGCCAGCCAAGCCGCGCGGCGGCGAGCGTGAAGGCGGAGGCGTGGGGCAGCACGCGGGTTTTTCCTGGATCGAAGGCGGCGAGGATGGCGCGGCCGGCGCCGTAATGCATGGGGTCGCCGGTCGCGAGCACCACCACGGCCTGACCGCGATAGGGAGCGATGGCGGCTGACGCGTCGAAGGGCGAGGGCCAGCGTACACGCCGGGCCTTGCCTTCAGGCACCAGTGCCAGAAGACGCGACGACCCGACAAGCACCTGGGCATTCTCAATCGCGTCGCGCGCGACCGGCGAAAGGCCGTCGAGCCCGTCCTCGCCCATGCCGACGATGGTGAGCCAGGCGCTCATGCGGGCTCATCCAGAAGCCCGTTGAGCGCCGCCGCCGCCATGGCCGAGCCGCCGCGCCGGCCGAGCAGGGTGGCGTAGGGCACGCCGCGGCTGTTGGCGTGGAGCTCGGCCTTCGATTCCGCCGCGCCGACGAAGCCGACGGGGAAGCCAAGGATGGCCGCGGGCTTCGGCGCGCCATCCTCCAGCATTTCGAGAAGCGCGAAGAGGGCGGTCGGTGCGTTGCCGATCACCACGACCGCGCCCTCGAGCCCCGATCGCCAGAGCTCGACGGCGGCCGCCGAGCGGGTGGTCGCACGTTTCCTGGCGAGCTCCGCCGTCCGCGGATTATTGAGCGTGCAGACGATGTCGTTCTTCTTCGGCAGGCGGCGGGCGATGATGCCGGCCCGCACCATCTCGCAATCGGCAAGGACCGGCTTTCCGGCTGTGAGCGCCGCTTTCACGGCGCGAGGAAGACCCGAAGAAACCCGCAGGTGGGCGACAACATCCGTCATCCCGCAGGCATGGACCAGGCGCTCCGCCAGCGGCCTTGCCTCTGGCTCGAAGCCGGAAAAATCGACCTCGGCGCGGATCGCCGCGAACGAGGCCGCGTATATGCCGGCAGGGTCCTTCAGGTAGCGCATGGGCCGCTGGACGGACGCAGTCAGGCTCTGCCTCTTCGCATGCTCACGGGGCCAAGCGGATGGTCGGCGTGCGGATAGGGGTGGTGCCCGTGTCCGTCGTGATGATGGTGCCCGTGGGCGTGGTGATGATCGTGGTCATGCCCATGCTGGTGATCATGGTGATGATGCCCATGCGAATGGTCGTGAGCGTGGACGTGATCGTGATGGCCGTGCCCATGATCGTGCTTATGGGCAGGGCCTGTTCCGATACCCTCGACGTGATGGTGGTGGCTCTCCTGCGGAAGGCCCACCTCGGCCTCGAAGCCCAGGACCTGGCTCCGGTACTTGCAGACCTGGCAGTTCATGGCATTCTCGCCCGTCACGATCTGCTCGAGGCGTTCCATCACCGTGTCCACGACCAGCGGATGATCGTTGAGGTAGGACGCCTTCAGGAACTGGATGCCCGGAAAACGCCGTGCCGCCTCGTCGACCGCATCGTAGATGCGCTGGACCAGGATGCCCGTGAACAGGAAATAGGGAAAGACGACGATGCGGCGGTAGTTGAGCCGCGCCCCATGCTCGAGCGCCGGGGGAACCAGCGGAAAGGTGACACCCGAATAGGCGGTCTCGGCCCAGCCGAAGCCGAAGCCTTCCCAGAGCATGCGGGTCACCTTGGCGACGTTCGAGTTGGCATCCGGATCGGACGCACCGCGGCCCACGACCATCAGCAGCGTCTCATGGCGCGAGATGTCGCCGGGCGCTGAGTCGATCGCCTCCGCCACGCGGTCGGCGGCGGCGCGGAGCATCTTCGGGTCGATGCCGAGATCCTTGCCATAGTCGATCCGGAGGCCGTTGCGCGCGGCATAGGTGTTGAGCACCGAAGGGATGTCGTTCTTGGCGTGGCCGGCCGCGAACAGCATGCCGGGCACCGCCAGCACGCGGCTCATGCCCTTCTCGCGCAGCCGGTCGAGCCCGTCCGAGATCACGGGCCGCGCGAACTCCAGGTAGCCGTATTCGACCGCCTTGCCGGGCAGCCGCGTCCTCACATGCTCCGCCAGCGCGGCGAATTCCTTCACGGCGCCTTCGTCGCGGCTGCCGTGGCCGCAGAGCATGATGCCGGTATCGGATGGAAGATCGAACGCCGTTCCAGTCGGTCCGGCGCGGTTCGCGGGGTGGTTCATAGGGTCTACCTCTCCGGTGCTTGCGGCAAGAGGCAGAGTTCGCACGGGTGCTTCAGACCTTCGGCAGCATCCGGAGTTGACCCCCGAGTTGGGTCGGCCGCACCGGAGTCGCTTTCAGTTCCTTGACCTGGAACGCTGCGGCCCGGACGCTAGAGGCAGGCCCCGAGCAGGTCAAGGTTGCAAGCGACAAGGCATTGGAAAAAAGCGCCGGAATCGGGCAAGGAGAAGGGCTTCCGAGGGGATGCCGACCATGAAACACCATGCCGCTCTGGCCCTGGCGCTCGGTCTGTGCGTAGCCGCGCCTTCCGGGAAGGCCGAGACGCCGCTCGAGCGCGGCCGCTATCTCATGGAATCGATCGTGGCCTGCGGCAACTGCCACACGCCGCAGACGCCGGAAGGACCGCAGGCAGGCATGGAACTCGCCGGCCAGATTGTCATGAACGATCCGGGCATCAAGGCCTTCGCGCCCAACATCACCCCGGACCCCGAGACGGGGATCGGCAAGTGGACCGACGAGGAGATCATCCGCGCCATCCGCGAGGGGAAGCGGCCGGACGGCACCACCATCGGCCCGCCCATGCCCTTCGGCTTCTACCGGCAGATATCCGACACGGACGTCAAGGCGATCGTCGCCTATCTGAGAACGGTTCCGCCGGTGAAGAACAAGGTGCCGAAGTCGGAATATGGCTTTCCGTTGCCGGAGAGCTATGGGGGACCCGTGGGCGAGGTGCCGGACGTGCCGCGCAACAACACGCTGGCCTACGGCGCCTACCTCGCCGGCCCGCTCGGCCATTGCTTCGAGTGCCATTCGCCGATGGTGAAGGGCGTGCCGGACGTGGAGCACCAGATGGGCGCCGGTGGCATGCAGCTCAACGGACCCTGGGGAACGGTGGTCTCGCCCAACATCACGCCGCATGCGGACGGCATCTCACGCTACTCGGACGCGGAGGTGAAGCGGCTGATCACGAAGGGGCAAAGGCCGGACGGCTCACAGCTTTCGCCACCCATGGGCTTCGGCTACTACGCAAAGATGCGCAACGCCGATCTCAACGCGCTCGTGGCCTATCTGCGCACGCTGCCGCCAAAGCCGTTTCCGAAGTGACAGTAGCACGGTTGCGAGGATGAATGCCCGAGCCTCGACTTGAGGACTGGATCGGCCGGACCGAGCAGGCTGTCGACGTGCTGGAGCCCTGGACCGCGGCGGCCGTTGCCGCGACGCACGGCCTTTTCGTCGAGGTGCGGGAGGGTGCCGAGGTTTCCGGCCTCTGGCACTGGTTCCGTTTCCTTGCCACGGTCGAACGTGACGGCATCGGCCCGGACGGCCACCCGAAGCGCGGCGGCTTCCTGCCGCCCGTGCCGCTCGAACGGCGCATGTGGGCGGGAAGCCGCATGACGTTTCCGGGCGAGCTGCGGGTCGGTGACAGGCTGGAAAGAAGGTCGGAGATCCTGAACGTCGCGGAGAAGACCGGCAAGGCCGGGAGCATGGTCTTCGTCACCGTGAAGCACGTCGTCAGCACGGTGCGCGGGGCCGCGATCGAGGAGGAGCAGGACATCGTCTACCTGCCGATGCCAAAGACCTTCGCGCCGCCCGCTCCGGTGCCGTTGCCCGAGGATGTCTCCTGGCGCCGGCCATGGCCGCTCGATCCGGTGCTGCTGTTCCGCTTCTCGGCCATCACCTTCAACGCGCATCGCATCCACTACGACCGGACCTACGCGGTCGAAGTGGAGAAGTACCCCGGGCTGGTGGTGCACGGGCCGATGCAGGCACTCATGCTGTTCGAGGAGGCGAAGGCCCGCCACCCCGGGCGACGGATCGCCGCCTACAGCTTTCGCGGCGTGCGACCGCTCTTCGACTTCGACCGCGCGGAGATCGTCGGGCGCGAACGTGAGGACGGGATCGACCTCTTCACCGCCGATGGCGATGGCCTCATCAACATGCAGGCGAACCTTACCTGGGCCTCGGGCCCGGCCTGATGGCCAAGGTGCTACAGGGGCTGAGAGTCATCGAAGGATCTGCCTTCGTCGCTGCTCCGCTCGCCGGCATGACACTGGCGCAGCTCGGCGCCGATGTGATCCGCTTCGACCGCATCGGCGGCGGGCTCGACCATCACCGCTGGCCCGTCACGAAGGACAGCAGGAGCCTCTACTGGGCGGGCCTCAACAAGGGAAAGCGCTCGATCGCTGTCGATATCGCCACACCGCGTGGCCAGGAGATCATCCGCCGGCTCATCTGCGGCCCGGGTCCGGATGGCGGCATCTTCCTCACGAACCTCAACCCTCGCGGAGCGCTCTCCTACGATGAGCTGAGGAAGCACCGCGAGGATGTCCTCATGGTCTCATTGCTCGGCGACCGGCTGGGCGGCCCGCAAGTCGACTACACCGTCAATGCCGGCAGCGGTTTCCCCTTCGTCACCGGCCCCTCGAATCTCAGGGAGCCAGTCAACCACGCACTGCCTGCCTGGGACGTCATCGCGGGCAACATGGCGGCGCTCGCCGTTCTGGCCGCCGAGCGGCATCGGCTGAAGACGGGGCAGGGGCAGCTCGTCGAGCTCTCGCTCAAGGACGTGGCGCTGGCCGTCCTCGGACATCTCGGCATCATTGCCGATGTCGCGCTCAATCACGCCGAGCGCGAGCGGCTCGGCAACGCGGTGCACGGCGCCTATGTGCAGGATTTTTCCTGCGTCGACGGGCGAAGCGTGATCGTCGTCGGCCTCACGAAAAGGCAGTGGGAAAGCATCAGAGCCGCGACCGGCCTCGGCGCCGAACTGGACGCGTTGGAGGAGCGGCTCGGCCTCGACCTTGCCGGGGAGGGCAACCGCTTCCTGGCACGGGACGCCATCACGGATGTCCTTGCGCCATGGTTCCGCGCGCGCTCGCTGGAGGAGGTCGCCGGTCCCCTGAAGAAGCACGGCGTCACCTGGGGCGTGTTCCGCAGCTTCACGCAGGCGCTCGCGGAGGACCCGGATCTCTCGACGGAAAATCCCATGTTCTCGATGGTGGATCATCCAGGGATCGGAAGCCTGCTCACGCCGGGCACGCCTATCGCATTCCAGGGCGCGGAGCGCGAGACGCCGGTCCGGGCGCCGCTCCTCGGCGAGCACACGGACATGGTTCTCGCGGAGGCGGGTTACAGCGCAACCGAGATCGCCGCGCTGCACGATGCGGGCGTGGTGGCGGGAACTAAGTAAGCTGTCATGCCCGGACTTGATCCGGGCATCTATGAACACCGCGGAGCATGGGACGCGGTGGTGTTCCTGGATTGCCGGGACAAGCCCGGCAATGACGGTTGGGAACGCTTCAGACCGCGGATCAGTACTCCACACCCACCTGCGCCTTCACGCCGGAGCGGAAGGGGTGCTTCACCTGCTCCATCTCGGTCACGAGGTCGGCGATCTCGATGAGCTCCGGCGCGGCGTTGCGGCCCGTCACGATGACGTGCTTGTCCGCCGGCTTGTTCTTCAGAACCTCCAGCACTTCGCCCAGCGGCAGGTAGTCGTATCGGAGTACGATGTTGAGCTCGTCCAGGAGGACCATCCTGTAAGCCGGATCGGCGATGAGCCGCTTGGCCTCCTCCCACGCCGCCTCGGCCGCTGCGACGTCGCGGGCGCGGTCCTGCGTCTCCCAGGTGAAGCCTTCGCCCATCGCCTTGATCGTGACCAGGTCGGGAAAGTTTTCGAGCACCGTGCGCTCGCCCGTGTCCCACGCCCCCTTCACGAACTGCACCACGCCCGCCTTCATGCCGTGACCGATCGCGCGGAACACCATGCCGAAGGCAGCCGTCGACTTTCCCTTTCCCTTGCCCGTGTGGACGATGAGGAGGCCCTTCTCGATGGTCTTCGTCGCGAGCATGCGGTCGCGGACGGCCTTCTTCTTCTTCATCTTCTCGGCGTGGCGGGCGTTGTCTTCGGCGTCGGTCATGCGGGCACCTCGGAACGGGAACGGGCAAGCTCAAGCAGGCGATGATGCGCCGAGTTGGACCTTGGAGACCAGAGACCGCGCTCGGCCGCCTCCTCGAAGCGCTGGGCGATCTCGGCAAGCGCGGCCGGATTGTTGGCGGCGATGAAGGCGCGCACGGTCTCGTCCATGAGATAGGCGTCGTAGGCCAGGTCGAAATGGTGCGATTTCACGGCCCCGGTCGTCGCCGCGAAGGCGAAGAGGTAGTCGACGGTGGCGGCGATCTCGAAGGCTCCCTTGTAGCCGTGGCGCATGACGCCCGCGATCCACTTGGGGTTGACGACGCGCGAGCGCACCACGCGGCCGATCTCCTCCTCTAGCGTGCGCACGACCGGCCTTTCGGGGCGCGAGTGGTCGTTGTGGTAGACCCTGGGCCGCGCACCGGAAAGATGCTCGACGGCGGCCGTCATGCCGCCCTCGAACTGGTAGTAGTCGTCGGAGTCGAGGAGGTCGTGCTCGCGGTTGTCCTGGTTATGGACCACCGCCTCGAGGCGCGAGAGGCGGGTGCGGAATGCATCTCCCCGCGCCTCGCCGGTGGCGTTGGCGCCATAGGCGAAGGAGCCCCAGGCGAGGTAGGCGGCTGCGAGATCGCTGCGCTCCGCCCAGAGCTTCTCGTCGATCAGCGCCTGGAGGCCCGCGCCATAGGCACCGGGCTTCGAGCCGAAGACGCGGAAGCCTGCTAGACGCCGGGCTTCACCTTCAGGCATGCCTCCGGACGCGAGCTCGGCTTCCTCGCTCCGCATGCGGGCGGCGATGGGATTGTCGTGCTCATCTTCGTCCAGTGCGCCGACAGCGCGCACCGCGCGGTCGAAAAGCTCGATCTGCGCGGGAAAGGCATCACGGAAGAAGCCCGAGATGCGGAGCGTCACGTCGATGCGCGGGCGGTCGAGCTCGGCGAGTGTCAGGATGTCGAAACCCGTGACACGCCAGTTTGCCGTGTCCCAGCGCGGCTTCGCGCCGATGAGGGCGAGGGCTTGCGCGATATCGTCGCCGCCCGTGCGCATGTTGGAGGTGCCCCAGGCCGAGAGGCCGAGTGCCGTCGGATAGCGGCCATGGTCCTGGAAGTGGCGCTGGAGCAGCGCTTCCGCCGAGCGGCGGCCGAGATCCCAGGCGGTGGGGGTCGGCAGGGCGCGGTTGTCGACGGAATAGAAGTTGCGGCCCGTGGGAAGCACGTCGAGGCGTCCGCGCGTCGGCGCGCCGGACGGACCCGGCGCGACGAAGCGGCCATCGAGCCCCTTTAGCACGGCCTCGATCTCGCGTGGCCCGCAGGCGCGGAGCGCCGGGCGGATGTTTTCTTCGATCGCGCGGAGGATGCTGCTGCTCCCTCCCCCTAGAGGGGGGAGGGTCGGGGAGGGGGTGGCGGGCAATGACATCCCCACCCCCAAACCCTTCCCTCGGGGGGGAGGGGGGCGAACGAGGTCGAGCGCATAGAGCTCCAGTCGCTCCAGCGTGTCGGCATTGGTGCGCCAGGGGTCGTCGCTTAACCCCTTCAACAATTCCGGCCGAGACCCGACCCATGGCGCGGCGAGGTCGCAGCCGAAGGGGTCGAAGCCGTCGAAGCCAAAATCCTGCGCGAGCGCGCGGATGAGCGACGCGTCGCCATCCTTGCCCTCGCCTCGGGGACTGCGGGTCAGCGCAACGAGCAAGGCCGCCTCGAGCTCGCCCTTCGGGCTTGAGCCCAGCACATGCAGGCCGTCGCGGATCTGCGCCTCCTTGAGGTCGCAGAGATAGGCGTCGAGGCGACGCAGCGCCTCGTCCCTGTCCGTTTCGTCCGCCAATCCGGCATCCTCATCCAGACCGGAGGAGCGCGTGAGGTCGAGGATCTGACTTTTAAGCGCCTCCAGGCGCCGCCGGTCGAGGCCGGATGCGAGATAGTATTCGTCCAGCAGGGCCTCGAGCTCCTTCAGGGGCCCATAGGATTCGGCGCGCGCTAGCGGGGGCGTCAGATGGTCGACGATGACGGCGGCGGTGCGACGCTTCGCCTGCGTGCCCTCGCCCGGATCGTTGACGATGAAAGGATAGAGCTGGGGCAGGGGCCCAAGCGCGACTTCCGGATAGCACTCGCTCGAGAGCGCCGCGGCCTTGCCCGGCAGCCATTCGAGGTTGCCGTGCTTGCCGTTATGGATGACGGCGTGCGCGCCAAAGCTCTCCCTGAGCCAGAGATAGAAGGCGAGGTAGCCGTGCGGCGGCACGAGCGCCGGGTCGTGGTAGGTCTGCTTCGGGTCGATGTTGTAGCCGCGCGCCGGCTGGATCGCGACGGCGACGTGGCCGTAGATGCGCACCGGCAGGTGAAACGCCCCGTCCCGCACGAAGGGGTCGCGCTCGGGCGTGCCCCAGCGCTCAGTCACTTCATCGCGAATCCTTTCAGGCAGTTGCGCGAAGAAGCTCGAATAGCGATTCAGGTCCAGCGTGGCGTCCGAGGGGACAAGTTTGGCACTGCTGTTGGTCGGACCGGCGAGCAGCTCGTTCAGCAGCGCATTGCCGTCGGCCGGGATGCTCCCGACCGCATAGCCAGCGCCTTTCAACGCCCTCAGCATGGCGATGGTGCTGGCTGGCGTGTCGTAGCCGACGCCGTTGCCGATGCGGCCGTCGCGGTTCGGATAATTGGCGAGCACGATGGCGACGCGGCGGTTCTCCGGTTTCGCCGCCCTGAGCCTCGCCCAGTTCGCCGCAAGGTCCGCCACGAAGGCGACGCGATCAGGCACCGGCCGATAGGAGACGATCCGGCAATGCGTGCCGGCGTGATACTCATCGTCCGCCTTGAAGGAGACGGCGCGGGTCATGAGCCGGCCGTCGAGCTCCGGCAGCACCACGTTCATGGCGAGGTCGCGTGCGGAAAGCCCTTGCGCATTCTCCTTCCAGGCGTCCTCGCCGCTGCTGGAGAACACGACTTGCAGCACCGGGCAATCGCTCGCTGCGAAGGGATTGTCGCTGGCCTCACCGGAGAAGCTGCCGACAGCGAAGCCCGTGGCGTTGAGGATGACGGAAGGCCTGGCCTCGGCGAGAGCTTGCGACACGAGGCGCGCGGATTCGGCCTCCTTGAGGCTCGAGACATAGAGAGGCAGGGTTTTCAGCCCGCGTGCCTCAAGCGCGGCGGCAAGCGCATCGACCGGCGCCGTGAAGCCGCCTTCCATCAGCGCGCAGTAGAAGACGATGGCGGCGACGGGCGGTTCGCGAAACGCAGTGTTTCCGACAGTCGCGGCTTTGTTGCTCCCCTCCCCTCGATGGGGAGGGGATGGGGGAGGGGTGACAGCCGCCCGCACCCCCACCCGGCCCTGCGGGCCGACCTCTCCCATCGAGGGGGAGGTAGCAGCATAAAAGCCCGAAGATGGAAACGGCTGCGGCTCGGGCGCGTCCTCGCCCAACCCGAGGAGCGCGAAGGCATGGCGCAGGAAGTTCCCGGCATTCTCGGCGCCGCCGGAGGCGAGGTAGCGCCGCAGCCGCTCGCAGTCGGCGGAGCCGAGCGTGGAGAGGCGCTGCAACTCGGGATCCGGATCGCTGCCCCCGGGCAGGAGAGCGAGCTTCACGCCCCTGTCGCGGGCAAGATCCACGAGCTGGTCGACACCGTAGAGCCAGTAGGAGCGTCCGCCGAGCAGCCGCACCACGATCAGCTTCGCGTGCGCGGCGGTGTCTTCCAGATAAGTGTCGACCGAAAGGTTATGGCCGAGCGCCATGAGGTTCGCGAGCCGGAGCGACGGCTTCGGCTCAGGGATCCGATCGAAAGCATGGGCGAGGCTCGCCAGCTCCGTGTCGGCGGCGGTCAGCACCACGACGTCGCCCGGCGGCTGGCGGAGGTCCACCGCCTCCGCGCCGCCGTCGATCACACCCGATTGGGTTGCGAGGAGGTGCACCGTTCCTCCCTCAAAGCTTGCGTGTCAGGCCCAGATCACGATCCATCCGGATGGAATCGATCCGGATGGATAAACGTGATCGATTCCAATAAGTTGAGCATTATCTTATCGGAAAACCGTTTCACACTTTTCCGGATCATGCTCTAGCGCCTTACCGATCGCCTCGCGGTCGAGGCCTTTCAGCCCAATCACCACCAGCGATGTGCCGCGTGGCTCGCCAACAGCCCATGGCCGGTCGAAATAGCTGTCGACGCGCGGACCCACGGCCTGGATCAGGAGGCGCGAGCCCTCGCCCTCGATGTCCGCGAAACCCTTGAGCCGCAGGATGTCGTGCTTCACGACCGCGTTGCGGATGCGCTCCAGCAGCCCGGTCTTCGAGCCGGTGGCCTTGAGCGTCACCACGAAGGTGTCGAAGTCGTCGTGCTCGTGATCCTCGCCCTCGAGCTCGTGATGCGAGGGGCGGGTCGCAAGATCGTCCTCCGCGCCGGCGCCGAGGCCGAGGAGGGCGCTCGCCTCAAGCTTTCCGTGGCGGGTGGGGACGAGGCGCGTGCCCGGCCGCACCCTCGCCTTGAGGTCGCTCGAGAGCCTGTCCACCGATGCGGCATCGAGGAGATCGGACTTGTTGAGCAGCACCATGTCGGCGCAGAGCAGCTGGTCCTCGAACACCTCCTCGACCGGATTGTCGTGGTCGAGGGTCGGATCGGCCGCGCGCTGCTCCGCGAGCGCCGCCTCATCCGTCGCGAAGCGCCCTTCCGCGAGCGCGGCGGCATCGACCACCGTCACCACGCCGTCGACGGTCACCCGCGATTTGACCTCCGGCCAGTTGAAAGCCTTGACCAGCGGCTTCGGCAGGGCGAGGCCCGACGTCTCGATCACGATGTGGTCGGGCAGGGTCGCGCGGCCGAGGAGCTTCTCCATCGTCGGGATGAACTCGTCGGCGACGGTGCAGCAAATACAGCCGTTGGCGAGTTCGACGATGTCGTTCTCGGTACAGGACTCCGCTCCACAACCCTTCAGCACCTCGCCGTCCACGCCCACATCGCCGAACTCGTTGACGATGAGGGCGATGCGCCGGCCGCCCGCGTTCTGGATCAGGTGGCGGATGAGCGTCGTCTTGCCGGCGCCGAGGAAGCCAGTGACGACCGTTGCAGGGATCTTCTGCATCAGGCCGTCGCCCGCCGTTCGCTGCGCGTGAGCAGGTAGCCGAGCAGCACGCCCAGGACAATCCAGAACACCGCCGAGGTCGCGATGGCATTGGCGGCGAAGGTGTTCGCAAGTCCAGCGGGCACCGTGGTCTCGTGTGTGTCGGGCTGCGGCGCGCCGACGAGGTGCGGCACCGCCATGATCACCACGCCCAGCGCCTTCAGCGCCAGGCTCTCGAGCATCACGAGCAGGCCGATGCCAGCGGCTGTCGCGGCGACCGTGCACCACCACCAGACCTGGCGCGCGAAGAGGTCGCCGGCCGGCATGCCCGGAAGCTCCGGCGGCAGCCCCGCGGAGGGGGCGAGCGTGAAGATGGCGAAGCCCGCGAGGCCCCAGAGCGCTCCCGTGCCGAGCGTCAGGGGAAGGCCCGTCAGCACCGCCGCGGCCGCAGCGAGCAGCGCGAAGGCTACCCCCGCCACGACATTGGCCGCGATGGTGTAGGCCGTGCGCTCAAAACCGTCCTCGGGCCCCCATCCCTCTTCGGCATGCTCGTGCGTCGCCGCAGCCTGCGTTTCCGCCGTGGTGGCCTCGGCGGCACCGTGCTGGTGCGCCGGCTCGGCCTTCTCGTATTTCTCGGCCTCGATGATGATCGGCGCCACCCGCCATTGCTGGATGGCCGACATGAAGAGACCAGCCGCGATTCCAGCCAGAACCGCGGCGAGCAGAACCCGCCCTAGCATGATGTTTCCCCTCAGATCAGTGGCAGGGGAAGCCGATGGAGTGGCGGGTGTCGTGCGCCGCGTTGTGCAGCACGGTCGAGCCCGCAAAGCCGACCCCTATGAGCATGAAGAGCCCAAGGGCGAGGGCGACGACGCCGGTGAGGAGGCGCTGTTGGGTGGAAATGGTTGTTGCGGTAGCGGTCTGCGTGGCCATGAGCGGGACACCCTCCGTGCATGCTCGGTTGTGGAACGGCCGTTCCGTTCCCGTTTCGGCGGCAGGTCTCCTGACTCGCGGGTCGTTGGGCTGTGCGCTGTCTTCCCGGTTTCCCAGTGACCTCCCGACGCTTGCCGGGCGCATGACCCTATCCGCTCACAGTTGCGGGGGCAGCCACGGATTTGGACCCTGGTTGGGTCGTCCGCACCGTGTTCCCTCTTAGGCCCATCGAGCGTCTGCTCTCCGGACACCACCGAAGCCTCTCGTCGCACGGACGAGCGCGATCTGTCAATGTCGCGCCGCGGCGGGGGCCTAGGGACTTGCGCCCCTTTCACCCGTCGCCTGCAGGTGTTATATGCGGCCCCGTCGGAGCGTAGCGCAGCCCGGTAGCGCACTAGTCTGGGGGACTAGGGGTCGTGGGTTCGAATCCCGCCGCTCCGACCATTTCCGTTTTCCCGCAGCCTCCTGAGCTCCGCCGGCAGCGGCCCGTCTTTTGGTCGGGCCTCAGAGCCCTTTCGTCCTTCCCCGCCTTGGGATAAAGATTCCGAGTCGTGACTTGTGTGCATGTCGGGGAGGACATGGACATGGGGTACCGCGGAACGGACTGGGGCGCTGGAGCGTGCCTGGGACTGGGCATCGGGGCACTGGTGCCGGTCCTCATCGATGTCAGGGATCTGTGGCTCGCCCCCTTCGGCGTCATCGCGATGATTGTGGGGTTCTTCCTGTTCGTGGGCCCGAGGATTCGCCACCTTCGGTGATGTCCGTCCAGGTCCCTCGGGCTTCCGCCGTTCGCGCATGCGCGACGGAGGCCGCGAACAATCCCCACACCATGCCCAGGAGCAGATAGAAGTGGCGCCAGTGGTCGGTGTCAATCTGGATGCCCTGGAAGATCATGCTCACCATGGGACAGACGGCGGCGATGGCAAAGGCTTGCCAGGGTGTGCGCATGAAGGCCGCCTTGAGGCCCGCGACAATCGTCGCCACGCAAAGCAGCACGTAGGAAAAGCCGCCGAGCCAGCCATAGGCCGCGAAGGCATTGACGAAGACGTTGTGCGGATCCTTGCCGAACATCGCGGCGAACTGGAACGGCCCGAAGCCGTTCGGCGACTCGACCAGGTATGAGAGGCTGCGGAGCTGGTTGCCGAAACGGCCATATTCGCCGGCGTCATAGGTCTGAACGAGGCTCGCCCTGAGCTCGAAGATGCTGCGCACCGCCTCGAAATGGAGCGCGAAGCTCACCGCCGCCAGCGCCAGCACGAAACCGACGGCGGCCATCAGCACGAGCCGCGTTCGCAGCGCCCATGTCGGCGCGAGATAGAAAGTCAGCCCGAACAGCAGGACCACGCTGGCGAGGATGTTGAACCAGGCGCCGCGCGAGAAGGCGAGGAAGATGCCTGCCAGTATGATCGCCAGAGCGATGCCGGAAAGGATCCGGTGTCGCTGCGTGCCGAGCAGGAAGCCATGGATCAGGAAGACGGCAGGCGGGACGAGGAAGGTCGAGAGCACGTTCGGGTCCTTGAAGGTGCCCTGGGCGCGCCAGCTCGGAGCCCACGCCTCGCCCATCCCTCCGATCTTGAAGTACCCGATCATGCCCAGGATCGAGGCCACGACGGCCGCGCAGATCCAGGCGTTGCGAATGGTCATGGTGCGGCGGACAGGATCGGCGGTGATGCAGAAGCAGATGAAGATGCTCGCCATCGCCATGTAGAAGGAGACGAGGAAATACTGCGCCGTCTTCGGCAGGTAGAGCACCGGCACCAGGGACGCGAAACCGCCAAGCAGGAAGAGGATGAGGAACAGCACCAACGGCGATGCCGAGCGGTGGATGCTCAGGCCGGCCGGAACATGCAGGAGGAGAGCGACCAGGAACAGGAACTCGTATGGTGCGGGCTCCACGACCACGTACCAGCCGGAGAACACGAAGAGCCACAGGGCGGCGCGCTGGAGCGCGTCGAGCGCCGGCGGAGCCACGGCAAGGCTGCCGCGTTCGTTCCTGTATGTGTCAGAAGCGCTCAATAGGCCTGCTCTGTCTTGAACAGCGCGATCGGCGTGCGCGCGAGAATGTAGAGATCGAACAGCAGCGACCAGTTCTCGATATAGAAGAGATCGTGCTCCACCCGCCGGTGGATCTTCTCCTCCGTGTCGGTTTCCCCGCGCCAGCCGTTGATCTGCGCCCAGCCCGTGATGCCGGGCTTCACCTTGTGGCGGGCGAAGTAGCCGTCGACCACCTCGTCATAAAGCCGGTTCTCGGCCTTGGCGTGGGTCGCATGCGGGCGCGGGCCCACGAGCGACAGGCTGCCCTTCAGCACGTTGAAGAGCTGCGGCAGCTCGTCGAGCGAGGTTTTCCGGATGATGCGGCCGACGCGCGTCACACGCGGATCGTCGCGCGTCACGAGCTTCCGCGCATCGGCATCGGACTGCTCGGCATGCATGGAGCGGAACTTGTAGACCTCGATCAGCTCGTTGTTGAAGCCGTAGCGGCGCTGCTTGAACAGCACGCGTCCGGGGCTGTCGAGCTTGATGGCGAGCGCCACCAGCAGCATCACGGGCGAGAGCACGGCCAGGGCGAGCGCGGCGATGACGCGGTCCTCGATTGTCTTCACCACCGCGTTCCAGTCGGAGAGCGGCTTGTCGCTGATATCGAGGAAGGGGACGTTTCCGATATAGGAATAGGCGCGCGGCCGGTAGCGGAGCTTCTGCGTGTAGGCCGAAAGCCGAATGTCGACCGGCAGCACCCAGAGCTTCTTCAGGAGCTGCAGCAGACGCGTTTCGGCCGTCAGGGGCAGGGTGACGACCAGAAGGTCGACCCGACGCTGGCGTGCGAACGACACGAGATCGCTGACAGTGCCGAGCTTGCGATGCCCGGCGACCAGCGGCGGCGAGCGCTCGTCGGTCCGGTCGTCGAAAATGCCAACAATCGAGACATCGCGGTGGCGGGAGTTCTCGAGCGCCGAGATGACGGCCTCGGCCGGTCCCCCGCCGCCGACCAGCACCGCCTGGCGGTCGAACTGGCCGTTGGCGTTCCAGCGCCGGACGAGCAGCGACACCCCGATGCGGAACAGGACGAGCGTGGCGATGCCTCCGACGAACCAGGTCGCGAGCCAGACGCGCGAATAGCTCGAGCCGGCCTGCGTGAAGAAGACGAAGGCGAAGATGGCGGCGAAGACGATGCACCAGGCAAGCGCGATGCGGGCGATCTGGTCGAAGGTGCGGATGAGCGCGTGAACCGTGTATAGGCCGCCGAGCTGCAGGAATATGGGCAGCGCAAACCCGGCGACCACGATGACCGGCAGGTAGTCCGCCACGGCAGAGGTCGAGAAGTCCCTCACATAGGCGGCCCATATGAGAAGCGCGACGGCCATGATGAGTGCCGTCTCCATCGCTCGGATGGCTCCGGTCACGACATCGCGGGACACGAGCGGCCTTGGGCGCACGGCTTCGGCCCTGGCGGCCGGGCTCGCCGGAGAGATCGTTTCTTGCGGTGTCGGCTCTTCCAGTTCCAGCGGTGTTCCGAGAGCCGATATGTCGCCCTTGGTGATCCGATTGCGCTGCTGCCAATGCCTGTCGTGACGCATGACCTATGCTGCTTCAGTTTGGGACATGGTTAAATTCGCATTGGTCAAAGCAAGTCGTGGGCCTAGACGGTGGTGCAGCCAAGACGGTGCGAGGTGGAGGTTAAGGGAAGATTACCGGGCTGCTCCGATCTGATCGGTCGTCGCCTCTTTGCCCGCCAGAATTTTCGCGTAGAAGTCCCGCACCGCTTCCGCCATTGCCGAAGCGCTGAAGCGCGCACGGAAAGTTGAGCGAAGCTCGGCCGATCGCAGCGAGTCGAGATCATCGAGCCCGGCCCGGATTGCCTGTGCGAGCGCCTGCGGATCACCCGCCGGCACGAGGTTGGCGGCTGGAAGCATTTCCCCGATGCCGCCAACGTCGCTTGCGATCACGGCTTTCCCGGCCGCGACCGCTTCCAGGATCACGTAAGGGAACGACTCGGCGCGCGACGGCACCACGAAAAGGCGCCCGAGGGCGAAAGCCTGCCGTGCCGGCAAAGGGCCTGCGAAATTCACCTTCGACGCGAGGCCCAGCCTTGCGGCTTGCGCCTCGTAGTCCGCCCGCATGGCGCCCCCGCCGACGATCGTGGCGGTGACGGGCCTTCCGCTCCGGTCGAGGTGTCCCAGGGCATCAAGCAGCACATCGACGCCTTTCAGATCGCGAAGCTCGCCGATGAACAGCACATCGGACGCGCGGCTCCCGATCGGGACCTCCGAAAACTCCTCCGGCCACAAGCCATTGTGCGCCACCAGGCTCGGCACCTTCCCGAGCCCTAGCTTGGCCGCAAAGGCCTGTCGCTCAAACTCGCAGACGAAGAGAAACCCGTCGGTGCGTGGCAAGAGCAGGCGCTCGGTCGTGAGGAACACGGCGCCTTGAGCCGACTTCCACTCGAAATGAAGGCTCCCGCCGTGGGGGGTATAGAAGGCGCGTGCTCCCAGGCCCCTCGCGGCTAGGCGGGCATAGGCGCCGCCCTTCGCGCCGTGGCCGTGCAGGATGTCGGGGCTGAGCCCGGCGCAGTGGCGCCTCACGGCCCGTGCGGCAGCGAGATCGCCCAGTCCCGGCATGCGGTGCATCGGCAGGCGATGGACGCCAAGCCCGCAATAGGCCTCAGCTTCCGCCAGGCGGCTCTCGGCCGCTTCCCCGCCCGTCAGGGAATCGCAAACGATTCCAACTTCGTGACCGAGCCCGCTGAGCCCGCGCGCGAGATCGTGGACGTGGCGGAAAAGCCCGCCCACGGGAGCGCGGAAGATGAGCAGAATGCGCAGCCGCCGCCGGTGCATGGCATGCTCCGCTGGGCGGGATCAGAACCAGCGCTCGCGCACGTAAACGACGTCGCCCGGATAGATCTGCGTGGTGACCGGCACCTCGCGCGACTGGGTGCCGTCGGCGCTCGTGCGGGTGAGCAGCACTCTTCCCTGGTTGGCGCGCGGCGAATAGCCGTTGGCGATGGCGACCGCCTGCTGCACCGTCATCCCGTTCTGGTACGAATAGCTCCCGGCCTGGTTCACCTCGCCCAGGATGTAGAAGGGACGTGTGCTCGTCACCTGCACCGAAACATTGGGATCGCGGAGGAAGCCGTTGCGCAGCCTTGCAACGATCATCCGTTCGGCCTCGGGCGTTGTGAGACCAGCGACCGGCAGCGAGTTGACGAGCGGCATGGAGATCGCGCCCGCACCATCGACGACATATTCCGCAGTGAGGTCCGTCTGTCCGAGCACGCGGATGGTCAAGCGGTCGCCCGACCCGATGCGATATCCGTTGTTGAACTCATAGGCGGCGGCGATGCCGCTCGAGCCGAAGGGCGGAACGAAGCCCGAATGGTTGCGCGCCGCGGCGCGGGACGTGCTCGCGACGGCGTCCGGACCCTCCTCGATGGTGCCGTCCCGCATGAGCGAAACGCCGCCGGGCTCGGCGGTCGGCGGCCGCTGGTCCCACGTGCGCGCGCAGCCCGAGAGCACGAGGAGCGAGACGATCAGAACTGCGAAACGCATACCCACGAGCGGCAATCCCCGGACCTATTGGACGAGTGGTGGGAGAGTAGCGGCGGCATGGTTAGCGGATGATTAAGCGCTTGAACGGACTTGATCCTCGGGCGCCGGCCGTTAATCGAAAAGTTACCATGGTGCGACGAAGCTGCGGCCAGTTCCTGAACACCCCTGTCCATGGCGAGGCCGGTGAACACGACCCATCCAGGAGAGCTTCCCGGCGCGAGAGAGCGGCCGGCTTCCGGCGGCATCATCGATGCGCGAGACATCATGCGCGGCATCTGGCGACGCAAGTACATGGTCCTGCTTCTCACGCTCCTGGCCGGCGCCAGCGCCTTCTTCTTCGTGCGCACGGCCGAGCGGGAATACTCGGCTCATGCGCAGGTGCTGCTCGAGAGCCTGGAGACGCCCTACGACCGATCGCAGCAGACCACCAACGAGCGCCGCCAGTTTGACGAAAGAGATATCGCGAGCCAGGTGCAGGTCCTGCGCTCGCGCGACCTCGCCAAGCGCGTCATCGGCGACCTGCAGCTCGAAAAGCTTCCGGAGTTCGACCCCCTTTCGAAAGGTCTTTCGCAGCTTAAGCGCGTGATGATCCTGCTGGGCCTCAGGGAGGACCCCCGCAAGCAGACGCCGGAGCAGCGCGCTCTCACCGCTTTCTCGCAGAAGGTCAAGGCCTACCAGGTCGCCGAGTCGCGCGTGATCGAGATCGAAGGAACGTCGCGCGATCCGCAGACGGCGGCCGACGTGGCGAATTCGCTCGCAGAGGTCTATGTCGTCTCCACCCGCGAAGCGCAGTCCGACACGACGGCGCGGGCGCGCGAATGGCTTTCGGAGCAGATCGAGACGCTGCGCAAGAAGGTCATCGAGTCCGAGGACGCGGTCGAGAGCTTCAGGACCCAGTCGGGCCTCCTGAAAGGGCCGACGGCGACGCTCTCCTCCCAGGAACTCGGGGAGCTCAACACGCAGATCACGCTCGCGGAGTCCGCGAAATCCGAGGCGCAGGCCAAGGTCAAGGCGATCCGCGACGTCCTCACCAGCACGGGCGCCGTCGATTCGTCCTCCGCTGTCCTGAGTTCGCCTCTTATCCAGCGCCTCAGGGAACAGCAGGTGCTGGTTCGGCGGAATGTCGCTGAGCTTTCTGCGACCTATCTCGACAATCACCCGCGCCTCATCGCCGCCAAGCGCGAGCTTGACGATCTCAATCGCCAGATCCGCTCCGAGGCGCTCAAGGTGGTGGCCGGGCTGGAGCAGGAGGCGAAGATCGCCGCCGGGCGTGAGGCGTCGCTGCGCGAAAGCCTCGCGTCGCTCAAGACCCGGGTAGGGGAGAGCAATGTCGATGAGGTGAAGCTCAGGGCGCTCGAGCGCGAGGCGACGGCCAACCGCAACCTGCTCGAATCCTTCCTCGACAAGTTCAGCGACGCGAGCGCGCGTCAGGAGGTGCTCGCGCAGCCCGGCATCGCGCGCATCATCTCGCGCGCCGATCCTCCGACCGAGCCCTCCTTCCCGAAGTCCGTTCCGATCATCCTGCTTGCCAGTCTCGGCGGCTTCACGATCGGTCTCGGGCTCGCCTTCATGGCGGAAGTGATGAAGGGAGGTTCCGGCGCGCCCTATCCGGCGCAGGGCGATTTCGGCCGCGAGGCTCTCAGGCGCCGGAGGGCGCTGCGCACGGTGGACCGGCCGTTTCCCGTACCGCCGATGATGCGCTGGCCGGACACGACGATCCCGCAAGCCGAGCCGCGGATGCCACTTTTCCGTCCGCAGCCGCTCAAGGAAGTCGCCGCGCCACAAGCCGAGTTCGACGCCGATGCTGTCCGGGCGGTCATGGAACCTCCCGCGGACGAGGCCGTGGCGGAGGAGGTCGTCGAGGAACCGTATGAAGCGGCGCCGACGGCGCCTGTCGAGGAGACGGTGGCCGAGGAGGAGGCTCCTGAAACTCGGATACAGCCAGCAGCGGAGCCTTCTCCGCCGCCGCCACGTGCGAAAACCGCTGCCGAGCCTTCCCCGGTGCCGCCTCGCACGGAACCGGCCGCCGCTCAGCCCATGCCGTCCCTCTGCATCGTGCCACGCACGGCCGCCTATGGTGACGCGGCATCGGTGGCCGCGCATATGGACGGACCCTTCGTCTCCTCTCTCAAACCCCTCATATCCTGGTGCACGAGCCTCCGGCAGACGCTCGGCGTGCGTCGCCTTGCGCTCGTTGCGGGCGACGACGTCGGCGTGGACGGGGCGGCGGCCGTGCTGGCGCTTGCGCGTCTGCTTGCGGCACAGGAAAGCAAGGTCGTGCTGGTGGATGCTGCCGCCGAAAGCGAGTGGATCGGCCGCATCGTCGGCAAGGCCGCGCGACCAGGCCTCCGGGACCTGCTCGCCGGACGCGCCAAGTTCGGCGACGTGATCGTCAAGGATCCCGCCAGCGAAGTGCATCTGCTCGGCGCAGGAGCGGAGGGCGCCGACCTCACCGATACGATGACGTCGAGCCGCATGGACAAGGTGCTCGCTGCCCTCGGCAAGGCCTACGACGTGGTGCTCGTGCACGTCGGGCGGCCGCTTTCGGATGCGGGCGAGCGGGAGACGGTGGCGAAGTGCCATGCAGGCGTCGTCTTCGCAGGCACGCGCCATTCCGGGCACACGGCGGCGCTCCTTTCGGAACTCGGCGACATGGGTCTCAGCGCGGTGCAGGTGGTGCGTTTCGCGGAAGCCAACGGGGCTTCGTCAGCCCGCGCTCCCGAAAAGATGGTCGTGGGCGACTGAAAGCAGACCTCTGGGCTGGAAAGCGGCCGTAAAGGTTCGGCTGGTACGGGTCTTGCGGGATCTGTCCCGTTTCGATCCATCGAGAGCCGTGCCATGACCAAGGATGCCTTACTGCGCAAGAGCTTGGATCTTCTCTATTTTTCCGGCATCTCGCGCATGCTTTCCGGTTCGCTCGGCGGCCTTGGCGCCATCTTCATGCTGCACCATGTGCGCCCGGGCGGCGGCGAGGTCGAGGGTTTCGCGCCCAATGCGGGACTGGAAATCTCGCCCAAGTTTCTCGACGCCGTCATCCTCCTCGCGAAGGCGCGGGGCTATCGCCTCGTCTCCTTTGCGGAGGCGGTCGAGCGGGTGAAGACGGGACGGCAGGATGAGCCCTTCGCCTGCTTCACGATCGACGATGCCTATTACGACATCTACGAGCATGCCTGGCCGGTCTTCCGCCGCCACGACTGCCCTTTCACCGTCTTCGTGGCGCCGGCCATCACGGACGGAAAGTGCGAGCTGTGGTGGCGGGGACTAGAGGCCGTGATCGCCGGCGAGCAGCAGTTGACGGTCGAGTTCGGCCTGCGCAAGGAAACGCTCATCACCGAGACGGATGCGCAGAAGCAGGCGGCCTACGAGAAAATCTACTGGCCGCTGCGCCATATGAAGCAGAAGAGCCAGCGCCGGTGGATCCGCAACCTCTGCGAGGCGCACGGCATCGATCTCGATGCTCTCTGCCGCGCCGAAGCCATGTCCTGGACGGAGCTCCGCAATCTCGCGGCCGACCCGCTCTGCACGCTGGGTGCCCACACGATCAACCACTATGCGGTGGCCAAGCTGCCTCCGGCCGAAGTCCTGGAGGAGGCGCGGGAGTCCCGCTCGCGCATCATGCAGGAGACGGGCGCGAATGTCCGCTTCTTCGCCTATCCCTATGGCGATGAGACGTCCGCGGGCCCGCGCGACTTCAAGCTCATCGAAGAGGCGGGATTCGAGGCTGCCGTCACCACGCGCAAGGGGTTGATCTTCGCCGAGCATCGCCAGCACCTCACGGCCCTGCCGCGGGTGTCGCTCAACGGCGCCTTCCAGAAGCCGCGCTATGTCGACGTGCTCTTGTCCGGCGCGCCATTCCTGCTCTGGAACGGCTTCAAGCTGGTCAGGGCCGCCTGACGGTTGGCTTCCTCAGGGGCGCTGCATCCAGACGATGAGCGCCATCGGAACGGGCAGCCACGCCAGCCCGGCGATCACGTAGAACAGGCCCTTCGCCCATCCCGGGGCATCCGCGAAATGGTTGACTCCGACCGCCATGGCGATCAGGCAATAGACGGCAAGAAAGAGCAGCGTCACGACGATGCCGATCAGCTTGCGGACCCGCATGGTCATTTCATGCCGTCTCCGACCTATCGCCGGCGACGGGGCGGACCAGCCCGCCGCACCGTGCGCAGGCCCTTGGGCGGTTTCTTGCCCTTGCGACCGTCGGACAGCATCTCGAAGCGAAGCCCGCCCGCGACCGGCGTCGCCTCGCGCAGCAGCACCTCCACAGGATCACCCAGCCGATAGGTCTCGCCCGTGTCGCGGCCGATGAGCGCGCGCTGGGCGGAGTCGAGCACATAATAGTCCGATCCCAGCGTCGAGACCGGCACGAAGCCGTCGGCGCCGGACTCATCGAGCTTCACGAACAGCCCGGCGCCCACGACACCGCCGATCCGGGCGGAAAAGCGGGCGCCGACCTGGCCTTTCAGATGCGACGCGATCAGCCGGTCGACGGTATCGCGCTCGGCTGCCATGGCGCGCCGCTCGGCCGCCGAGATGATGTCGGCCGTTTCGGAGATCCCCTCGACATCCTCCGCCGACAGCCCGTCCTTGCCGAAGCCGAAGGCGGTGATGAGCGCGCGGTGGACAAGAAGATCGGCATAGCGCCGGATGGGGGAGGTGAAGTGGGCATAGCGGCGCAGGTTCAATCCGAAATGCCCGGCGTTCTCGGGGCTGTAGACGGCCTGCGCCTGCGTTCGCAGCACCACCTCGTTGACGAGATGCTGGTTCTCCTTGCCGGCCACCATGGCGAGGATGCGGTTGAAGTTCGAGGGTTTTACCACTTGGCCCTTGGGACCAGTGAGTCCAACGGTAGACAGAAAGTCGTTCAGGGCGGCGAGCTTCTCCCTGGAGGGCGCCTCATGCACCCGGTACATCACGGGCGAGCGCTTCGATTCCAGCGCCTCGGCGGCCGCCACGTTGGCCTGGATCATGAACTCCTCGATGAGCCGGTGGGAATCGAGGCGCTCGGGCGTCACCACGCGCTCGATCATGCCGTGCGCGTCGAGCACCAGCTTCCGCTCCGGGATATCGAGCTCCAGAGGCTCGCGCCGCCTGCGGCCGGCCATCAGCACGTTATAGGCATTCCACAGGGGCTTCAGCGCGCTCTCCATCAGCGGGCCGGTCATGTCGTCGGGACGGCCGTCGGTGGCGGCCTGGGCCTGCTCGTAGGTGAGGGAGGCTTGCGAGCGCATGAGCACGCGCTCGAATCGGTGGGCGCGCTTGCGGCCCAGCCGGTCGAAGGTCATGAAGCAGGCGAGCGCCGGGCGGTCCTTGCCTTCGACCAGCGAGCAGAGATCGTTGGAGATGCGTTCGGGCAGCATCGGCACGACGCGATCGGGGAAATAAACGGAGTTGCCACGCAGCCGCGCCTCACGGTCGAGCGCCGTGCCGGAACGCACATAGTGAGCGACATCCGCGATGGCGACCACGACCTTCACGCCGCCCGGATTGTCCTCCGCCTCGTCGGCCTCCGCGTAAACGGCGTCGTCGTGGTCGCGGGCGTCCGCCGGGTCGATGGTGACAAGCGGCAGGCTCCGGATATCGACGCGGCCAGCCGTGCCGGCGAGCTTGAGCTTCGTGGTTTCGGCCAGCACCGCATCGGGAAAGCGGTTCGGGATGCCGTGCTCGTGGATGGCAATGAGGGAAATGTTGCGCTGGTCGTCCATGGAGCCCAGGCGTTCCAGCACGCGAGCCCGGATGAGTCCGCGGCCAGTGTCGCGATAGGTCTCCGCCGCCACCAGCTCGCCCGGCACCGCGCCGCCGGAATCGGCCGCCAGAACGTCCAACTCACCGCGCGCCTTCTTGTCGGCGGGAACCAGCCGGAAGTCGGAGCCTGACGGCCGCAGCACGCCCAGAATCCGGGTGGCGCGGGCCGCAAGCCGGCGCAACAGCCGCGCCTCGTAGGGGTAATCGGCATCCTCCGTCTCGCGCAGGCGGGCGAGGATGCGATCGCCGGTGCGGGGAGGCGGTCCGTCATCGCCGCGCCAGCGCACGAGGATGCGCGGCGGCTGGCCGTCGTCCGGATCCCATTCGGCAGGCGAGGCGGTGAGTTCGCCGTCCGCATCGGCCGGGCCGATGTTGAGCACGGCGACAGGCGGCAGGCGCCGGGGATCGGAGAACTTGCGGCTCGAACGCTTGAGCGTCCCCTCGGTGGTCATGCGCTTGAGCATCGCCTTCAGCGCCATCTTCTCGGCCGAGGAACGCAGCCCGAAGGCACGCGCGATCTCGCGCTTGCCGGGCTTGCCCTCCTGCTTGGCCAGGAACGCCAGTATCTCATCCTCGCGGGGCAGGGTAGATGGAGGTTTCTTCAGCGCGCGTTTCGCCATGGTCCGCTCAGTTCCGCACAGCCATGACAAAAGGTAGGGAGAAGAGATCGGTTCCGACCATCCGGAACGGGCTCATCCGGCGCTCGCCTTGCGCGCCGCCTTCTTCGCCGGGCTTTTCTTGGCGGCGGAAGCCTTCTTGGCGGGCGCGCGTTTCTTGGCAGCCGGTCCCTTGGCTTCCTTTTCCGCGATGAGCGCAACCGCCTCCTCGAGCGTGATGGCCTCGGGCGTAAGCGAACGGGGCAGGGTGGCATTCACCTTGCCGTATTTCACATAAGGGCCGTAGCGGCCCGACATGACCTGAATATTGCCGCCGCCCGCCGGATGCTCGCCAAGTTCCCGAAGGGCTCCGGCCGAACCGCGCCGTCCGCGCGACTGCTTGCTCGCCAGCGCGTCGACGGCGCGGTTGAGGCCCACCTCGAAGATCTCCTCGAAGGAGTCGAGGTTGGCGTATTTGCCGTCATGCTGCACGAAGGGTCCGTAGCGGCCGAGGCCGGCAGTAATGGGCTTGCCTGTCTCGGGATGCAGGCCTACCTCGCGCGGCAGCGAGAGGAGCCGCAACGCAAGCTCCAGGTCCACGTTCTCGGGCGGCACGCTCTTCGGGATCGAGGCGCGCGGAGGCTTGCCGCCATCCTCGCCCTTGCCCCGCTGCACGTAGGGTCCGAAGCGGCCGTCATGGCGGGTGATCGGTTCGCCCGTTTCGGGATCGCTGCCCAGGAGGATGCCCTCGGGGGGCACCGCTTCCTTGCCCTCCTCGCCATTGCCGAGCTGGCGCGTAAAGCGGCACTCGGGATAGTTCGAGCAGCCGATGAAGGCGCCGTACTTGCCGAGCTTCAGCGATAGCTGACCCTCCTGGCATGACGGGCACTGGCGCGGGGGTCCGCCGTCGGCGCGCGCCGGAAAAATGTGAGGGCCCAGGAGCTCGTTCAACGCGTCCAGGACCTCAGAGACCCGAAGATCCTTGATCTCGTCGACGGAGCCGATGAAGGCGCGCCAGAAGTTCTCGAGCACGGTCTTCCAGTCGGTTTCGCCGGCCGAGACACGGTCGAGGTCCTCCTCCAGATTGGCGGTGAAGTCGTATTCGACATAGCGCCGGAAGAAGGATTCCAGGAATGCTGTGACGATGCGGCCCTTGTCCTCGGGGATCAGCTTGCGCCTGTCCACGCGCACATAGCCCCGGTCGCGCAGCACGGTCAGAATGGCCGTGTAGGTCGAGGGGCGGCCGATGCCCAGCTCTTCCATCTTCTTGATGAGCGAGGCTTCCGAGTAGCGGGGCGGCGGCTCGGTGAAATGCTGCTGGCCCTCGATCTTCTCGGCGCCGGCCCGATCGCCGCGGGCGAGCGGAGGAAGGCGCTTGCTGTCCTCGTCCTCCTCGTCGTCGCGGCCTTCCTGGTAGAGCTTGAGGAAGCCGTCGAAGCGCACGACGGAGCCCGTGGCGCGGAAGGTGTAGCGCTTGCCATCTGCGCCGGTCGCCACGACGTCGGCCGTCGTGCGTTCGATCTCGGCGCTTTCCATCTGGCTTGCGACGGTGCGCTTCCAGATGAGGTCGTAGAGCTTCCAGGCGGCGTCATCGAGCGTCCGCCGGAGCTTGTCCGGCGAGCGGAACGCGTCGGTCGGCCGGATGGCCTCGTGGGCTTCCTGCGCGTTCTTCGCCTTGGTCTTGTACATGCGCGGAGAGCTCGGAACGTAGGGCTCGCCATAGGAGCGCTGGATGGCGTTGCGCACCGAGGCGATCGCCTCGCCGGCCATCTGCACTCCGTCGGTGCGCATATAGGTGATGAGGCCGACCGTCTCGCCTCCTATGTCCACGCCTTCGTAGAGCTTCTGGGCGATCTGCATGGTCTGGGAGGATGAGAAGCCGAGCTTCCGCGAGGCCTCCTGCTGCAGCGTCGAGGTGGTGAAGGGGGGCGCCGGATTGCGCTTCGTCGGGCGGCTCTCGACGGCCTCGACGGAGAAGCGGGCGTCCTTCAGCGCCGCCTCGACAGCGCGGGCGGAGGCCTCGTCCCTGAAGGCGAACTTGTCCAGCCGCTCGCCGTTAATGGCCGCGAGGCGCGCCGCGAAGCTCTCGCCCCGGTCGGTGCGGAAGGCGGCCTCGATGGTCCAGTACTCCTCGGTCCTAAAGGACTCGATCTCGAGTTCGCGGTCGCAGACCAGCCTGAGTGCCACCGACTGCACGCGGCCGGCGGAGCGGGCGCCCGGCAGCTTTCTCCAGAGCACCGGGGAAAGCGTGAATCCCACCAGATAGTCGAGCGCGCGGCGCGCCAGATAGGCCTCCACCAGCGCGTTGTCGATGCCGCGCGGATTCTGCATGGCCTCGAGCACCGACTGACGGGTGATGGCGTTGAACACCACCCGCTCGATCGCCTTGTCGGAGACCGCCTTCTTGCGCTTGAGGATTTCCAGCACGTGCCAGGAAATGGCCTCTCCCTCGCGGTCGGGGTCGGTGGCGAGGATCAGCTTGTCGGCGCCCCTCATGGCGTCGGCGATGGCGCTCATGCGCTTGGCCGACTTGCCGTCGATCTCCCAGGACATGGCGAAGTCCTCGTCGGGACGGACGGAACCGTCCTTGGCCGGAAGATCGCGGACATGGCCGTAGGAGGCGAGCACCGTGTAGCCGGGCCCGAGGTATTTGTTGATGGTCTTCGCCTTGGTGGGCGACTCGACGACGACGACGTTCATTGCGGAATCAAGCAGTCCTTGTTGCAGCGCCACGGAAGCGCGGCGTGGGGCCTCTTAGTCGAACTGTGGCGGAAGGGACAAGAGCCGAACCCTCCCGAGATTGTAACGAGCCGCTGCAACTTCAAGAGCTGTTTTACACGCATAGATTGTTTGTGCAGCGCTATATGTGACCATAAGTTATATCCTGGAATCGTTACGGAAGAGGCCCCCGTTCCGATGAAAGCCAGCAAGAAAAAGCGGGCAGAATCAGGACTTTCTCCGGCGGAAGAAACGGGTGGAACGCCTTTGGACCCGGTGGAGACGGCACGGTACATCGCCGAAATCACGGTTGGCCTCAGAACCGTGGCGCGACGGGCGAAGCTCAAGTTCCTGGCCTATCTCCTCGACATGGTGGCCATGGAAGCCCTGGACAGGAGCGGAATGCCCGAAAAGCCGCCTCACTCCGACGTCAGCAGGACGCGTTGACCGGGCAGCCGCTCGAGCCTTCCCGCCACTTCAAGCTCAAGAAGCACCGCAAGGACCGCGCCGGCCGGCGCGTGGCTCTCCCGGATGAGGTCGTCGATCTCGACGGCCGAGGCGCCGAGCAGCGAAAGGACGATTTCCCGCAGGCCTGCCGGCACGTCCCTTGGCGCGACGGAAACGGGCTCGTCGGGCTCGAAAAGGGCGTCCGGCGCGTCCCGCAGGCGCTCGCCAAGCCCTCTCAGCACCTCGAGCACGTCCTCAGGCCCCGTCGTCAGTGTCGCACCCTCGCGGATCAACCGATTCGTACCGCCGGCGCGCGGGTCGAGCGGAGAGCCCGGCACCGCGAAGACCTCGCGGCCCATTTCTCCAGCCAGCCGCGCGGTGATGAGCGAGCCCGACCGCAGGCGCGCCTCGACAACGACGACGCCCAAGCTCATGCCGGCGATGAGCCGGTTGCGGCGTGGAAAGAACTCGGCGCGCGGCGTGGTTCCCGGCGTCATTTCGGAAAGCAGCACGCCACGCTCGCCGATGGCTTCGTGCAGCGTGGCGTTCTCGGGCGGGTAGATCACGTCGATCCCGCCCGCGAGCACGGCCACTGTCCCCGTCTCGAGCGAGGCCTCGTGCGCCGCTGTGTCGATGCCGCGGGCGAGACCTGAGACCACCGTCAGGCTCTCGGCGCCGAAAGCCGCCGCAAGCTCGCGCGTGAAGCGGCGTCCGAGCGCCGAGGCTTCCCGCGCGCCCACGAGCGCCACGCATGACTGCTGCAGGATCTCCAGCCGCCCCTTCATGCAGACGAGCGGCGGCGCGCTGTCGATGTGGCGGAGCAGCGGCGGATAGTCCGGCTCTCCCAAGGCCACGAAACGGGCGCCAAGACTTCCCGCCCGCTCGAGGTCGCGATCTGCGTCTTCGGCGGGATAGATGCGGATGGGCCGGATCAGGCCGCCGCGGCGGCCGAGCTCCGGCAAGGCCTCGAGCGCCTGCGCAGCTCCACCGTAGCGGTTGAGAAGCTGCTGGAAGGTCGCGGGGCCGACATTCTCCGACTTGATGAGTCTCAGCCAATCCCGACGCTGCGCATCGACCAGGAG